>CAZYUT010000017.1:0-25692 GCA_964650735.1 uncultured Hyphomicrobiaceae bacterium
TCGCGCGAGATTTCGCAAACAACGCGCGCCCTGTCCGTACTGCGCGCGGAGTGGACCTTTCTGACACGCCCAGAGCGGCTTGAGCGGATCGCGCGCGACCGCCTCGGGCTGGAGCCAGTGAAGCCGGAGCAGATCAAGTCGTTCGCCGAAATTGCGGGGCGGCCGGCTGCGCGCGCGGATGCGGGTGGAGAACGGCCATGAGCGGGCACTCCAAACGCCGGGGCGGCGGGCCGGATGCCGTGCGCATCGGCCTGGTGCTTTTCGCGATGGTCATCGGTTTCGCCGGGTTGGCGGCGCGGCTGATCTCCCTCGGCGTGGGGCCGGATGATGCGCCGCGGATCGCCGTCGCGCAGCCCGAAGCACCTCACTCGATTTCGCGGCCTGACCTCGTGGACCGGAATGGCCGGATGCTGGCGACTGATCTGGAGGTCTATTGGGCTTACGGCGATCCCGCGCGGGTCGTGGATGTCGATGACGCTGCGGAGAAGCTCGCCCGGGTGCTGCCCGACCAGGACATTGCGGCGCTGCGCGACCAACTGTCGGGCAAGGGGCGCTTCGTCTGGCTTTACCGCGGACTGACGCCGAACCAGGCCGAAGCCGTACATCGGCTCGGCTTGCCGAGTGTCGGGCTGATGACCGCGAACCAGCGCGTTTACCCGTCCGGCCCAACGGGCGTGCATGTGCTGGGCCACACAAACATCGACAATCGCGGTATCGCGGGCATCGAGAAACATATCGACAGCGCGGTCGGCATCGCGGAACTGGCGGCATCGCCGGATGAGCGGCCACAGGTGCGCCTCGCGCTCGATCTTGGCGTGCAGCATATCCTGCGCGAAGAGCTGCGCCGCGCGCTTGACGCTTACGAGGCGACGGCGGTCGCTGGCCTGGTCATGGACGTTCACAGCGGCGAGGTGCTGGCCATGACCTCGCTCCCCGACTACGACCCGAACCACCGCGAAGAGTCGCTCCAGCCCCACCGCCAGAATCGCCTTATCGCTGATACCTACGAGATGGGATCGGTGTTCAAAAGCTTCACGGTTGCGATGGGCCTTGACTACGGCATCATCCAGCTTGACGACCGCTACAATATCAAGCAGCCGGTGAACGCCGGAGGCTTTCGCATCGTGGATAAATACGCCCGGCAAACCTACGCCACGGTGCCGGAAATCTTCATTCGTTCCTCGAATACCGGCGCGGCGCGAATCGCGCTCGATGTCGGCGGGTATCGCCAGCGCGAGTTTCTCGAACGGCTGGGCCTGCTGGAACCTCTGGACACGGAAGTCGCGCGGACGGCCCGTCCGCTCGTGCCGGAGGTTTGGCGCGATTCCACGACCGTCACGGTCTCATACGGGCACGGCATCGCGGTTGCGCCGCTCAACTTCGCAGCGGCGGGCGCAGCGCTCGTCAACGGCGGGTACCTGGTGCGGCCGACCTTCTTGAAGCGCAGCCGCAGCGAGGGCCGCCGGGTGGCCAGAAAGGTGTTGCGCTCAAGCACGTCCGACGCCATGCGCAGGCTCATGCGCCGCAACGTCTTAGAGGGCACCGGCCGCAATGGGGACGTGGCGGGCTACCGACTGGGCGGCAAGACCGGCACGGCTGATAAGCCCATCGCTGGCGGTTATTCCCGCGAAAAAGTCATTAGTACTTTTTTTGCCGCGTTTCCCATGGACGATCCGCAATATCTGGTTTTGGTCATGATAGATGAACCGAAACCGACAGAGGCGGCGCGCCGGCGGACCGAAGCGGCCTGGAACGCTGCGCCAACTGTCGCGGCGGTCGTAAAACGGGCGGCCCCGATCCTCGGCGTGGCGCCGGAACGCGCGTTTGACGAAGTCGCCGGCACCGCCTATTAACCGGACGACTCCGATGGTGAAGCGGCTTCCGGCGAGGCCAGACCAAAATGAAGCTCAGCGAGCTGGCGGGCGGCGTCCCTTCCGGCGTCTCTGCCGATATTGACATTGCGGGCATAACGGCGGACAGCCGTGAGGTGCGGCCCGGCTTCGTGTTTGCCGCGCTGCCAGGCACGAAGGTCGATGGCGCGCAGTTCATTCCGGCTGCGCTTGCGGCAGGCGCGGCCGCAGTGCTCGCCGCGCCGGATGCGCCGGTGCCCGAGGGCGTGAGCGTGATCCGCGACCGCGAACCGCGGCGGCGTCTCGCGCAGATGGCCGCGCGGCTCTATCCGCGCCAGCCGGAGACGCTCGCGGCGGTGACTGGCACGAACGGCAAGACCTCGGTTGCCTCCTTCCTCTATCAGATCTGGCGCGCGCAGGGCCTGAGCGCGGCGAGCGTCGGCACGCTGGGCGTCCGCGTCGATGACGAAACGCGCCCGTTGCGCCACACAACGCCGGAGCCGGTCGAACTGCACCGCATTCTCGATGGCCTCGCGCGCGAAGGCGTGAGCCATGCCGCGCTCGAAGCCTCCAGTCACGGGCTTGCGCAGCACCGGCTTGATGGCGTGCGGCTGAGCGCAGCGGCCTTCACCAACATCTCGCGCGATCACCTCGACTATCACCCGGACTTCGAGAGCTACTTCGCCGCCAAGATGCGCCTGTTCGAGGATATTTTGCCCCGGGGGGCGCCAGCGGTCATTGATATTGACCGGCCGGAAGGCGCGCGGGTTGCCGAATTGGCAAAAGCGCGCGGGCGCGAGGTCTGGACAGTGGGCCATGCGGGCGATGCGGTCCGCGTATTCCGGGCGACGCCAGAAGGCTTCACGCAGCGGGTAGATTTCATTTTCAGCGGCGCGCGCTATTCAGTCACGCTGCCGCTTGCGGGCTCTTTTCAGGTATCGAACGCAGCAATCTCCGCCGGGCTGGCTCTGGCGACTGGCAGCGCGCCGGACGCCGTGTTCGCCGCGCTCGAGACCCTTCAGGGCGCGCGCGGGCGTATGGAGCTGGCTGGCCATGCGCCGTCCGGCGGCGGCATCTTCATCGACTATGCCCATACCCCTGACGCGCTGGACTGCGCTCTGCGTGCGCTGCGGCCGTTTGCGCGCGGCAAGGTCGCGGTCGTGTTCGGCTGCGGCGGCGAGCGCGATACGGGTAAGCGTGCAGAGATGGGGGCGATCGCGCAACAATTGGCCGAAAGAGTCTACGTCACCGACGATAACCCGCGCGGCGAGGACGCAGCCATGATAAGGCAACAGATCGTACGGGCCGCGCCCAATGCCCGCGACATTCCTGACCGGCGCGCCGCTATCGCCGCCGCCATCGCCGAGCTTGGCCGCGATGACGTGCTGCTGATTGCCGGCAAGGGACACGAGACGGGTCAGATCGTGAACGGACACACCTACCCGTTCTCCGACATGGAAGCGGTGCGCGAGGTGCTGGAGGAGGAGGCGCGGGCGGCCACGCCGCTGCGCTGACAAACGGCGCGCAAGCGCTGAAAACGAGGCATTGCGCAGCAAAGGCGTCGACGGGGAACGATGTTTTATCTGTTTGTCGAACTGGCTGATCAGTTCCCGGTGCTCAACGTTTTTCGCTACATCACCTTCCGCACCGGCGGGGCGATCATGACTGCGCTGCTGGTCGTATTCTGGTTCGGCCCAGGCCTCATCAATCTGCTGCGCGTGCGCCAGGGCCGTGGCCAGCCCATCCGCACCGACGGGCCGCAAACGCATCTGCTGACCAAGCAGGGCACGCCGACGATGGGCGGGCTGATGATTCTTCTTGGCGTCGGCGTGGCCACCATCCTGTGGGCCAATCTCGCGAACAGATATGTCTGGGTCGTCCTGGCGGTAACGCTTGCTTTCGGGACCATCGGCTTTATCGATGACTTCCTGAAGGTCACAAAACGCTCGACCGGCGGCTTCTCCGGCAGGATCAAGCTGCTTTTGGAGGTGGCCGTCGCGGGTATCGCCGCCTACTCGATCATGATGATCGGCGAGGCCGGGTTCTCCAGTTCGCTCGCCGTGCCGTTCTTCAAGGATGTGCTGATCGACCTCGGCCCGTTGTTCATTGTGCTTGGCGTGTTTGTTATCGCTGGGGCGGGTAACGCGGTGAACCTGACTGACGGGCTGGACGGGCTTGCCATCGTGCCCGTGATGATCGCTGCGGGCACATTCGGCGTGATTTCGTACCTCGTCGGTAACGCAATCTTTGCCGATTATCTTCAGATTCATTTCGTACCGGGTACGGGTGAGCTCGCGGTCGTTTGCGGCGCGCTGGTGGGTGCGGGCCTTGGTTTTCTGTGGTTCAACGCGCCGCCCGCGATGATCTTCATGGGCGATACCGGCTCGCTGGCGCTGGGCGGCGCTCTCGGCACCATCGCCGTTGCGACCAAACATGAGATCGTGCTGGCGATTGTCGGGGGGTTGTTCGTGTTGGAGACCCTTTCGGTGATCGTGCAGGTGCTCTCCTACAAGCTTACCGGCAAGCGCGTGTTCCGCATGGCGCCGCTGCACCACCATTTCGAGCAAAAGGGCTGGGCCGAAGCGACCGTTGTCGTCAGGTTCTGGATCATCGCGGTGGTGCTGGCGCTGATCGGGCTGTCCACGCTCAAACTACGTTAGGATAAGGCCATGATTCCCGTTACGTTTTGCGCAGATGAGAATGTCGCGGTGTTCGGCCTCGGCCTGTCGGGGATAGCGGCGGCGCGCGCGCTGGCGCGAGGCAGCGCTCGCGTCGTGGCGTGGGACGATCACGCGCCTGCGCGGGCCAGGGCGGGCGAAGCAGGCGCGGAGGTTGCGCCGCCTGAAGCATGGGACTGGTCGTCTCTGCGCGCGCTCGTGCTGTCGCCAGGCGTGCCGCTGACGCATCCAGAGCCCCACGCGATCGTGAAGCGCGCTCACGCCGCCGGGGTCGAGATCATCGGGGATACTGAACTGTTCTGCCGCGAGCGCCGTCATCAGGGGCTGCCCGGCAAAGTCGTCGCGATCACCGGCACCAACGGCAAGTCGACCACTTCAGCGTTGACCGCGCATCTGCTGACTGCGGCTGGCCGCGATGTGGCGCTGGGCGGAAACATTGGCACAGCGGTTTTGGACCTGCCGCCGTTCGCGGCCGACCGGCATTACGTTCTTGAGTATTCCTCCTTCCAGATCGACCTCACGCCCGGCCTCGATGCGGATGTCTCCGTACTGTTGAACGTTCAGCCGGATCATCTCGACCGGCACGGCACGCTGGCGAACTACGCGGCGATCAAGGCGCGCATTTTCAACCGGCTCGGCGCGGCGCACTGCGGCGTCATCGGCGTTGACAGCGACCTGACGCGCCGCCTCGCCGATCAGTGGCCGTTTGCGCCGGCCCGCCGGCTGGTCTCCACAGCGCATCCGGTCAGTGACGGCGTCTATGTCCGCGACGGGCTGCTGTTCGAGGCGCGCGATGGCGAAATCGAAGCGCCGATAAGCCTGCGCGGCATTACGGCGCTGCGCGGCGCGCATAATTGGGAGAATGCAGCAGCGGCCTTTGCCGCGGCGCGCGCGCTCGGCCTGTCGCGCGAGGAACTCATGGAGGGTCTGCGCAGCTTCCCGGGCCTTGCGCACCGGATGGAAGAGGTCGGCCGGCTCGGCCGGGTCGCCTTCATCAATGACAGCAAGGCCACCAACGCGGACGCCGCGGCACGCGCGCTCGCTTGCTTCGATCCGGTGTTCTGGATTGTCGGCGGCCGTGCCAAGGAGGGCGGATTGAGCGGGTTGGAGCCTTACTATCCGCGGGTGGCTAAGGCGTATCTCATCGGCGAGGCGGCAGATTATTTCGCGGGCCAGCTTGCGGGGCGCGTCGCCTATGAGCATTGCGGCACGCTGGAGAACGCCGTCGCGGCGGCCTTGCGCGATGCGCTGCGCTCCGGCGCGCGCGCGCCGGTCGTGTTGCTGTCCCCGGCCTGCGCCTCCTATGACCAGTTCCCCAACTTCGCCGAGCGCGGCGAGGCGTTTCGCCGTCTGGTCGCTGCGCACGAGGGCGTCTCCATGCGCGAGGCGATTGCCGCATGAGGCTGTCACGCGCCGAACGCAGCCTGCTTTCGGATTGGTGGTTTTCCATCGACCACAGGCTGCTTGCGGCCGTGCTGTTCCTGATGCTGGCCGGAATGATCATGGCCTTCGGAGCCGGGCCGCCCGCCGCCGGCCGCCTCGGTCTGCCGGATTTCTACTTTGTGGAACGGCATGCGCTGTTCTTTCTGGCTGCTCTGGCGGCGCTGATCGCCGTGTCAATGCTCGGGCCGCGCGGGGTGCGGCGGCTGGCGCTTTTGATGTGCTCCGGCGGGCTGGCGCTGATGGGGCTTGCGCTGCATCAGGGGGTGGAGCTGAACGGCGCGGTGCGCTGGGTGCATTTAGCGGGTTTCGCGTTTCAGCCCTCCGAGATCGTGAAGCCCGGCTTCGTCGTCGTGAGCGCCTGGCTGCTTGCAGAAGGCGCGCGGCGGCGCGATGTCCCGGCGACCGAGTTCGCGATCGCGCTGCTCATCATCTTTGTCGGGTTGCTGGCGCTGCAGCCGGACATCGGGCAGATTGCGCTTATCACGCTGGTCTGGGCAGGCATGTTCATGGCGGCGGGCTATCCGCTGCGCTGGTTGCTGGCGATCGCGCTCGCCGGCATCGCAGGACTGGTCATCGTCTACGTCACAATCCCGCACGCCGCGGAGCGAATCGACGCGTTCATGGGCTGGGGCGGATCGGTCAGCGGCCAGACCGCAATCGCGCTGTCAGCGTTTGCCGAGGGCGGCTGGTTCGGACGCGGTCCGGGCGAGGGCGTCTTGAAGACGCGCCTGCCTGACGCGCACAACGACTACATCTTCGCCGTCATCGCTGAAGAGCTTGGAATCGCGGGCTGTCTGCTGCTTGTCGGCGTGTACGCCTTCATCGCCTTGCGCGCGGTCGCGGGCGTACTGAAGCAGCACAGCCCGTTCGTGCGCGTGGCGATCAGCGGGCTGGCGATGCTGTTTGGTTTTCAAGCGCTGATTAATATGGCAGTTAATGTCAACTTGCTGCCGGCGAAGGGGATGACGCTGCCGTTCATTTCGTACGGCGGCTCGTCGCTCGTTTCCATGGCCGTGGCGATGGCCATGATTGTTGCGCTTTCGCGGCGCAGACCGAACACCGAGGCTTTATCCTGGCTGGCCCGTCCAGCCGATCTGCAGGCGGCCAGAGTCGCCGCCACGCCACGGGAGATAAGAACGTGACGAGACCTTCGATCGTGATGACCGCCGGGGGCACGGGCGGACATCTCTTTCCCGCTAAATCCCTCGCGCAGGAACTGAGCTGGCGCGGTTACGCGATTGACCTGATAACCGATACGCGCAGCAGCAGGTTCGACGCCGACTTCCCCGCGCGCGAGGTCTACCGGGTGAATTCGGCGACCTTCAAGGGCCGCTCGCCGCTGGAAGCGACCAAGACGGTGGCCAAACTCTCAAGCGGCTTTCACATGGCCTACCGCATTCTCGGCGAGATCAAGCCGCGCGCCGCGATTGGCTTTGGCGGCTATCCGACCATCCCGCCGATGCTGGCGGCGCTGGCGCGTGGTATTCCAACTCTGACGCATGAGCAGAACGCCGTCATGGGCCGCGCCAACCGGCTGCTGGGACCGATGGTGCGCGCGGTCGCATATTCCTTCGAAGATACCAAGTTTCTCGAGGGCAAGCTGCTGCACAAGGCGTATCTGACCGGCACGCCGCTGCGCCGCGCCGTGCTCAACATGCGCTCCCAGGTCTACAGTTCCCCCTCGCCCGACGGGCAACTCAACCTGCTGGTCTTCGGCGGCAGCCAGGGGGCGCGGTTCTTCGCCGAGATCATGCCGGCGGCCCTTTACCTTCTGCCCGACCACATCCGCGACCGCCTGCTGGTGGTCCAGCAATGCCGCGAAGAAGACATCGACAATGTCTTCGATTCCTATGAACGCGCGGGCGTTGCAGCGGAGCTGGCGACATTTTTCGACGATCTGCCCGAGCGTATGGCGACGGCGCATCTCGTGGTCTGCCGGTCCGGCGCGACCACTGTTGCCGAGCTCTGCGCAATCGGACGCCCGGCGGTGCTCGTGCCGCTGCCGCATTCGCTCGATAACGACCAGTATGAAAACGCGATGCGTTTTGAGCGCGGCGGCGGCGGCTGGTGCTACGAAGAACGCGCCATGACGCCGGAGCGTTTCGCTGGGGTGGTGCGCCGTCTGTTCGAGGAGCCCGGCAGTCTGATCCGGGCGGCATCGGCGGCGAAATCGATGGCGCGATATGATGCGGTGGAACGGCTGGCCGATGTTGTCGAAAGCGTTATCCAACAAGAGCCCTCCGACGAGCAAGCTGAGATCGAACAACAGGAGAGGGCGGAAATCCTGAGCCGTGACGGGGGGACGTGAAGCACATGGACGCGGACGCTAGGCGAGAGCTTTACCACATCATCGGCATCGGCGGCATCGGCATGAGCGCGATCGCGGAAATCATGCGCGCGCGCGGCTACGCGGTCCAGGGCAGCGACCAGAACGACAGCGCCAACGCGCAGCGGCTGCGCCATCAGGGTATGCGCGTGTTCATCGGGCATGATGACGCCAATCTGGATGGCGCGACGCATGTGATCGTCTCGACCGCCATAAAGCCAGGCAACCCGGAGCTTGACGGCGCGCGGGCGCGCGGCCTGCCGGTCATCCCCCGGGCGGAAATGCTGGGGGAGCTGATGCGCGGGCACCCGGCTATCGCCGTAACCGGCACGCATGGCAAGACAACGACGACCTCCCTCATCTCCTGGGCGATGACCCATGCTGGCTGCGACCCGACGGTCATCAACGGCGGCATCTTGAACGCGTGGGGCTCGAACGCGCGCGCCGGTGCGGGCGAGTGGATGGTGGTCGAGGCCGACGAGTCGGACGCCACCTTCGTGAAGCTGCCCGCGCGCATCGGCGTCGTGACGAACATCGACCCGGAGCACATGGACTTTTATGGCTCGGAGCGCGCACTGCACGGCGCATTCCGGCGTTTTTTCGAGCAGATCCCCTATTATGGGGCGGTTGTAGCCGGGATCGACCATCCGGTGGTGCGCCAGATGCTGGATGAGCTTGCGCCGCATTTCCGCGGGCGCCGGCTGCTTCGCTATGGCGTCTCGGCGGATGCCGATTTGCGGCTCGAGCAGGTCCGCGAGGTTGGCGGCAGCGTGGTGTTCGACGCCCGGCTCGGTGAGCGGGTGCGCCGTGGCGCGCGGCTGCTGGAGGGTCTGCGGCTGCCGATCCCGGGCGAGTACAATGCGCTGAACGCGCTCGCGGCCATCGCGGTGATGAGCGAGATCGGCCTGCGTGACGAGGCGATCGAGGAGGGCTTGCGCAGCTTCTGCGGCGTGGCCCGGCGCTTCACGCCTGTCGGAGAGTGGAACGGCGTTTCGGTTTACGACGACTACGCGCACCATCCGGTGGAAATCGCCGCTGTTCTGAAAGCGGCGCGGCGCGCCACGCGCGGGCGGGTGATCGCGGTCATGCAGCCGCATCGGTATTCGCGGCTGACCGGACTGCTCGATGCGTTTGCTGGCTCCTTCGCGGATGCGGATATTGCGATCATCACGCCGGTCTATAGCGCAGGCGAGACCGGAAATGGCATTGACCACCGCACACTGCTGGAGCGGGTGCGCGCGTCAGGACATGCCCATGCGCTGGAGATCGACGGCGAGGAGGCGCTGGCGCCGACCATCGCACAACTGGCGCGCCCCGGCGATCTGGTCATCGGGCTGGGCGCGGGGACCATCACCAATTGGACACGTGCGCTGCCGGAGCAGCTGGACGCCCTGGCCGCGCATCCGGTTGCGCATGCCGGCGCGGCGGAGTAGCGCATGACGGCTGAGACCGCGACACCAGCAGCAGAGCTGAGCGGGCTGGCCGGCGAACTGGCCGAGGCGTTGCCCGGCTTGCGCGGGCGTCTGCGCTCGGGCGTCAGCATGGCGGAGATCACCTGGTTTCGTGTCGGCGGCCCGGCCGAAGTCCTGTTCACACCGGCGGATGAAGCCGACCTGATCCACTTTCTGCAGAACGCGCCGGAGGAAGTGCCGGTCACGGTCGTCGGCGTTGGCTCCAATCTGCTGGTGCGCGATGGCGGCGTGCGCGGTGTGGTGATCCGGCTCGGGCGCGGCTTCAGCGAGATTGAAGCGCTTGATGAGGCGCATATCCGCTGCGGCGCGGCGGTGCCGGATGTGCGCCTTGCGCAGGCGGCCGCAAGGGCGGAAATCGGCCGGCTGGCATTTTACCGGGGAATTCCCGGCTCGATCGGGGGGGCCTTGCGGATGAACGCCGGCGCGCATGGCGCCGAAACGCGCGACGTGCTTGTCGAGGCGCGGGCCGTTGATCGCCGTGGGCAACTTCATGTGCTTGGGGTCGATGAGCTGAGCTATGGGTATCGCCATTGTGGCGCGCCGCTGGATTTCATTTTCACTCAGGCGACGTTTCAGGGCGAGCCTTCGGACCGAGATGTGATCGAAGAGGCGATGCGGGAGGTCGCCGACTACCGCGAGGCGCATCAGCCCACCAAGGCGCGCACGGGCGGCTCGACCTTCAAGAACCCGCCGGGCCACAGCGCATGGCGGCTGGTAGACGCCGCCGGCTGCCGGGGTCTGCGCCTCGGCGGCGCACACGTTTCCGAGTTGCACTGCAACTTCTTGATAAATGACGGCGACGCGACGGCCGCCGACATCGAGGAACTGGGCGAGACCGTCCGCGAGCGCGTCCGGGCCATCAGCGGCGTGAGCCTCGAATGGGAGATCAAACGAATCGGCGAACAGGCAGCAAGAACCGCGCGTTGACAGGAAGCCGAGACGCCGTCAAGGTTGTGGCGCTGGGTGTTTACACCATCTGTGATTTTACGGCAGCCTCAGGTTGAAATTCCAGATTGTCCGCTCTTGCGCGAAAGCAAGTTTCACTGCCAGAGGATCGCCGTGTTTTTCCCGGAATACTACAGCCGCGTTTGATCTCGACCTTGCGCCTGAATACGGGCCTCCTCATGCGCCACGTCGATCAAATATGTGAGAAAGACGAGATTGGCCTTGGACGCAATCGTGCTCAGTTCGCCTAGGAGATCGCAAATATACTGGGAGACATTCTGTTCATTGTAGACAGCGACATCGAAATCAGCCGCATGTTTATTCAATCGCGAAATGGCTTCGGTCAGCTTCTGTTCCGGCTCCAGGCTCGGCTCACCTTGGTCGCGCGCCACGTTCACTGTAGAGCGGCTCATTTCATGCTCCCGTCTTTTTAAAGGTTTTGTTAATGCCAACTATCACCTCGTAAAAGTGAGGATACACGCCCAGGTTGTCTATGGCAAGCCGACTCGCGCGATCGGTGACGTGGAATTGACAGTCCGGCCGAAAATCCACAGTTCTTCCCCGACACCCCGCACTGGGATGGCGCGCAGCACACGGTGCCCAAAGGGCTGAAACACGAGCGCAGGCATGAACATTGTCATCGTCGAATCCGCCGCGAAGGCGAAAACCATCAACAAGTACCTTGGCCGGGACTACAAGGTGCTCGCCTCCTATGGGCATGTGAGCGACCTGCCTGCAAAGGACGGCTCGGTCGAGCCGGACAAGGACTTCGAGATGCACTGGCGCGTGTCGCCGGACTCGACCAAGGTCATCCGCGAGATTGTCAGCGAGGTGAAGAAGGCCGACCGGCTGATCCTCGCCACCGACCCGGACCGCGAGGGTGAGGCGATCTCGTGGCACCTGCTGCGCATCCTGGAAGAAAAGAAGGCGCTGGGGGGCGTGAAGGTCCAGCGCGTCGCCTTCAACGCGGTGACGAAGGATGCCGTGCGTCGGGCGCTCGAGCAGCCGCGCGACATCGACTCGCCGCTCGTTGAGGCGTATCTGGCGCGCCGCGCGCTGGATTATCTGGTCGGCTTCACCCTGTCGCCAGTGCTCTGGCGCAAGCTTCCGGGCGCGCGCTCGGCCGGCCGCGTGCAGTCGGTCGCGCTGCGCATTGTCTGCGACCGTGAGCTGGAGATCGAGGCCTTCAAGAGCCAGGAATACTGGACGATCAACGCGACGCTCGCGAACGCCGCTGGAGAGGACTTCACGGCCCGGCTGCATGCGCGTGGCGGCAAGAAGCTTGGCAAATTCGACATTCCGAACGAGGAAGCGGCCAGGGCCATTCGCGATGCGGTGGCGGGCGGCAGCTTCAAGGTGCTCAGCGTCGAGCGAAAGGCGAGCAAGCGCAACCCGGCGCCGCCCTTCACCACCTCCACGCTGCAGCAGGAGGCCTCGCGCAAGTTGCGCTTTTCGCCGAGCCGGACCATGCAAATCGCCCAGAAGCTGTATGAGGGCGTGGACCTCGGCGGCGAAACGGTCGGTCTGATTACCTATATGCGAACCGACGGCGTGCAAATCGCGCCTGAGGCGCTGTCGCAATGCCGCGACGTGATCGGTACCGATTTCGGCAAGAAGTACCTGCCTGACAGCCCTCGCGCCTACAAGACCAAGGCGAAAAACGCGCAGGAGGCGCACGAGGCTGTCCGCCCGACCGATTATGGCCGCGCGCCTGACGGCATCAAGCGCTATCTCAAGGATGACGAGTTCAAGCTTTACAAGCTGATCTGGCAGCGCGCCGTCGCCAGCCAGATGGCCAGCGCGGAAGTTGACCGCACCACAGTCGATATCGACACCAAAGGCAAGGACGGCACGCGCTACACCTTCCGCGCGACGGGGCAGGTCATCACCTTCGACGGCTTCCTCAAGCTCTACGAGGAAGGCCGCGACGACACGGCGGATGAGGACGGCGCGCGCCTGCCGCCGCTCATGGAAAACGAGACGGTCAAGGCCAAGGCGATAGAGCCGAAGCAGCACTTCACCGAGCCGCCGCCGCGCTTCACCGAGGCCACGCTCATCAAGAAGCTGGAGGAGCTGGGCATCGGGCGGCCGTCAACCTACGCCAGCACCATGAACGTGCTGCGCGAGCGCGATTACGTGCGGCTGGAGAAGAACCGGCTGGTTCCGGAAGACCGCGGGCGGCTGGTCACGGCGTTTCTGGAGAGCTTCTTTCAGCGCTACGTCGAATACGATTTCACCGCCGATCTGGAGGAGAAGCTCGACCGCATTTCGGCTGGCGATCTCGAATGGAAGCAGGTGCTGCGCGACTTCTGGCGCGATTTTCTCGGTGCGGTCAACGAGATCAAGGACCTGCGGGTGTCCGAAGTGCTGGAGGCGCTCAACGAGATCCTCGGCCCGCACATTTTTCCAGACCCCGGCGATGGCACCGACCCGCGTAAGTGCCCGTCCTGCCCTGAAGGACGGCTCAGTCTGAAGGTCGGCAAGTTCGGCGCGTTTGTCGGCTGCTCAAATTACCCGGAATGCCGCTACACCCGCCAGCTTGGCCAGCTCGGCGAGGACGGCGAACAGGCTGCGGCGCCGGACAATGTGGAGCTTGGCATCGACCCGGAAACGGGCGAGATGGTGACGCTGCGCAATGGGCGCTTTGGGCCTTACGTGCAGCTTGGCGAAGCGCAGAACGGCGAGAAGCCAAAGCGCTCTTCTGTGCCGAAAGGCATGGACCCCGCGCAGGTGACGCTGGAGATGGCGCTGCGGCTTTTGTCATTGCCGCGCGAGGTCGGTCCGCATCCAGAAACCGGCAAGCCGATCGTCGCAGGCTTCGGGCGCTACGGCCCGTTCGTCGAGCACGCAGGAAAGTACGCCAATCTGGATAGCGCCGAGGAGGTATTCACGGTGGGTCTGAACCGCGCGGTGAGCTTGCTGGCCGAGGCGAAGAAAGGCCGCCAGCGCGGTGCGACGGTGCTCAAGGAGCTGGGCGAGCATCCCGAGCTTGGCGGCGCGATCCAGGTTTGCGACGGGCGCTACGGACCCTATGTAAAGCATGGAAAAACCAATGCGACGCTGCCGAAGAATACCGATCCGAGCGCGCTCGGCGTCGAAGAGGCGGTTGAGCTGATCGCGGCGAAAACCGGGAAGAGCGGCAAGAAGCCCGCCAAGGCCAAATCTGCCAGCAAGAGCAGCGCAAAGACCAAAATGGCGGCCAAAGCCACGACGAAGCCCGCGACCAGAACGGAGGCCTCGACGGGCAAGGCGAAAGGCAAGGCTGCCAAGAGCGCAAACGGGTCTGGCGGGAAAAGCACATCGGCCTCAGCCAAGTCGGGCCGCACGAGGCGCGGCAAAAAGGCTGGCGACGCCGCGTCAGACAGCGCCCGTTGATCCGGCCCGGCTGGCGCGGGCATACTGGAGCACGCGATTCGGGGATTGCCCGGCAGCGCCGAACAGCTTGGCAAGGACACCATGACCAGCAAGCCATCCGCCCGGCCCGGCGACACGCCCCGCGATGAGGGCCGGGACCGCCTGCCGAGCAAGCAAGACATCCTTGCTTTCATCCAGGAATCGCCCGGCGAGGTTGGCAAGCGAGAGATTGCGCGCGCCTTTCACATCAAGGGGTCCGATCGCATCGCGCTGAAGGAGCTTTTGCGCGAGATGGCGGATGAAGGCCTCATCAAGGGCAAGCGCAAGCATCTGCGCAAGCCAGGCGCGCTGCCCAACGTCACCGTTATCGAGATTACCGGCCGCGACAGCGACGGCGAGTTCGTCGCGTTGCCAGCGGTCTGGCCCGAGGACGAGGGCCCCCCGCCACGCATTCTGATCGCTCCAGACAGCAAAAGCCCCGGCGCAGCCGTCGGCGTCGGCGATCGCGTGCTGGCGCGGCTCGCCCCGGCGAGTACCGAAGAGGTCGAAGCCGAAGAAGGGGGATACGCCTATATCGCCCGGCCAATCAAGCGCCTGAGCCGCGAAAAGATGCGCCAGCTCGGCGTGTTCCGCGCACAAGGCGCCGGCGGCATCATTACGCCGATTGACAAGAAGCAGCGCCGGGATTGGCGGGTGGAACCAGAGCGCACCGGCGATGCGGAGGACGGCGAACTGGTGCGCTTCGAAACGGTCAGGCACGGACGCTTTGGCGAACTGGGCAGGGTGATAGAGCGGCTCGGCCATCCGAAGTCGCAGCGCGCGGTCAGCCTGATCGCGATCCACGCCTATGATCTGCCATATGAATTCCCCAACCCGGTTCTGAACGAACTGGACAAGCTGCCTGAGCCGGACCTGGACGCCTATGAGGACCTGCGCCATCTGCCGCTGATCACCATCGACCCGGAGGACGCGCGCGACCATGACGACGCGGTCTGGGCCGCGCCGGACGATGACCCGGCTAACACGGGCGGCTGGATTGTTGTCGTGGCGATTGCAGATGTCGCGTTTTATGTCCGCCCCGGTACGTCGCTCGACCAAGAGGCTCAACGGCGCGGCAACTCGGTCTATTTCCCCGACCGCGTGGTGCCGATGCTGCCGGAGAAGCTGTCGAACGAATTGTGCTCGCTGCGCCCGCACGAAGACCGGCTGTGCCTGGCGGTGCGCATGGTGTTCGGCGCGGACGGCGCAAAGCGCAGCCATCGCTTCATGCGCGCGGCGATGCGTTCGCACGCCAAGCTGCATTACGCGCAGGCGCAGGCCGCCATCGATGGCCGCTTGGACGAAGCGACCGAACCGCTGCTGGAGCCGGTGCTGAAGCCGCTGTTCGCTGCCTACGACGCGCTGGCTCAGGCGCGGGACAGGCGCGCGCCGCTCGAACTCGATATCCCGGAGCGCAAGATCAAGCTGGATGAGCATGGTGAGATCGCCGAGATCGTCATGCCCGAGCGGCTGACGGCCCACCGGTTGATCGAGGAATTCATGATCCAGGCGAATGTCGCCGCTGCCGAATTTCTCGAAGCGCAGGATTCGCCGCTGCTATACCGCGTCCATGACGTGCCCTCGCTCGACAAGCTGGAGGCAACCAACGAGTTCCTGCAGTCGATCGGGTTCAAGGTGCCGAAATCCGGCGTCATGAAACCGGAACAGTTCAACCGGATTCTGGAGCGGGCGCGCGACAGCGAGTATTCGCTGCTTGTGAACGACGTCATCCTGCGCACCCAGGCCCAGGCCGAATACAGCGTCGGCAATTACGGCCATTTCGGCCTGAATCTGCGGCGCTACGCGCATTTCACCTCGCCGATCCGCCGCTATGCCGATCTGGTCGTGCACCGCTCTCTGGTGCGTGCGCTGGGCGGCGGGCCGGGCGCGCTGACGGATGATGAGGTGGGTGAACTGGACAAGGTCGCGGAGGCGATCTCGAACGCCGAGCGCCGCGCGATGGCAGCCGAGCGCGATACGATCGACCGGCTGGTGGCTTCTTTCCTTGAGGACAAGATCGGCGCGACATTCACCGCGCGCATCTCTGGCGTCACGCGGGCCGGGCTGTTCGTGCGGCTTTCCGACACGGGCGCCGATGGCTTCATTCCGATATCGACGATCGGTAAGGACCATTACATCTATCTGGCGGCGGATCATGCGCTGATCGGGCAGCAATCCGGCGAAACCTTCCGGCTGGGCGACCGCGTGGAGGTGCGTCTGGTGGAGGCGGTGCCCGATGCCGGCGCCTTGCGTTTTTCGTTGGTGAGCGAAGGCCGGCACAAGTCGCAGGTGCTGGGTCACGAGCGCGCGGCGCGCGTTGGCAGGCCGGACCGGCGCACGAAGCCGGAGCGGGAGAAAAAAACGGGCAAGAAGGCGAGTGCGAGGCGCGGCGCGAGGAAGCCGGCTCGGCGCTAGTTGCAGGACGGGAGAGTAAACAGACAATGGGGTTCAGCACGCAACCGGTTGACAATCTGCCGCCACGCCCGGTGTGGCGGTCGCTCTGGCGGGGCGCGCAGTCCAATTGCCCAGCCTGCGGGCACGGCGGCATCTTCGCGCGGTTCCTGAAGGTACGCGACGCCTGCGATGCCTGTGGCGAGGCGCTCCATCACCACCGCGCGGACGATGCGCCGCCCTATTTCACCATCTTCATCGTTGGCCATCTGATCGTGCCGCCGCTGATGTGGCTGGAGGCGGCCGCGCAGCCGGCGATCTGGCTGCACCTTGCCTTGTGGATGCCGCTTGCTGTGCTGCTGAGCCTGTGGTTGCTGCCAGTGGTGAAAGGCGCGGTCGTGGCTCTTCAGTGGGCGCTCTACATGCACGGCTTCGACCCGGGCAGCGATGAGCGTGAAGCCGAACCCGCTCCGAGGCCGTGAGACCGCGGCGTATGACCCAGTTGCCGGCGGGGATCGCAGGGGCGACGAACGACTACCTCGCCCGTTCCCTGCGCCCGGGCAAATGGCCGCAACGCCCGGCGCGCGACGCCGCGAGCCTGGTCATCCTCGACGATAGCGGCCATGAGCCGCGCATCCTGATGGGCCGGCGCGCGAGCGGGCATGTCTTCATGCCGGGCGTACTGGTGTTCCCGGGCGGACGGGTAGAGCCGCGTGATTATCGCGTCCGGCCGCGCCATGACTTGTCTGCCGCCGCCGTCGAGAAGATTGCCGCGCGAAGCCGTGCCCGCCGCACCGCAGCTTTCGCCCGTGCGCTGGCGGTTGCTGCGCTGCGCGAAGCTAGGGAAGAGGCGGGCTTTCTCTCGCCATCCTGCCGTCCGGAGGGCGGAGCCGATCTCCGCCGGCTCAGCTTCGTGCTTCGCGCCCTGACACCGCCAAAGCGCCCGCGCCGCTTCGACACGCGCTTCTTCTGCCTGCGCTGCCGCGAGGCCGCGACAATCCTGCGCCCGGGCGACGGCGAGCTGGAAGATGTCACCTGGTATGCGCTTGAAGCGCTCGCCAACGAGGAGCTGCATGTGGTATCGCGCGCGGTCATCGAGACGCTGATCCACCGGTTGAACGCAGGCCAGCTTCGGGATCCGCACGCACCGGTGCCCTTCCTTTTCGCGCGCGGCAGCGGTTTTCAACGGGCGATCTTGTAGCTTGACGCGCGTTCTTGACATCAGCGTCCCCCTCGGTAACTGTGTCCGCAAGATCGCAGTTCGGTATGCTGGAGTGGATGAATGGCCAAACCGACAACACAAAAAATTAAGCTCGTGAGTTCGGCTGGAACCGGGTATTTTTACGTAACGAAGAAGAACACGCGCAACCTTACAGAGAAGCTCGTTTTGAAAAAATACGATCCGGTATTGCGCAAGCACGTTGAATTTAAGGAAGCCAAGCTGAAGTGAGGCGGTGTCGTCAGCTCAGCTATAGGCATTTATTCGGCTGACGGCCCCTTCAGCGTCCCCAAAATCAAAGCCAGAAACAGCACCCATAAGCGCGCCGTTTGGAAGCGATGGTGCGTGAAGCGCCGCGAGCCAGCCCCACGACCACTCGGCAGCGGGGTACATCCAAGGAGTCGTGAGGGCTGGCCTTCAAGTCAAAACGACCAAAGAGGGCGTTGGTCATTTGACTTGTTGGCCGAAATGGCGACGGCGCTTGCGAGGAGGCCACTCAACCGCGCACCATTCGGCCTATCCCCCAAGCCAGGAGATGCGGCGAACCTGGCAAGCCGGGGGAAACCGTAATTTTCCACAACAGTAAGCGGGAAAAAGCATCGCTTTTCAAGCGTTGTCGATTCTCGCGTGGCGTCAAGCCAGCGCATTCCCGCTTGCCTGCTGGGCGTTCCGCTCGATCGCACAGACCCCCTGCGACCGAAATCGCTGTCAAGAATAAACTTATCGTTCACCAAAAAGCAACATTTACAATTGTTTAGGGTAAACGGTGCAGAGCAGCCCGCGCATCGCCCGCGCGAACCCTTACGCCCGATGAGTTATCCCCAGGAAATATCAGCCTGCGTCGCCACTCTGCCGCCCGGCGCTCAGTCCTTCTTGATGAACTGTTCGATCGTTTCGAGAAAGGCGCCCACAGCGATCGGCTTGGAGATGTAGGCCTCGCAGCCGCCCTCGCGAATCCGCTGCTCGTCGCCCTTCATGGCGAACGCGGTCACGGCAATGACCGGGATGCGCTTCAACGTCTCATCCTCCTTGAGCCATTTGGTCACATCCAGCCCGGAAACCTCGGGAAGCTGGATGTCCATCAGGATCAGGGCAGGGTGGTGTTTGCGCGCGAGCGGCAGCGCGTCCATGCCATTACGCGTCTGGATGGTCCGATAGCCGTGGGCTTCAAGCAGATCGTTGAACAACTTCATGTTCAGTTCGTTGTCCTCGACGATCAGCACCGTCTTGCCTCCAGCGCCTGGTTTACCCGTCCCATTCGCCCTTGTGGCGCCGGCGGTTGACAGGCTGCGGCCAGATGTCGAGGCCCGGTTGCCAGCGGCAGCCGGTTTCGGTCTTTTTCTTCCCCGCGTCCTCGTTTCTTCAAATTCCGGCATAGCTTGTCTTGATGACACTCTGGTGTTTGGTGTTAACTCGGCGGCCCCCCGCCCGGCGGAAATTGATCGTATAGGCCAAGCGTAAACAAATGCCTCTGTGCTCGCACAAACCTGTGACATGCCGGACTGAGCAATCATGAAACATGTGCATGACCCGCATCACTTCACCCTCGACGCCGCTGAAACGCTGGCCTTCCGCGCCGTCGCGTTCATCGCGTCCGAAGAGACCTATTTGGTCAATTTCCTGTCGCGCAGCGGGCTGTCCGCAACGGCTCTTGCCACGCTTGTCGAGGACCGCGCATTTTTGGCGGGAGTGCTGGACCATCTGCTCGCGGACGAATCCCTTCTCCTCGCCTTCTGCGGTAACGCGGGCATCGACCCGGCGCATATTCAACCGGCGCGTGACGCCCTGTCAGCGACCGATCCTGGTTAGCCGGGCGTCTGCGGGCAGGCGTCCGCCTCGTGAAACTCAAGCGCGGACAGCTCGCCGGTCAACGCGAAGGTTCCATAATCGATCCGCAGCTTTTGGCTCACGCCATTTTCATAGAGCCGGAACGATAACTGATAGGTCGGGACGCTATCGTTTGACGCGCCAGCTTCAAAATAGCTGATCGACACTGGCCACGAGCGCAGTTCCGCGAGGCGATCCCGCCCGGGTAAGTCTGCATCGCTGTCCTCCCCCGGAGCAATCTCCTGCCCGATGAAGGTCGTCGTTGCGAACAGTTTGTCCCCTGTTTCCGACCCGTCATACACATGGCTCTGGATCACGCGCTCGCCCGCGCGCGCAGCCTCCAAGATCCGCAAGGAGAACTGCGTCGGAAACTGGACCTCCTCCTCGATCTTGAATTGCGCCTCGCGCGGGGTTTCCAGCGTAATGGTGATTGGTCCGCCAGCCGTCTCGCGCTCAGCACGCCCCTCGAGATTGTCGGTGAGCTCGTTGTTCAAATATTGCAAGGACTTGAAGCGGAACCGCTCGCCTTGGCTGTCTTCCCAGGTCGATGAGCGGATGTCGCTGACAACCTCAACGCCCTCGGCGTCGACAATACGCGTCACCATGCGGTTTTCCAGGGTGTAGCCGGTGCAGATGGACCCGGCGATGTCAAACACCATCCGCCCTTCGACCCCGGCGATGTTCTTCGCGGTGGCGGTTTCATCGAGCTGCATCTCGTAGACTGCGCGATGGGGGGCGAACGGCATGTTCAGCCCGGTCGACTGCGCGGGGCCGGACACGGTCATGATTGCGGCCGCCAGGAGTAGCGCGGGGCCGGCGGCCGAACTGGTTTTCGCTTCGAGAAAGCGCATGATTGTGTTTCCTGATCTCATAAGTTGAAATATACAGGCCAAGCGTCAAGCCACCAATGACGAAATCGCCTGATTGAACAGCGAGGGGGAAACTATGCCCGGCATTGTGGACGAAAAGTTGCGCGAACTCGGGATTACGCTGCCGCCAGCGCCCGCACCTGCGGCGAATTACGCCCCTTATGCGATGGCGAGCGGGCTTTTATTCGTGGCCGGGCAGCTTCCCAAGGACGAATCAGGCCTTGTCTACGCCGGGAAACTTGGACAGGACGTCAGCCTAGAAGACGGCCAGGCGGCCGCGCGGCTATGCGCGCTGAACATTCTGGCGCAGGCTAAGTCGGCGCTGGGCGATCTCGACCGGATCACGCTGTGCCTTCGGCTCAACGGCTTCGTCAACAGCGCGCCGGACTTCACGGATCAGCCGTCTGTCATCAACGGCGCGTCGGACCTGATGGGCCAGGTGCTCGGCAACGCCGGCGTGCACTCGCGCATTGCGGTGGGGTGCGCCAGCCTGCCGATGGGCGCGGCCGTAGAGGTGGATGCGGTGTTCGCGGTGTCGCCAGCCTAAATGGCGGCGCGGCCCGAATGGCTGTTGCATCGGCCGATCGCGCATCGGGGCCTGCATGACGCGGCGCGCGGCGTCATCGAGAACACCCCGTCGGCCTTCGAGGCGGCGCTGCGCGCTGGCTACCCCATCGAGACGGACCTGCGCGCGGCAGCGTGCGGCACGCCGATGGTGTTTCATGACGCCACGCTGGAGCGGCTAACGCATGGCGCTGGGCTGCTCGCCGCGCAGGAGGCCGGGGCGCTCGGGGCGGTCCGCTTCCGCGATACTTCTGACAGGATGCCGACGCTCGCCGCGCTGCTCGATCAGGTCGATGGGCGGGTGCCGCTGTTCCTTGAGGTCAAGAGCGATTTTTCCGATCAAACCGGGTTCGCGCGCCGCATCGCGTCGGAGCTGCGCGGCTATGACGGGCCGGTCGCGCTGATGTCTTTCGATCCATGGCTGCTCGGCGCGTTTCGCGATCTCGCACCGCATATCCCCCGCGGGCTCGGGGCGACGCGGGTGACGGCGCGCCAATTGCCGCAGGCCAGCGCGCTTCAGCGCTTCGCGTTCACGCATTTGCTTTTCATCGCCGCGGCGCAGCCCCACTTTATTGCTTGTGAGCAGAGGGCGCTGGGCCTCGCGGGGCCGCTTCTCGCGCGCCGGGGCTCAGGCCTGCCGGCCATCGCGTGGACGATCCGCACGCCTGCAGAGGCCGCCCGTGCGCTGCGGCGCGCCAGCGCGATCATTTTCGAGGGCTTTGCGCCCTGAAAGGGTAGACACCGCATGGGAGACAGCGAGCCGCTCAAGGTCGAGGTCATCGGCGCGATCGCCGATGTGCCCGCCGCGGATTGGGACGCCTGCGCCAACCCCGATCCCGCCACCTATAATCCCTTCGTGTCGCACGCGTTCCTGAAGGCGCTGGAGGACAGCGGCTGCGTGCGCGCGGAAACGGGCTGGGCGCCGCGCCATCTGCTGCTGCGCGATGCCTCGGGCGCGCTGCTGGGCGCTATGCCGCTCTACCTCAAGGGCCACAGCATGGGCGAATACGTCTTCGACTATGCCTGGGCCGATGCCTATGAGCGCGCCGGCGGCGAGTATTACCCCAAGCTGCAATCCTCGGTTCCGTTCACGCCTGTCACCAGCCGCCGCCTGCTGACGCCTGACGGGGCGCCCGGCTGGCGCGGCGAGGCCTTGCTCAATGCGGCGGTCGAACTGACCTCGAAAAATGGTCTATCCTCGCTGCATCTGACCTTTGTGCCGGAAAATGAGTGGGATCACGGGGCGCGGCTCGGCTTGTTGCGGCGCACCGGCCAGCAGTTCCATTGGCTGAACGAGGGCTATGAGAGCTTTGATGACTTCCTCTCGGCGCTCGCCTCGCGAAAGCGCAAGGCAGTGCGAAAGGAGCGGCGCGAGGCGGTTGCGGCGGGCATCGAGATCGAGTGGCTGACCGGCAGCAACATCACCGAGGCGCATTGGGACAACTTCTTCGCCTTTTACATCGACACCAGCAACCGCAAATGGGGCCGCCCCTATCTCAACCGCGAATTTTTCAGCCGCGTGCATGAGGCGCTGCCCGAAAGCGTCGCGTTGTGCCTGGCGCGACGGGGCGGACGGTATATTGCCGGGGCGCTCAACTTCATCGGCGGCGACGCGCTTTATGGCCGCTACTGGGGCGCCGTCGAACATCATCCCTGTCTGCACTTCGAGGTATGCTACTACCAGGCCATCGAGCTGGCGATCGCGCGCGGGTTGCCGCGTGTCGAGGCCGGAGCGCAGGGCGAGCACAAGCTGGCGCGCGGTTATGTTCCGCGAACCACCTATAGCCTGCATTACCTGGCGCATCCGGGGCTAGCCGAGGCGGTCGAGCGGTTTCTGGAGCGCGAGCGGGAAATGGTCGCGCAGGACAACGAACTGCTTGCCGGGGCAACGCCCTTCAAGCGCGGCGGCCCCGGCCAAGGCGGCGCTTGACCCCTGCTGACCAGCGTCGTTAAATCCGCGTCGATGCGCCGAACACTTGCACACGAGGATTGCGCGATGAGCGAACAGCCCCCCGCTTACGATCCCGACAACATCTTCGCGAAGATCCTGCGCGCAGAGATGCCGTGCTTCAAGGTGTATGAGGACGAGCATACGCTCGCCTTTATGGACATTATGCCGCGCACGGACGGGCACACCCTGATTATCCCGAAAGCGCCGTCGCGCACGCTGCTGGACGCTGAGCCGGAGGCCTTGCACCACGCGATTGCGACCTGCCAGAAAATCGCGCAAGCCGCGCAGAAAGCGTTCAACGCGGACGGCATTCTGCTTCAGCAGTCATCGGAAAGCGCGGCGGGGCAGGTCATCTTCCATCTGCACTTTCACATTATGCCACGCTGGGACGGCGTCGATCTGCGCCCGCCCGGACAAAAGGCGGACGACACGGTGCTCGAAGAGCACGCCCAGCGTATCCGCGACGCCCTTGCCGCGCTGTAATTGCACTACTGGTCGAGCGGCAGCGCGACAAACTTCATTTCGTCGGCGTTAAGCGCAAACAGCAACAGTGCGGTGACGCGGCCAAGGTCCTCCAGTTCGGCGATGCGCGCGCGCACGTCCTCTGGCGTGCGTACCGGTTTGTGCGAGACCTCGACGATCACCGAGCCAGGCGTGATGCCGCGTTCGGCAGCACCGCTGCCTGGTTCGACGTCGGTCACGATCACACCCTCGACGTCTTCAGGGATCGCGTATTCGTCACGGAGCTGAGCGTCGAGCGCCCTCAGCGACAGCCCGAGCACCGTGTCGCCATTCTCGATGAGCCTGACGGCGGCTTCTTCCTCGTCCTCAAGCAGCCGTCCCACCGTCAAGCTCAGGGTTAGCTCCTTGCCGCGGCGGTTCACGACCACCGGGACCTCCGCGCCGATCTGCGTTTCGGCGACCACGCGCGGAAGCTGGCGCACCGTGTCGACGGGCTTACCATCGAAGCGCACGATGACGTCGCCAACTTCGATCCCCGCCATCGCTGCCGGGCCGTCCGGCGTCACCGCTGCCACGAGTGCGCCGTTCGCGTCGTCCATGCCGAGGCTGTCCGCGATCTCGTCGTTCAGATCCTGAATGCGCACGCCGATCCAGCCGCGCCGCGTCTCGCCGAACTCGCGAAGCTGGGCGATCACGCGCTGCGCCGTGTTCGAGGGCAGGGCGAAGCCGATGCCGATCGACCCGCCGGTGGGCGAGATGATCGCGGTGTTCACGCCGATCACCTCACCATCCATATTGAACAGCGGCCCGCCGGAGTTGCCGCGGTTGATCGCGGCGTCGGTCTGGATAAAGGCGTCGTAGGGACCGGCGTTGATATCACGCTTCACCGCGGAGACGATGCCGAGGGAGACCGAGCCGCCCAGCCCGAACGGGTTGCCGATCGCCATCACCCAGTCGCCTACCTCCATTTTCGTGGAGTCGCCGAACGGCACGGCCTGCAGCGGCTGATCCGGCTCGACCCGCAGCAGCGCCAGATCGGTTTTGTCGTCTTTTCCGACGACCTCGGTGACCGTCAGCTTTTGGCCGTCCGCGAAGTTGATGATGATTTCGTCGGCATTCTCGATGACATGATTGTTGGTGACGATCAGGCCGGACGGGTCGATGACGAAGCCCGAGCCGAGCGAATTGATTCGCCGCGCCTGGCCGCGATCATCGAGGAAATCCCTGAACAATTCATCGAACGGCGAACCCTCCGGAGCGCGGGGCGTGGGAACGGCCGGCCCGTCGGACAAGAGCTGCGTTGTCGAGATGTTGACCACCGCGCCCTGCAGCTCCTTCGCCAGGGCGGACACTGGTTCGGGACCGCGCGCCATCGACGGAGCGGCCAAGCCGAGCCACAGCGCGGCTGCGAAGAGGAGCGCGGCTGCGCCTTGCACAGGGATCGCGCGCAGAGCACCGGCGCGGGCCGATGAGGTAATGGAGTGGGTCATGTCATGCTGTCCGAATGCTAGAGCGTTTTCAGGAAAAGTGGGCACCGGTTTTGCGTTCGGAAACGCGACAAAACAACAACTCAGAACGCATTCACTGATTCCGATTTCTTTGAATGCGCTTTGAGGCGGGAGGCCAAAGGCCATTGCGTTGGTGTCCGCCACGACTTCAAAAGAAGCATGCTCAAAATCTATCAGACGGCAACGAGGCTGCGAAGGGATTTGCGGTGACGGATGCCCGCGTCGAAGAAATCACCCGCCGCGCGGCCACAATCGAACGGCTTATCCGCGCACCAGCCAGACTACGAAAACACCGATCGCGACGGCGGTTGCGCCAGCCGTGCGAACGGTGTTTTGAGGGGTCTGCGCCATGATTTCCAGCAGACGGGCGCCCATATGTGGCGCGAGGGCCCACAAAAGGCCCTCGATCACCAGAACCAGCCCGAGCCCGACGAGAAGGTCACTCATCGCGAACGGGGCTTACCTCGCTGCGGCAGCTCGTGGGCCCGGCCCTTCCTCTTCGCCTTCCCTGGCCTCGACCGCGCCTGCAGGCGTCGGGCTCGGCCGTCCGGATCCAGCCGTCTGCTGATCGGTTCCCGCGCCATATGGGCTGGTGAAGTAGTTGAAGAACGGCGAATTCGGCGAGAGGACCATACGCGTATCGTCGGCCTTCATGCCCCTCTCGTAAGCCTGCATCGAGCGATAGAAGGCGAAGAAGTCCTCGTCGCGTCCAAACGCGTCGGCGAAAATTTTGGTGCGCTCGGCGTCGCCCTCACCACGCAGGATTTGCGAGTCGCGTTCGGCTTCGGCCTTGA
>CAZYUT010000018.1:0-25129 GCA_964650735.1 uncultured Hyphomicrobiaceae bacterium
AGCGGGAAGATGCCGGTGTCGATGGCGTAGTTGGCCCGGCTCAGGCGCACGTAATGGCGCACCGTCTCTGGCTCGCTCAGGCCCGGCAGGCCGATCTCGCCGCGCCGCTCCAGCCCGCCGAGCCGGTTCTCGCCTTCCGGCACCTCGATGTCCACGCCAGAGCGGTCCGGCGCGCCGGTCTCAAAGATCAGCGGCTCCTCGATGCGTAGCGCCCGGTTGCCCGTAAAGGTCGCCGGGCGGATGTCGTTGGCGATCTCGTTCATGCCAAAACCTCCTTAAGAGCGGTGACATAGGCCGCGCGGTCCTCTGGCGTCGTCGTTTCGGTCGCGGCGACGATGATGCGATCGGCGAGATCAGGCCGGTCCGGCCACAGCCGCGCCGCGGGCACGCCGCCGAGCACGCCCTTGTCGGCCAGCCGGTCGATCACGTCCGCGCCGTCGCCCGGCACCTGGATCGTGAATTCGTTGAAGAACTGATCGGTCAGCACCTTTACGCCCGGAACCCGCGCCAGATCGTCGGCCAGCGCCACCGCCGCCCGGTGATTGGCGAGCGCCAGATCGCGCAGGCCCTTCTCACCCAGCAACGTCAGGTGGATGGTGAAGGCGAGCGCGCACAGCCCGGAATTCGTGCAGATGTTGCTCGTGGCGCGATCGCGGCGGATATGCTGTTCGCGCGTGGACAGCGTCAGCACGAAACCGCGCTTGCCATTTTCGTCGGTCGTCTCGCCGGCGAGGCGGCCGGGCATCTGGCGCACATATTTCTGCCGCGTGGCGAAAAGCCCGAGATACGGCCCGCCAAAGTTCAGCCCGTTGCCGATCGATTGCCCTTCGCCGACCACGATATCCGCGCCCATCTCGCCGGGCGGGGTCAGCGCGCCGAGCGACAGCACTTCCGTAAAGGCGACGATAAGCAGCGCGCCGGCGTCGTGAACCTGGTCGGCCAGCTTGCGCAGATCATGGACGCGGCCGAATACGTCGGGCGTCTGGACGATGACGCAAGCCGTCTTGTCATCAAGCGCGTCAGCGATCTGGTCGTCCTCAACCGCCACACTCTCATGCTCGGAGAAATGGCCGAAGGTCTCGATCACCGCGCGGTAGTGCGGATGCAGCCCAGCGCTGATGATCGCCTTGGGGCGCTTGGTCACGCGCTGCGCCATCAGCACTGCTTCCGACGCCGCCGTCGAGCCGTCATACATCGACGCGTTGGCGACATCCATGCCGGTCAGCATCGCCACCTGCGTCTGGAACTCGAACAGGTATTGCAGCGTACCCTGCGCGATCTCCGGCTGGTACGGCGTATAGGCCGTCATGAACTCGGAGCGTTGGATCAGGTGGTCCACCGTGGCGGGCACGTGATGCTTGTACGCGCCGCAGCCAACGAAGAACGGCACCGACCCCGCCGCCACGTTCTTGTCCGCCATGCGCTGCATCGCGCGCTCAAGCTCGATCTCACTGGCATGGCGCGGCAGATCGGGAAGCTGTTTGAGCCGCGCGGCCTCGGGCACATCGGCGAACAGATCGTCAATCTCGCGCACGCCGATAGCGGCCAGCATCGCAGCGCGGTCGGCATCGGTATGGGGCAAAAGACGCATCAGTCGAGACCCTCCACATAGCTCTTGTATTCATCGGCGCTCATGAGCTTGTCGAGTTCGCCCTTGTCGGCGATCTTCAGCTTGACGAACCACGCCTCGCCTTCCGGGTCGGCGTTGACTTTTTCCGGGCTGTCGGGCAGGGCCGCATTGACTTCGGCGACCTCGCCGGAGACGGGCGCATAGACCTCGCTCGCGGCCTTGACGGACTCGACGACCGCCAGCTCATCGTTCTGCGCGACCTGCTTGCCGATCTCGGGCAGTTCGACGAAAACCACCTCGCCGAGCTGTTCCTGCGCGTGATGGGAGATGCCGATGATGCCGGTATCGCCGTCGATGCGGATGTATTCGTGTTCTTTCGTGTATCTGATATCGGTCATGGTCTTCGTCCCTTAGGCGTTTCAGCGCGCACCTCCGGGGTGCCAACGCAGTGAGTGTCAGGAAGCCGCTTTCGCTCGTGTCGCGTAGCGGTGGGCGACGAACGGCAGGCTGGCGACATGGCCCGGATGGGGCTTGCCGCGAATCTGGAAGGTGACAGGGGTACCGGCCGCGGCAAGGTCTGCGGCGACATAGCCCATGGCGATGGGATGGCCAAGCGTCGGGCTGAAAGCGCCGCTCGTCACGGCGCCGATGCGCCCACCCTCAGCGTCGAAGATTTCCGCGCCCTCGCGCGGCGTGGCCCTGCCCTCCGGCGTCATGCCCACGCGCAGGCGGGACGGGCCATCGCGCAGTTCGCCCAGGATGCGGTCCGCGCCGGGGAAGCCGCCCTCCACACGCCGGCGCTTGCCGATCGACCAGGCCAGACCGGCCTCGACCGGTGAAGTTGTCTCGTCGATATCATGACCGTACAGGCACAAGCCCGCCTCAAGACGCAGCGTATCGCGCGCGCCCAGCCCGGCGGGCTTGACCGTCTCGTCCGCCAGCAGCGCGCGGGCGAAGGCTTCGGCCTGATCCGCGGCGAGCGAAATCTCAAACCCGTCCTCGCCGGTGTAGCCGGCGCGCGACACCCAGACCTTGCCAAACGGCGTGTCATCAAAGGCGCGGAACGACATGAACTTCATCGCCTCGATATCAGGCAAATGGCGTGCCAGCGCCTGGGCGGCGGCCGGCCCCTGCAAGGCGAGCAGCGCCTGCGCGTCCAGCGGCTCTAATTGGGCGTCCTCGGGCAGTTGGGCATTGACATGCGCGTAGTCGGCGGCCTTGCGCGCTGCATTGACCACCAGATAAAGCCAGTCGCGCCCGCCCATCTCGCCGACCTTGGACACCATCAGATCGTCGATAATACCGCCATCGGCGTTGGTGAGTTGCGTATAGCGCATCCGCCCCGGCTTCAGCCCGGCGATGTCGCCCGGCACAAGGCGCTCCATGATCGCGCTGACCTCGTCTGCGTGCGAAAGCAGCGCCTGGCCCATATGCGAAACGTCGAAAAGGGAGGCCTGGCTACGCGTGTGCTTGTGCTCGGCAATGATGCCCGCAGGGTAATTGAGAGGCATCTCATAGCCGCCAAACGGCACCATCTTCGCGCCGAGCTCGACATGCAGGGCGTAAAGCGGCGTTCTCTTACGTTTGATATCGGCCGGGGGCTGTTGTGCGTCTGCCATCCGTCAGGTCCATCGTGAGCGTTTGCCGCTTCGCTGCCCATCGGCAAAAAAGCGCCGCCCCCTCTGTCATGGAACCTGAGAGATTTTGCCGGCGCGGATGCGCCGCGTTACCCCTTCGGTGAGCCGGTGTAGCCGGCTGCTTTCCAGAGTGCTGTTCGTCCCGCGGTCCTTCTGCCTGAGAGTTTCCGGGGCGGTTGCTCCTTCGGCGCCGGCGCTGATGGCCGATCTCTCCCGCAGACGAATATCAGCGATGTGGTCTCAGAATATCGAAACGCTGTAGCGTGTCAAATCACCAAATGGAAAACGCACCCGCCAGATCAACTTGCGCCGGGGATTTCCCGGTCGAACGCGACAAACAGCTTGTAGGAGGATGGCGATGTGCCCGGCTCGGCCTCAAAGGTTACTGTGCGCACTACGGAGAAGTAATCGACCGGGTTCTCGCGCCGCAACTCGACCTCCACCATCAGACGCTCGGTCCGGACTTTCGAGCCGTCCGCCCGTGTGAGGTGCAGATTCACCGGCAGTCCCACCACGCCATCTTCACCGCGCGGTCCCATCAGCACACGTCCGGCAAATCCGTACTTGATGCTCACTTGCGGGCCATCAATCTCGCATTCGCGCGCAACCTTGGTGATGCTGCCGCGGTGGCGCATGGCGAGCCGCTCGCCCACGCGGCCAATCTCATAGACCGTGATATGCCGGTCCGCCGGCCAGATGTTGAAGCGCGGGCAGCCCGAGGCCGGCCCGGATGCATCGATCCGGCCGCTCGTGTCCGAGCGCGCGGCCTCCAGCATCCCTTCCTCGGTGATGGTCGCAGTCCAATCCGACTCTTCCGGTGTCTCCTCTGACGAGCCGAACACGCCGCCGCCGAGGCCAGAGGTGATCTGCGAGATGCCGCAGCCGCTCAGGACAAGCGTTCCGGCGACGACCACCGCGATGCGCAGCGCCCTGAGCCCCGAACCTGCCCGCGTCAAGGCCCTGACACGGCGGCTGCAGATACCTATTTGGTCATTATGCATCGCTGAGCTCTCGCCGCCTCCCGTCCCCTGCTATGACCGAAACGGATAGACGGTTAATTTGGACACTTCGTGACGAGCCTCTTGTTCATCCGCAGGTCCGATTGATAGAAACAGAGGCGGGATCAATTCGGTTCGCGGTGCGCGCGACCATAAAGAGGCGAAGACCGTTCGGCAAGTGATCGCCGAGCAACGATGCACAGACAAAGCGCCCTTATTGCCGAGGGGTTCGACACACACGACCACGAAGAGGGGAAGCTCGTGACAAAGCCCGAATTACAGGTCCTGTTGGCAGCGCCGCGCGGCTTCTGCGCCGGCGTGGATCGCGCCATCGACATCGTTGAACTGGCGCTGCAGAAGTATGGTCCGCCTGTCTATGTGCGCCACGAGATCGTGCATAATCGATATGTGGTGGAGGGGCTTAGGGCCAAGGGCGCGGTCTTCGTCGAAGAGCTTGACGAAATCCCCGATACCGACCAGCCGGTGATCTTCTCTGCGCACGGCGTCGCGAAAGCGGTCCCGGCAGCGGCGGAAAAGCGCAACATGTTCTACATCGACGCGACCTGCCCGCTGGTGTCGAAGGTGCATATTGAGGCGGAGCGGCTGCACGCGCGCGGCTATGACATCCTGCTGATCGGGCATGACGGACACCCGGAGGTCGCAGGCACCATGGGCCAGTTGCCCGAGGGCGCGATCAAGCTGATCGAAACGGTGGAGGATGCCCGCACCATTGAGGCGCGCGACCCGGAAAGGCTGGCCTTCGTCACGCAGACGACGCTTTCGGTCGACGACACCGCGGAGATCGTCAGCGCACTGCGGGAGCGCTTCCCCAACATCGTCGGCCCGCACAAGGAAGACATCTGCTACGCCACCACCAACCGCCAGGCAGCCGTCAAGGCGATCGCGCCACAGGCGGAGGCGCTGCTGGTCATCGGCGCACCGAACAGCTCGAACTCGATGCGGCTTGTGGAGGTTGGCAAGGCTGCCGGCTGCCGCATCGCGCATCTTGTCCAGCGGGCCGGCGACATCCCGTGGGATGAGCTGGAGGGCGTGTCGTGCCTCGGCATCACCGCCGGTGCAAGCGCGCCGGAGGCGCTGGTCGAGGAGATCATCGACGCGCTGGGGGAGCGCTTTGCGCTTTCCATCGAAACCGTGACCACCGCAACCGAGGACGTCACCTTCAAGCTGCCGCGCGTGCTTCAGGACTCCGCTGCCTGAGCGCAAGCCAGCGAACCGGCATGGCCGTTTACACCGAAGTCTCAGCCGAAGAACTCGCTGACCTGCTTGATGGGTATGACATCGGCCGGCCGGTCTCCATGAAGGGCATCGCGGAGGGCGTCGAGAACACCAACTATCTCGTCACCACCGGGCAGGGCGACTACATCCTCACGCTTTACGAAAAGCGGGTCGCTTGCAGCGATCTGCCGTTTTTCATCGGGCTCCTCGACTACCTCGCGGCGCAGTCGGTCCCCTGCCCCGTGCCGATCCATGACAGGCAAGGCCGGGTGCTGCACACGCTGTGCGGCCGATCGGCGGCGCTGTTCTCGTTCCTGCCCGGCATATCGGTGCGCCGCCCTTCGGTGGCGCAATGCGCGGCGGTTGGCGCGGCGCTGGCGAAGCTGCATCTCGCCGGACGCGGCTTCGAGATGCGCCGCCAGAACAGCCTCTCGCTCAAAGGCTGGGAGCGGCTGCGCTCAGACCTTGGCGATCGCGCGGACGAGCTTTGGCAGGGCCTCGGCGAACTCCTGGACAGCGAACTGGACTTCCTGCGCGCCCACTGGCCCGGCGATCTGCCTGCGGGCGTGATCCACGCCGATCTGTTCCCGGACAACGTGCTGTTCCTGGACGGCGAAGTCGCCGGCATGATCGACTTCTACTTTGCCTGCAATGATTTGTTCGCCTACGACATCGCAATCTGCCTGAACGCCTGGTGTTTCGAGGCCGATCACAGCTTCAACATCACCAAGGCCCGCGCTTTTCTGGAGAGCTATCGCGGCGTGCGGCCGATGAGCACGGCGGAGACCGAGGCGCTGCCGATCCTGGCACGCGGGGCGGCGTTGCGCTTTCTGCTGACGCGGGCATATGACTGGTTTCACACCGCGCCGGACGCCTATGTGCGGCCCAAGTCGCCGGAAGAATACCTGCGCAAGCTGCGCTTTCACCAGCGCGTCAAGTCGCTGAGCGAATACGGGCTTGCGCCCTGAACCCTGCAGGAGGCGTTGTGAGTGAGAGCGCGGCCAAGCGCGTCCGCATCTATACCGACGGCGGATGTTCCGGCAACCCCGGCCCCGGCGGCTGGGGCGCTGTCCTGCTTTACGGCGATGCGCGTAAGGAATTGAGCGGCGGCGAGCCGAGCACGACCAACAACCGGATGGAGCTGACGGCGGCTATTCAGGCGCTGGAGACACTAAAGCGGCCCATCGCGGTCGATCTCTACACCGACTCCAACTACCTGCGCCAAGGCATTACCGAATGGATCGACACCTGGAAGGCGAATGGATGGCGCACTGCCCAAAAGAAGCCGGTCAAGAACGAAGATCTCTGGCGCCGGCTGGATGAGGCCCGCCAGCGCCATGACGTGACGTTTCACTGGGTGCGCGGCCACGCGGGCGACCCGGAGAACGAGGCCGCCCACGACCTGGCCCAAAAAGGCATGGCGCCATATCTCCAGCGCGATGCCGGTTCCGCTTAAACCTCTTGCAGCAGAGCCTCGGCGCTGCTGGACGTGACCTCCGTCGGCGCGTCCTCGACATGAACCGACTTCACCACGCCGTCTTCGACCAGCATCGCGTAACGATGCGACCGGGTGCCCAGCCCGAAAGCGCTGGCGTCCAGGTCCGCGCCAATGGCCTTGGCGAAATTGGCGTTGCCGTCGGCGAGGAACATCACCTTGCCGTCCGCGCCGGTGGCCTTCGCCCAGTGGTCGAGCACGAAGGGGTCGTTGACGGCCGTGCAGGCGATGGTGTCAACGCCCTTGGCCTTGAAGGCGTCGGCATGCTGGATGAAGCCCGGCAAATGCTTCATGTGGCAGGTCGGCGTGTAAGCGCCCGGCACCGCGAACAGCACCACCTTCTTGCCAGAGAACACCTCGCCGGAAGAGATTTCCGAAGGGCCTTCGGCGGTCATGACGTGAAACGTCGCTTCAGGGATTCGGTCGCCCGGAGCTATCATGTGGATTTCCTTGCTATCGCTTGGCTCGTAGCCTCAAGTCTTGCGGGCGGATCATTCCACGGTCCAGGTCATTTCGCAACTTTGCGGCGCGGCCGCGGCGGTGAGCGTCAACGTCTGCCCCGCAAGCCCCTGAGGGTCGCCGCCGGTGCTGGCATCCAGATGGAAAAGCGTTCGTTCCGGCCCTGCGCTATGGCGTTTGGGATGCGCCATAAACCGGCCGCTCTCAGCTTCGATGAACAGATCGCGCGGCGCGTTGTCCGCAGGGTGAGCGAATACAACCGCCAGGTGCGGCGATGCGCCGTCCAGCTCCGCCCGAACCTCCGCAATCTCCAGATCTCCGCAGCGGCCGTTCGCATCTGCGCGCACCGGCACCTCCTGCAGCGCCGCGAGCACCGCCGCGCGCTCCAGCGCATCATTGCCATTGCCCGACAGCCGCTTTGACATCTGCTTCGTCACCGGAATGCAGACATCCTTGCACACCGCGTACTCAAGGCCGAGATCGAGCGCGACTGGAACGCCGGGCTGCGCGGGCACGATCACGACCGGCAGCACGACCCGATCAGCATAACCATTGTATTCACCCGCGGCATCGCGGAAATGGGCCGGCGTTGGCCAAAGCACCTGCGTCGTGGCAACGTTGAGCGAACTCGACCAGTCGAGCTGCGGCGCGATCCCGTCGCCGGGCGTTCGCCAATAGGTCTTCCAGCCCGGATCGAGCTCGATTTCCAGCCCGGCGAGCAGGGCCCGCCTGGGCAGGTCCGTCCGCCCTGCGAGCGCGCCGGCTTCGACCGTCCCGGCCACGATCAGGCGCGCGCGCGAATGCGCAGCCTCCTCCCATCCCGACGCCGCTGCCGCGGGCGCCAGCGCGCTGGCAAAGAGCGCCAAGAGCACAAACCGTCCCAAGAAAATAGCCTTCTTAAATAACGTTGTTGGAAAGTTGTTCATGTTGGATTTGTCACTACACCGCCGGGCTGGCCCCAGACAATGCAAGCCGGTTCACGTTTGTGTGCGCGGCTGGGCGCGGTGTCGCAACGCGGCTCGAAAATGGCGCATGAGGGTTCATACGCGCCGCGTGACGCGCTACTGTAAACACATGATCGAGGACAACAGCGAAATGACCGAGACAGACGGAGAGGGTTATCTCAGCGGTCAGCTCCTTGTGGCGATGCCGGGCGCGGATGACAACCACTTCGCCGGGTCGGTCGTTTATGTCTGCGCGCATTCGCCCGAGGGGGCTATGGGGATCGTCATCAATCGCGCCGCCGAGCATCTCAGCTTTCTCGATCTGCTGCAGCAACTCGATCTGATCCCGGAAGACAAGGCCATCAACGTGCCGGCCAACCTGAAGTGCATGTCGGTCTTTGTCGGCGGTCCGGTCGAGACGGGGCGCGGGTTTGTGCTGCACAGCGCGGATTATTTCTCGGCCGACAGCACGCTGGCGATTGACGGCAGCGTGTGCCTGACCGCCACGATCGACATCCTCCGTGCGATCGCGCGGGGGGCGGGGCCGCACAAGTCATTGCTGGCGTTGGGCTATGCCGGCTGGGCTCCGGGCCAACTGGAGAGCGAGATTCAGGCCAATGGCTGGCTGACCTGCCCGGGCGATGCCGACTTGGTGTTCGACCCTCGGGTCGACGAGAAATACGCCCTGGCGCTGGCCAAGCTAGGCGTCGACCCTTCGTTTCTCGTCAATCAGGCGGGCAACGCCTGAAAATGTCATCGAGCGCGCATCATCGCCGACGCGGCGGCCCCGCGCTGCGCCGAGGGGGCGGTCCGCTATCTGGCTCATCCTGCTCCCAGCTTGGCGCGTCCGGTGGGGGCGGTGGCTGCTGACCTAAGATGGACCTGCGGCGGCTTTGCGAACGGCTGCCAGACCCCGGCGCGCCAGCGCTCTCCCAACTCTCGAAGGGCCGGTCGTCCAATGGCGCGCGATCTGGGAAGGCCGCGCCATCTGGGCTTGCACCGCTCTCGCGCGGGCCGTACGGCGGTCGCGCCGGTTTGACGCGGCTACCGGTTCCCTGCCGCCCGGGATCAGTTTCCGGATCCGGACGTGCCAAAGACGAATCGGCGCTCCAGGGCGGCGGAAGCCGGCGCTGCGCCTGCTCTTCGCGCGCCACCGTTGGCGGCGGCGCAATCCGTTGGGCAGCTCGTGCAGGGGCCCCCGGCTGCCCCGACTTTGCGCCTGACGGCGCCGTGGCGCTGCCTTCACTGCGTCCGCGCGTCGGTCCGCCAGCCTTTGCCGCCGCGCGCGCCAGCGTGTTCACGAGGTTCATGACCTCTTTTTCGGTCATCGGCTCGCCGAAATAGAAACCCTGGCCGTAGTCGCAGCCCAGCGCACGCAGATAAGCCGCGTCACGGTCGCGATCGACCCCTTGAACAACGAGATCGAATCCCAGCTCATGCGCCATCGCGAGCACTGAGCGGAGGACCACGGGATCGGCGCCGGATGCGCTGGCCGAGCGCACCAGCGAGCGATCAAGTTTGAGCACATCGATCGGCAACCGGTGCAGGTAGGCCACGGAGGAGTACCCGCTACCATACTCATCGAGCGCGAGCCGTGCGCCAGCGGTCTTCAGGCTGGCCAGCGCCTCGACAATCTGCTCCGGGTTCTCCATGACCACCGTCTCGCTGACCTCGACCCAGAAGCAGTTTTCCGGGACCATGCCGCGGCCGACAACCGTGCGCAGTTCCTGCACCACTTCGCTGCGGAGCATGGCGCGGTGGGAGAGGTCGAGCGTTACAAACAGCGGCTCGTCTCCGCGCTGCCACGCCTTTTGCCAGCGATGGAGCTGGCGCAGGGCGCGTTCGGCGGCGTAGCGACTGAGCGCGGCTATCATTTCGGCTTTTTCTGCGGCGTGAATGAACTCTCGCGGGCCGAGCAGACCATGTTTTGGGTGATTCCAGCGCAACAGCGCCTCGAAGCCAGCGAGCTGGTTATCCGCAAGCCGCATGATCGGCTGATACAAAAGGACGATCTGCCGCCGGTCGATCGCCTTTGACACATCCTTTTCAAGTTCAGCGCCGTCATCGCGAACCGTGCTCATGTCCGGCTTGTAAAGCTCGATCCGGTCGGCGCCCGCGCGCTTGGCGCGGTAGGACGCAAGCTCGGCCTCGGCCAGCAGCGCGGCACCGTCCGCCTGACGCCCGTCGAACACCGAGATGCCGATGCTGCCGATCAGCGCGACCTCCTGCCCGCTCAGCTTCATCGGCGAGCGCAGCGAACGGCGTACGCGCTCGGCCAGCATCGCGATGTATCGCGGGTCTGTCTCCGAGGTCAGCAGCATGGCGAACCGGTCCACCCCGATACGAGCAAGCGTGTCCGTCTCGCGGACATGACGGCTCAGCCGCCGCGCGACGGTGAGCAACATCGAGTCCGTGATAACAGCCTCAGGCGCGTGGTTGCCGCTGCGCACCTGATCGATGTCGATGACGATGACGGTTGGCTTGGTGCCTTCGCTCTCGCAGCGCAGGATTGCCTGGCCGGCACGGTCGAGGAACAGTTCGCGGTTGGGCTGGCCGGTCAGCGCGTCATAAACGGCGTTGTGCGTGAGGCGCTCCTGACTGCGCTTTTGCGTCGTGACGTCGCGCAACAGACCGATGCACTGCAGGATCTGGCTCTGCGGCAGCTTGACTGCCCGCCCGCGGAGTTCATACCAGAAGTAGCTGCCATCGCTGCGCCGGAGCCGCAAATCCGTCTCAAGCTCGCCGCCGTCGCGCTCGCGCACGGTCCAGAGCATGATCTTGACGCGCTCGCGATCCGAAGCGTGGACGAATTGCAGCCACTCCTCGGTGCCGCAGTTGAGCGTGCCCTTCGAATAGCCGAGAACGCGCTCGATCTCCGGGCCGACCTTGATCTCCTCCCGCCGCACATCCCATTCCCAGACGGAGGCGCCCGACGCTTCCAGCGCCGCTGCGCCGCGGCCGATATGCGCGGCGTGGCCAGAGGCCGCGTAATCGCCCGGCGAGAAGGCGTATTGCGTCACGCTGAACCCGAGCAGTGCGACGAACAGCACCAGCCCGGAGGACAGCGCCGGCACGACGATGTCTCCCGACAGATAGCCGAGGATGGCGACGCTCGCGCCGAACAGCCAGACCAGAAACAGCATCCAAGTTGGCAGAAGCGTCAGCGCACGGTCTTCGCCGCGAAAAGCTTGCAACAGGACTAGGAGCGTGCCGACACCCGCGATCGGCAGGAAGGAGAGGCGCGCCAAGCCTGATGTCAACTGAGCGTCGATGACCGAAAATCCAATCAGGCCAATCTGCAAGACCGCCCAGCCACCGAAGACCGGCAAGAGCCAAGGCTGCCATTGCCGCAATCGAAGATAGATCGTCAGGAAAATCAGAAGGCTTGCCGCGAGCGCCGCCTCCGCCGCGGCGCGATAGACTGCGTTCTGATCTGGCGAAAGCTGGAACAATTTGTGCCAGAAGCCGAAATCCACGCATAGATAGGCGACCGCGCTCCAGGCCACCAGCGCCGTCGCAGGGAATATCGCCCGATGGTTGGCGACGAAAATGGCTGTGAGGAAGATGGCCAGCAAGCCTGCGATGCCGAGCAAGATACCGTTGAGCAGCGTCCGGTCTGTGGCTTGCTTGCCGAGTGCTGGGCCGTCCCACAGCATCAGCCTTGGAAAATCCACCGATCGCAACTCGACGATGAAAGTGACGGTGCTGCCGGGTTCCAAAGTGATGCGGAACACGTCGGCGCGCTCGGCTGGAATGCGTTCGGGCTTGAAGCCAACCGACGGCGTGACCTGCGCGATGCGCGGCGAGTCGAGGTCTGGCCAGACGACCCGGCTGCCCGAGAGTGCATAGCGCTGGGCCACCAGAAATCGTTCGATGCGGGTGTCGGTGGGGTTGCTCAGCGCGAAAACGACCCAGTTCGGGTCCGTGCCCGGTGTCGCCGCCTGCACGGCCATGCGCCCGGTGATGCCATCGGGCCCTGGGGCGGTTTCCACGCTTAGGCTGTCGCCGCGCCCCTCGTACAGCTCGCCAAGCAGCGTGACATCAAGCTTCTTCTGATCCGGGCTGACGACGATCGCCTCCAGCGCGCGCGCATGGCCTGCGAAAAGCGCCAGGCATACGGTCATGAGCGCCATAAGCGACATGGCGCGCCGCAGCGCGGCGGGACTGAGCGGCAAACAGCGCCCGGATAGGCTCGCGCTTGCGGCCCGGCTAACGGCGCGGATCGTCCCTGAGCAAAGCGTAGAGAAAATGGTCCTGCCACCTGCCGTTAATTTTAAGATATTCCCGGGCGAGCCCTTCGCGGGTGAAGCCCACCTTCTCCAGCACCCGGATTGAGGCGACGTTCGTCGGCAGACAGGCCGCTTCGAGCCGATGCAGGTGGAGCGTGTCAAACACAAATGCGGCGATCGCGCGCACGCCTTTGGTCATGTAGCCTTGCCCCGCATGCGGCGCGCCGACCCAGTATCCCAGTGAACACGACTGGCTGACGCCCCGGCGAATGTTACTCAAAGTTGCGCCGCCGAGAAGACTGTTATCATCAGCTTTGAACATAAAAAAGGCATAGCCGCTGCTCTCGCGCATTTCACGCAGGTAGTGTTTCAGGCGCATGCGGTAGGCGCCGCGGGTAAGCTCGTCCGGTGTCCATGCCGGCTCCCACGGCTCCAGATGCGTCCGGCTATTGGCGCGCAACTCGGCCCATGCGTGATAGTCGCTGAGCCGGGGCATCCGCAACAGCAGATCTTCCCACTCGATCTGGGGGCCGGTTTCCGGCGTCGGCGGCGACCGCAAGAATGCCATTGCGCAGTTCCTTCTCAGCCTGCCTTCCGCTCAGGCCGCTCGTTCAATGCCTCAACGCGCCTTCGGCGATCGCGCGCAACTCCGGGGCCTCGGGGCGCGGCCCCACATGAACACAAGATGGCGCCAGCCCGTGCAAAAGGCGCTGTGCGAAGGCCTGCACCTGGCGCGCATCAACCGATTCGATGCGCGTGACGAGCTTTTCAAATTCCGGCGGTTTGCCAAAGATGTAAAGATGCCGCGCCAGGAACTCGGCACGGGCCGCCGAGCTTTCCAGGCTCATCAGCAAACCTGCCTTCATATTCGCTTTCGCGCGCTCAACCTCATCTTCGCGCGGGCCATCCTCGGCGAGCTTGCGCAGCTCTTGCGTCACCACATCCGTAAGGGCGGCGACGTCGCCTGAGTCCGCGGCCGCGTGGATCCCGAACAGGCCGGTATCGGAAAAGCCGGAGCAGAAGGCATAGATCGCATAGCACAGCCCGCGCTGCTCCCGCGCCTCCTGAAACAGCCGCGAGGACATGCCGCCGCCCAGCAAGCCAGCGCAGACCTGGGCCGTGTAATAGTCCGGATCGCGCGAGGCCGGCGCCTCGAAGGCGATGAGCATATGAGACTGTTCAAGCGGGAGCTGTACGGCCGCGTAACCGCCCCGGTATTGCGGGGGCGCAAAAGCGACGGCGCTGTCATTCGGGACGTCCGACAATAGCCGCTCCGCTTCGCGCACCAGCGCATCGTGCTCCACCGCGCCGGCCGCGCTCACGATCATGCGCTGCGCGCCGTAGTTCGTCTCGCGGAAGCGAATAAGGGTGTCGCGCCGGAGGCCGCGCACGCTCTGCGCAGTGCCGAGCACGGGCCGGCCGAGCGGCTGGTCGGGAAAGGCGATCGCTTGCGCAGTGTCGAACAGCACGTCTTCCGGGTTATCGCGCGTCGCCGCGATCTCCTGCAGGACCACCGTGCGCTCCAGTTCAAGATCCTCCTCCATGTAGACCGGGTTGCGCAGGATATCGCTGAGCACTTCCAGGGCCATCGGCGCCTCATCCTTGAGCACGCGCGCGAAATAAGCGGTCGTCTCCACGCCGGTGGCCGCGTTGATCTCGCCGCCGGCGGTTTCGATTTCCTCCGCGATCTGGCGGGCCGAGCGCGTTTCGGTCCCCTTGAACGCCATGTGCTCCAGCATATGCGCGACGCCGTGTTCCTCAGGCGCTTCCGCGCGCGAGCCGCTGGCGACCCAGATGCCGAGCGAGACGGTGCCGACATGCGGCATGGGCTCGGTCACGACGCGCAGGCCATTGTTCAGGCGCGTGACTTGCGCGCTGCTTTCTATGCTCATGCGGGTAATCCAACCGAGTGTTTTGTGCGCGCGGCGATGTAATCAGCGATCTGCGCCTGATCGCTGTCGAGGACGTCGTAACGCTCGGGTGCAGACAGGCGCGCGCGCAGCGTCTCGGGAAGCTCCGGCGACACCCCGATCGCCGCATGGATTGCCTCGGGAAACTTCGCTGGGTGCGCTGTCGCAAGCGTGATCATCGGAACGCGGTCATCGCCCCGGCACAGGCAGGCGGCGTGCAGGCCCACAGCGGTGTGCGGATCGGTGATGTAACCGGTGGCATTGCGCATCACGCGGATCGCCGTCATGGTCTGGTCTTCATCTGCGCGCGCGGCCGCGAAATCCGCCTTGAGGGCCTGGAATTGCCCTGGCTCCAGCGTGAAGCCGCCAGACTGCTGGAGCGTGTCCATCTGCGTGCGCACGAGATCGCCGTCGCGACCGCTCATCTCAAACAGCAACCGCTCGAAGTTGCTCGATACCTGAATGTCCATGCTCGGGCTTGAAGATGGCATGACCTGCCCGCGCTCATAGCGCCCCGTTTCCAGCGTTCTTGTGAGAATATCGTTGACGTTGGAGGCAATGACCAGCCGGTCAATCGGCAGGCCCATCCGCTTGGCCACATAGCCCGCGAAAATGTCGCCGAAATTGCCCGTCGGCACGGCAAAGCTGACCGCGCGGTGCGGCGCGCCCAGCGAGGCAGCGGCGGTGAAGTAATACACCACCTGGGCCATGATCCGCGCCCAGTTGATCGAGTTCACCGCCGCAAGCCGGTGCGCATCGCGGAAGGGGTGATCGTTGAACAGCGCTTTCACGATGGCCTGCGCGTCGTCGAAATTGCCGCGCACGGCGATATTGTGGACGTTGGCGGCGTCAACCGTCGTCATCTGCTTGCGCTGCACCTCGCTGGTGCGGCCTTCCGGATGCAGCACAAAGAGGTCGATCCGCGCGCGGTCCCGGAACGCTTCGACCGCCGCGCCGCCTGTGTCGCCGGAGGTTGCCGCGATGATCGCCGCCCTGTCGCCGCGGCGCTCCAGCGCGCGCTCCATGATCGGCGCGAGCACCTGCATGGCGAAGTCCTTGAAGGCGAGCGTGGGTCCGTGGAACAGCTCCAGGATGAAATCGTTCGGTCCGGTCTGCACCAGCGGCGCGGTCGCCGGATGGCGGAACGGCGCGTAGGCGCGGGCGAGCATCTCACGCAGGTTCTCGGACGGCATCGCATCGCCCATGAACGGCGCCATGACCTCGGCAGCGACATCGGCATAGGCCTTGCCCGCGAAGCCCGCGATCTGACCGGGCGTCAGGCTCGGCCAGCTCTCCGGCACATAGAGCCCGCCATCGCGCGCGAGGCCGGTCAGCGCTGTGTCTTCGAAATCAAGGCAGGGCGCAATGCCGCGTGTGCTGACGTATTTCACGAGAGACATCCCGAGTGGCGATATGCCAGGCGCATGAGCGCTGCGCGCGGCATCCGAACCAAATCCCAATCCGCCGCCAAATTACGCCCGCCATGGCGTTCCGGCAACCCGTCTGCGGGCCCGCCAATCACCCGGTTTGCGCCGACTTCTGCCCGCCGCCACGGCGCGAGACGACATACGCCCCATAGACGCCCAGGAGTGTCAGCGCCAGCCCGAACCATGTCAGCGCATAGGACAAATGCCTGTCAGACAGGCGCAGCTGCGTAACGCCGTCACGCGGCCACTCGCCGGGCAGCGCTCCGGCCTCGGCCTCGATGAAAAACGGCGCGGCCCGCGCCTGATCTCCGGGCGGAAGCCCGGCGATGATGCCCTCCAGATCGCGCCAATAGTAGCGGTTGCGCTCCGGCTCGTTCTCGGGCGTCACGAAATTGGACTGGCCAGGGGCGCGCGCCAGCCCGGTCACGGTGAAGGTTCCTTCGGGCAAGGGCTGATCGGCGCGCGCCTGCGGGTCTTTCAGCGGCTCCGGAACGAAGCCGCGGTCCAGCATAACGATATGCCCGTCTGTCTCGAAGGGCGAGACCACCCGCCAGCCGGCGATGCCGTCACGGATCGTGTAGATGTGGAACTCCCGGTCCCCGCGAAGCTCACCCGTCATCTCGACGCGCATATATTCGATGTCGCGGTCGCGCTGCCAGCGCGCAAGCACCTGCTCAAGCGGCTTGGCCGGCGCTTCGGCGCGCGCCTCGATCCGCTCGATGAGCGCGTGCTTCCAGTCGCGGCGCTGGAGCTGCCACACGCCAAGCGAAACCAGTATCGCAAACGCAACGAGCGTGCTGATGGTGAGGACGAGAAAACGCGGCTTCATGCCTTCACATATGAAGCGCGCGCCCGTCCACCGCAAGCGCGGCTTCCTTGACCGCCTCGGTCAGTGTCGGATGCGCATGGCAGGTCCGCGCCAGATCTTCCGCCGAGCCGCCGAACTCCATCAGCACGGCCGCCTCCGCAATCATGTTGCCGGCATCCGGCCCGAGGATGTGCACGCCGAGCACCCGGTCGGTCTTGGCATCGGCCAGCACCTTGACGAAGCCTTCGGTTTGCCGGTTGGCCTTCGCGCGGCCATTCGCCGTGAACGGGAACTTGCCGGACTTGTACGCGATGCCCCGCTCCTTCAACTCCTCCTCGGTCTGCCCCACCTTGGCGACCTCGGGATAGGTGTAGATCACGTCGGGGATCACGCCGTAATTCACATGCCCCGCCTGCCCGGCGAGGATTTCCGCGACCGCCACGCCCTCCTCCTCGGCCTTGTGCGCGAGCATCGGCCCGTGGATCACATCGCCGATGGCGTAGATGCCCTCCGCGCTGGTCTTGTAGTGCGCGTCGACCGCGATGCGCCCCTTCTGGTCGGTTTCGATGCCGGCCTCGTCGAGGCCCAACCCGTCTGTGAAAGGCGCGCGCCCGACCGCGACGAGCACGACATCAGCATCCACCTCCCGCGCCTCGCCGCCGTTGGCCGGCTCGATCGTCGCCTTGAGCCGGTTGCCGCTGGCATCGACGCCAGTCACCTTGTGGCCGAGCGTAAATTCGATCCCCTGCTTCTTTAGAATGCGCATGAACTGCTTGGACACCTCTGCGTCCATGCCCGGCGTGATGCGGTCGAGAAACTCGACCACCTGCACCTGCGCGCCGAGACGCCGCCACACGGAGCCAAGCTCCAGCCCGATGATGCCGCCGCCGACCACCAGCATCTTGTTCGGCACCTCGGCCAAGTCGAGCGCGCCTGTCGAACTGACCACCCGCTTTTCGTCGACTTCGATGCCTGGCAGCCGGATGACGTCAGAGCCAGTGGCGATCACGATGGCCTTTGCATTGAGCGTCGTGGTCGCGCCGTCCTCGCCCTTCACCTCGACCGCGCCCGGTCCGGCGATACGTCCTGTCCCGTGATGGCTGTCGATCTTGTTCTTCTTGAACAGGAACTCGATTCCTTGCGTGTTGCCTTCGACCGCCTCATCCTTGAAGCCCATCATCTTCGGCAGGTCGAGCTTGGGGGTGGCGTCTATGCCCATCGCCGCGAAGCCATGATTGGCTTCCTCGTAAAGCTCAGAGGCGTGCAGCAGCGCCTTGGAGGGGATGCAGCCCACATTCAGGCAGGTGCCGCCATGCGATTTGCGTTTCTCGACCACTGCGACCTTCATGCCCAGCTGCGCCGCGCGGATCGCGCAGACATAGCCGCCGGGGCCGGTTCCGATGACCACAAGGTCGTAGTTTTCCGCCATGACACTGCCTTTCAGCTCGAATGTTCGGACAGGGCGGGCAACCCGTCAAACGAGGGTGTCGCCCAGAATGACCAGGATCGCCAGCGCCGCAACGCTCCACATGAGCGAGCGCAGGCGCCAGCCGAATGCGTAGCACGGGATATAGATGATGCGTGCGGCCAGATAAATCAGTGCTGCTGTCGCGGTGAGCCAGCTTGTCGCGCCGCTGACATGCGCCACCAAGACGGCGATGGCGAACCACGGCAGACTTTCGACGTGATTTTCGTAGGCGCGGCGCAGGCGGCCCGTCATCACCGAAGCGGAACGCTCCGGCCCGGAGTCGCGCGGGCTCATGGTGTAGCCGGGGCCGAAATCGCGATTGGCGTAGACGGCGTAGATGGTCAGCTGCGCATAAGCGAGCAGCACCGCCAGAACTAGAACCGTCAATTCGATTGTCAAAACGCCCCCCGTTCGCCGCCGGCGCTAGAACTGCGACAACACCTCAATTCGCCGGAAATACGCATTCTCGATGCAGACTTGATCATAGCCGCAGGCGTTGCGCTGCCGCAGCCAGCGGCGTTGCGAGCCTGCGATCCCCTGCCGGACAGCAAACGGCAGGCCGAAATAGAGGGCGGACATCTCTTCGTCGAGCCGGCTCAGCTGCTGGCTGTCGCAGATCGCCAACTCTGCAGCCAGCCGGGCCTTGCTGCAATCAAAGCTCTGGGCGGAAGCCCCGGAAGCGCCAAGGCCGAGGAAAAGCGCAAACAATAACCCGCAACGCATCGCTAATATCCCTTAAAAATCAAAGATCGAGCAACAGCCGCTCTGGGTCTTCCAGACTCTCCTTGACGCGGACGAGGAACGTCACCGCCTCCTTGCCGTCGATGACCCGGTGGTCGTAGGACAAAGCCAGATACATCATCGGGCGAACCACGATCGCGCCGTTCACGGCCATCGGGCGCTCCTGAATCTTGTGCATGCCGAGAATGCCGGACTGCGGCGCATTGAGGATTGGCGTGGACATCAGCGAGCCGTAGACGCCGCCATTCGAAATCGTGAAGGTGCCGCCCTGCATCTCGTCTATGCCCAGCTTGCCGTCTCGGGCGCGCTTGCCGAAATCGGTGATCTTCTTCTCGATATCGGCGAAGCTCATCGCGTCGGCGTCGCGCAGGACCGGAACCACCAGCCCGCGATCGGTGCCGACAGCCACACCGATGTGATAATAGTTCTTGTAGATCAGGTCTTCGCCGTCGAGCTCAGCATTGACGGCCGGGATCTCGCGCAGCGCGTGAACGCAAGCCTTCACGAAGAAGGCCATGAAGCCAAGCTTCACGCCGTGCTTCCTCTCGAAATCAGCCTTGTGCCGCTGCCGCGCCTCCATGATCGCGGACATGTCCGCTTCATTGAAGGTGGTCAGCATCGCCGCGTTGTGCTGAGCCTCTTTCAGGCGGCGGGCAATCGTCTGGCGCAATTTGGTCATGCGCACGCGTTCTTCGCGCGCAGCATCCGCATCGGCTGCTGGCGCGCGTTCGCGTTGTGGCTGCGCAGGCGTTCTCGCAGAGACGAGCCCCGCATCAAGCGCAGTCAAAATGTCGCCTTTGAGCAATCGGCCATCCTTGCCCGTACCTTCGACCACGCTAGTATCGACCCCGTGTTCCTCAACCAGCTTGCGCACGGCCGGGGACATCGGCTTTTCGCTTTCCGCCCCGCCGGACTGGGTTTCGGGCTGCGGCGCAGGTTCGGGACTGGGAGCGGCTCCGGCCTCTGGGGGCGCATCCGCCTTGGCTGCAGCCGCGGCCATGGCTGCGGTCTTTTCGTCAGGTGTCTGCTCTGCGGCCTGCGCGCCTGCCTCGATCGCGCCAAGCAGCGCGCCGACCGCGACCGTTTCGCCCTCTTCCACGGCGATGCTGGAGATCACGCCCGATACGGGCGCGGGCACCTCGACCGTGACCTTGTCCGTCTCCAGCTCAACAACCGGCTCATCCTCGTTCACATGCTCGCCGGACTTCTTGAACCATTGGCCCACCGTGGCCTCGGTCACGGATTCGCCCAGCGTCGGTACGCGGATTTCCTGTGCCATCGTCGTGTCGTTTCCTTTTTGCCGCGGCGCGTTCCACGGCGGCGCTTCATTTCAGATTGTCAGGGCCTCGTCCAGGAACGCATTCAGCTCCGCGATATGCTTCGACATGAGCCCCGTCGCCGTTGCCGCCGAGGCCGGCCGGCCGACATAACGCGGACGCTTATACTGCGCGTCGATGTGGTTGAGAACCCATTCAATGTTTGGCTCCACGAACGTCCATGCGCCCATGTTTTTCGGCTCTTCCTGGCACCAGAGTATCTCCGCATCCTTGAAGCGCCCCAACTCCGAGATGAGCGCGCGCGCCGGGAACGGATAGAGCTGCTCGATGCGCATCAGATAGATGTCGTCGATGCCGCGCTTCTCGCGCTCCTCCAGCAGGTCGAAGTACACCTTGCCCGAGCACAGCACGACCCGCTTGATCTGATTGTCCGGGACGAGACTTTTTACGCCGTTGCGGCCCTCGTCGGCGTCATCCCAGAGGACCCGGTGGAAAGTGGACTCCGGACCGAAATCTTCGATCCGCGACACCACACGCTTGTGCCGCAACAACGATTTTGGCGTCATCAGGATCAGCGGCTTGCGGAACTGGCGATCGAGTTGCAGGCGCAGGATCTGGAAGAAGTTGGCCGGGGTTGTGCAGTTGGCGACCTGGATGTTGTCCTCAGCGCACATTTGCAGAAAGCGTTCCAGCCGCGCCGAGGAATGCTCCGGCCCCTGCCCTTCATAGCCATGCGGCAAGAGCATCACCAGACCGGACATCCGCAGCCACTTGCGTTCGCCCGAGGTGATGAACTGGTCGATGATGACCTGCGCGCCATTTACGAAGTCGCCGAACTGCGCCTCCCACAAAACCAGCGCGTTCGGCTCGGCGAGGCTGTAACCGTATTCGAAGCCGAGAACCGCGAACTCCGAGAGCATCGAGTTGATGACCTCGAAGCGCGCCTGATCCTCCGAGATGTGGTTCAGCGGGCGGTAGTGCTCCTCGGTTTCCTGATCGACGATAACCGCGTGGCGCTGCGAGAACGTCCCGCGCTCGCTGTCCTGACCTGACAGGCGCACGGGGAAGCCTTCATTGAGGAGGGTGCCGAACGCAAGCGACTCCGCTGTCGCCCAGTCGATGCCTTCCCCGGCCGCTACAACCTTGCGGCGATTGTCGAAGATGCGCCGCACCGTCTTGTGAACGTTGATATGCTCCGGGATCGTATTGATCCTCTCGCTCACAGCGCGCAGCGTCTCGATCGCCACTTCCGTCTTGCCGCGTCGCGGGCCTTCGTCGGCAAAGCCGATCCCTGCCCAGCGCCCGTCAAGCCAGTCGGCGCGGTTCGGCCGGTAACCGTCTGCTGCGTTGAACTCCTCGTCGAGCGTCTGCCGCGTCCGGCTGCGCAATTCTTCGATCTGCGCGCGCTCGAACAGACCCTCCTCGATAAGCTGGTCCGCATAGATGTCCACGACCGGCCGGTGCTGGCGGATGCGCTTGTACATCAGCGGCTGCGTGAAAGACGGCTCGTCGCCCTCGTTGTGGCCGTGGCGGCGGTAGCAGAACATGTCGATGACGACCGGCTTGTGGAAGCGCTGGCGGAACTCCGTGGCCACCTTCGCGACATGCACGACCGCTTCCGGCGCGTCGCCGTTAACGTGGAAAATCGGCGCCTCGACCATGCGCGCGACGTCTGAAGGGTAGGGCGACGATCGCCCGAAGCGCGGCGCTGTGGTGAAGCCGATCTGGTTATTGACGATGAAATGGATCGACCCGCCGGTGCGATGGCCGCGCAGGCCAGAAAGGCCCAAGCACTCGGCGACGACGCCCTGCCCGGCAAAGGCTGCATCGCCGTGGAGCAGCAGCGGCAGCACCTTGGTGCGCTCGGTGTCCGCATGCTGGTCCTGCTTTGCGCGGACCTTGCCCAGCACGACCGGGTCCACGGCCTCCAGATGAGACGGGTTCGCCGTCAGCGAGAGATGCACCTCATTCCCGTCAAAAGAGCGGTCTGAGGAGGTGCCGAGGTGATACTTGACGTCCCCAGAGCCCTCGACCTCCTCCGGATGCGCTGAGCCGCCCTTGAACTCGTGGAAGATCGCGCGGTACGGCTTGCCCATGACATTGGCGAGCACATTGAGCCGCCCGCGATGCGGCATGCCGATGACGATCTCGCGCAGGCCCAGATGCCCCCCGCGCTTGATGATCTGCTCCAGCGCCGGAACCATCGCTTCCGCGCCGTCGAGACCGAAGCGCTTGGTGCCGGTATATTTCTTGTCGAGATACTTCTCGAAGCTCTCCGCGTCGATCAGCTTTTGCAGGATCGCTTCCTTGCCCCGGCGGGTGAACTGCACCTCCTTGCCGACGCCCTCGATGCGCTCCTGCAGCCACGCCTTCTGCTCCGGATCGGAGATGTGCATGAACTCGATGCCGATCTTGCCGCAATAGGTGCGCCGCAGGATGTCGAGGATCTCGCGCAGCGTGCCGGTCTCCAACCCCAGCACCTTGTTGAGGTAGATGGGCCGGTCGTAGTCCGCCTCGGTAAAGCCGTAGCTTTCCGGCTGCAGTTCCGAGTGCTCCACAGGCGGCGTCAGCTTGAGCGGGTCGAGATCGGCGGCCAGGTGCCCACGGACGCGGTGCGAACGGATCAGCATCAGCGCGCGCACCGAATCGCGCACTGCCTGCATGACATGCTCCTCATCAAGCGCGACGCCGCCCTCAGCCGCCTTTTCGCGGATCTTGCCTTCAATCTCGCCTGCCGTCTCAGCCCAGTCGCCGGTGAGGGCAGCAAGCAGTTCGCTGTCGCCGTTCACGTTGACATGCTCAGGTTTCCATGACGGACCGCGGTGCTCCGCCAGAACGGTGTCGCGCTGATCCTTCAGGCCGGCAAAGAACCTTCGCCATTCAGCGTCAACCGAGCCGGGATTGTCCTGGTAGCGCGCATAAAGGTCCTCCACATAAGCGGCATTGGCGCCGTGGAGGAAGGAGCTGAGGGCGAATGTCTCATTAAGCGGCTGCTTGCGCATGGCACGTTCCATCATCTTTTTGCGCGCGCTTCGTATGGTTCGAGCGCGCTACACGATCTTGCCGGACTATAAGTCGATCTAGACAGTGTTGGCATTCACGAAAGGCCCGCGGTGCACAATTCGTTGTGACCGGGCGTAAAAGACGCAACGCGCAATCGACTAGGCGGCTCGCAACACCTCGATCAGCGTTGAGCCCATTGCAGCGGGATTGTCCGCCACGCGGATACCGGCCGAACGCATGGCCTCGATCTTGTCCTCGGCCCCGCCGCTGCCGCCCGCCACGATCGCGCCGGCATGGCCCATGCGCCGGCCCGGCGGCGCAGTCAGGCCGGCAATGAAGCCGACCGTCGGCTTCTTCACGGGCGCGGATTTCAAAAACGCAGCCGCCTCTTCTTCGGCCGCCCCCCCGATCTCGCCGATCATAATGATCGACTCGGTCTGGTCATCTGCAAGAAACATCTCCAGCACGTCGATGAACTCCGTGCCCTTGACCGGGTCGCCGCCGATGCCAACGCAGCTCGACTGTCCAAGGCCCGCCGCCGTCGTCTGCGCGACGGCCTCATAAGTGAGCGTGCCCGAGCGCGACACGATCCCGACCGATCCGGCCCTGTGAATGTGACCCGGCATGATGCCGATCTTGCACTGATCGGGGGTAATGACGCCAGGGCAGTTCGGCCCGATCAGCCGCGTCTTCGACCCTTCCAGCGCGCGCTTGACCCGGACCATATCCAGCACCGGGATTCCTTCTGTGATCGCCACGACAAGCGGCACTTCGGCGTCGATCGCCTCAAGGATCGCGTCGGCGGCAAAAGGCGGCGGCACGTAGATCGCGCTCGCGGTCGCCCCGGTTCTCTCAACGGCTTCGGCGACCGTATCGAAGACCGGCAGTCCGAGATGCGCGCTGCCCCCTTTGCCAGGCGTGACCCCGCCGACAACCTTCGTCCCATAGGCCAGCGCCTGCTCGGTGTGGAAGGTTCCGTGACTGCCCGTGATACCTTGCGTGATCACTTTCGTGTTGCTGTCGACAAGCACCGCCATGGGTTCAACCTTTTCGTTTCGTCGTTGCTCTCGGCTTGTGTATCAGTTACCAGCGTAGCTCTGCTGGCCCTCGTGAAAACCACCAGCCGGAGCGTTTTCGGCGAACGGATTGACCGCGCGCACCGCGCCGTATTGCTGGCCGTGGTTCAGGTCTTCGGTGTAGACGACCGGCGCGCCGAGGCTTTCCGCCGCCGCGAGGATCGCCCCATCCCAGTAAGAGATGCGATAGCGCTCGGCCATCACCGCACCGAGCTTGACGAGCGCTGGGCTGACATCCGCGCAGGGAAACTCTTCGAGTTGCTCGATCCAGTCGAGCGCTGCGGCAGGCGTCAAGGGAACTTCGGCCTTGCGCGTTGCGACCACGTAGAATTCCTGCAGCACCTGCGCGGACAGCGCAAACGACTCGTTTGCGAGCAGGTCAACCGCGATCTTCTTCTTCGCCGTCCCGGTCGGGCTCTGCAAAGCCGCGTAGATCAGAATGTTGGTGTCGAGGAAGCACGCCACGTTCATAAATCTCGTCCCGGTTCCACTGCCAGCCGCCCAGACGCCCGGTCGATGCCCGGCTTAACTCCACCAGCCGCTGGCGCGCCTGCGCCGCCTTGTCCTCCTGCCGCGCGATCCGCTCCAGATGCTCGCGCACCAGCGCGTTCACCGTCGTGTTGTTGCGTGCCGCATAAGCGCGCACCGTCGCCAACACCTGTTCGTCCACGGCAAGCGTGATGTTTTTCATGGCCGGCCTCCTTGACACCGCCAGGACGCGCGCTGCAGCGCCCTTCTTCGGAACACAGTTTATGTGGAACTGTGCCCCTCGTCAAGAGGCCCGGCCAGCCCTTACGCCGCCTCCTTCACCTTCGCGACGATCTTTTGCGCCGCATCCGCCAGATCGTCCG
>CAZYUT010000019.1:0-24349 GCA_964650735.1 uncultured Hyphomicrobiaceae bacterium
TCGCCCAGCACTACAACCACATGCATTTCTGGCAGTGGATGAAGCCGGGCGGCGGCGGCGCTAGCGTGCCGGGCGCGCTGGCCGCGAAGATCGACGAGGACCTCGGCGGCTATGACAAGTTTCGCGCCGATTTCATTGACGCGGGTCTCACGCAATTCGGCTCCGGCTGGTGCTGGCTGGCGATGAAGGACGGCAAGCTGCACATCATGAAGACGCCGAACGGCGAGAACCCGCTCGTGCACGGCGCAACGCCGCTGCTCGGCTGCGACGTGTGGGAGCACTCGTACTACATCGACTATCGCAACGCGCGGCCGAAATATCTGGAGGCGTTCGTCGACAATCTCATCAACTGGGAGTATGTCGAGCACCTGTTCAATCAGGCGCACTAAATCGCTCAGCGCGTCCGGCGGCTGCTGGACGCGCCAGTGACCCCCGTTCGGGACGAAGCGCGGCATCAGCCGCGCTTTTTTCAGTTTTAGCGGATCGCCGCGAACCTGCAGCGCGCCAAGCCTGCACGCGCCATTCCGGCCCACCGTCAGGGTAAAAATTTACCAAAATTTAAGAGATCAACCATGACAATCGGGGCCACCCCGGCGGTCTGCGGCCAGTGTAGCGCGCGGGCCATTGAGTTGTGGAGTAAGGCGTTTGCAATCATGGATTGGTCCTGCGACTCGCGATACGTTCGCGTTCAGAGGGAAGGCTGCTCGCCGCCAGCGCGGCGCATCGCGGCTTGTCATGCGCCGCGACAAGTCTGAGGGCGCACTCCTCTGGCGGCTGATGAACGCGCGGGCAGACGAGGCGTCGCGGCTCGGCGTCTATCTTTCTGTGTCGTTCCTGCTGACTGTCGCGGTGTACGGCGCAGCGCTCGGCGGGCATCTTGCAGCGTGGCAGCAGACGTTGACGGCGCGCGCTGAAGCGGCACTGATTGCGGGGGGATTAGGCATTAACGAGGTGATCGTCAAAGGCAGCGTTCACACGCCGGGCGCCCAGGTGCAAGAGGCGCTGCAGACGGCGCGTGCGCGGACGATCTTCGGCTACGACACCCACGCGGCCAAGGCGCGGCTGGAGGAGATCGGCTGGGTCAAGAGCGCACGGGTGATGCGGCTCTGGCCGTCAACGCTGATTGCCGAGCTGCGCGAGCGCAAGCCGTTCGCGCGCTGGGACATTCGCGGGCACACCGTCCTGATCGACCGGGAGGGCGAGCTGCTTGGCCCGGTCACCGCGCAATTTGGCCATCTGCCGCGCATCGCCGGCGAGGGCGCACACACAGCGGCGGCTGATTTGCTTGCGTTGCTGCAAGTGCATGGAACGGTCGCGCGGTACGTAGTGCTCGCCGAACGCATCGAGCAGCGCCGCTGGGATCTGATCCTGCACAACGGCCTGAGGGCGCAGCTTCCCGCGCAAGCGGCAGACGAGGCGCTGACCCGGCTCGCGCAGCTTATGGCCGCGGATTTGCCGGAGGGCGTCAACATCATCGACATGCGCGTGCCCGGGCGGATCGCTCTGCGCAGGGACGCGCCGGAAACAGATGCGCCGGGGCCGAGCGCCCGTCTCTCTGACGGGGGCAGGCGGTCGCGGGCGCGGCCTCTGTGATCGGTTTGCGGAGCCAGAGATGTGGGACAATTTCAGCGCGGTAATCACGAAGGAGCGCACGGCTGCGGTTCTTGATCTTGGAACGCGCAAGGTCTCGTGCACCATCGCGCGTCTGTTGCCGCCGCCGAAATGGCTCGCGCAGAGGATCGAGCATGCGCGCATCGCCGTTCTCGGCTTCGGGCAAACAGCCGCGCGCGGGATCGCCGGCGGGAGCATCAGCGACCTCGATGCAGCGGAAGAAGCGGTGCGCGCCGCTGTGAGCCGGGCTGAACACAATGCTGGCATGACGGTCGATGAGGTCTATGTCACCTTCGCCGGCGCGGGTTTATCGAGCGAAAGCTTCACCGCCAGCGTGCCGATCGCCCAGCGGACAGTTGACGAACTCGACATCCGCCGCGCCTTGCTCGCGGCCGAACAGTATGCGCGGCGCAACGGCCAGTCGATCCTGCATACGGTCATCTCGGGCTATAGCCTGGACGACGCTGTGGAGATCGAAGACCCGTGCGGGCTGATCGGCGACACGCTCAAGGTCAATGTCCTGGCGGCGGGCATTGCGCCGCTGGCGGCGAAGAATATCGCGCTGTGCGTCGAGCGGTGTCATCTGCATCTGGCCGGCCTCGTCGCTGCGCCGCTGGCGAGCGGGCTGGCCACGGCCACGGCTGAGGAACGCGACCTCGGCGTGACCTGCATTGATATGGGCGCGGGAACGACCTCGCTGGCTGCATTCTGCGAGGGTCAGGCGGTGCATATTGATTCGCTTTCGTCGGGCGGCGAGCATCTCACACGCGATCTCGCGCGGATGTTGTCCACACCCCGCGCTGAAGCGGAGCGGCTAAAGACCCTGTACGCCAGCGTTTTTAGCGATGCCGCGCTCGATAGCGATCACGTCGTGTGTCCTTTGATTGGTGAAGATGGCGAAGAACGTTACATCTATCCGACGAAGGCGGACATCGCCGCGATTGTGCGCACACGACTGGAGGACATGTTCTCGCAGCTGCAAGAAAGGCTCGAACAGGCTGGCTGCGACCCGGCCGTGAGCGAACGCGTGGTGCTGACCGGCGGCGGCGCGCAGCTTGTTGGCGCGGCGGATTTGGCTGAGCGCATTTTCGGCGGCGTCGCGCGGACGGGGCGTCCCGAAGCGGTGACGGGTTTGCCACCCAATGCCGATCCGTCACTTTCGGCTGCGGTCGGGACGCTCAACTATCTGCTGCGCGCGCCCGCGCAGCGCCAGACCAGCGGGCAGTATCTCCAGCCGCCCGCGATGTCCGCGCATGTCCCGCCTAGCGGCTATTTCGCCCGGGTGGGTCAGTGGCTGCGTGAGAACTTCTGAGTGCGAGGCCGGGGCCTGACGCCAGTGCGCCATGGCTCCGACAGGTTGGCGAGACAGTGCAGCGTCGCGCATCCGCAAGGCGGTGCGCCCGAGCAGAACGCGAATTGGTGAGGCTGCAATGAGCATTCATCTGAAGCCGGCGGAGCTGACCGAACTGCGCCCGCGAATCACAGTGATCGGCGTCGGCGGCGCCGGCGGCAATGCCGTGAACAACATGATCCAGGCCGGCGTCGAGGGCGTCGAGTTCGTCGCGGCCAACACGGATGCGCAGGCGCTGTCGATGTCGAGCGCGGGCGTGCGCATCCAGATGGGCGTCAATCTGACGGAAGGACTGGGCGCGGGTTCGAAGCCGGATGTCGGCGCGGCCGCGGCCGAGGAGGCGCTCGAAGACATCCGCAGCTATCTTGAAGGCGTTCACATGCTCTTCATCACGGCTGGCATGGGCGGCGGCACTGGCACCGGCGCGGCCCCCGTCATTGCGCGGGCGGCCAAGGACATGGGCATCCTGACCGTGGCGGTGGTCACCAAGCCGTTCGAGTTCGAAGGCCAGCGGCGCATGAAATACGCCGAGACGGGCATTGCCGAGTTGGCCGCGCATGTCGACACGATCCTGGTGATCCCGAACCAGAACCTGTTCCGCGTCGCGAATGAGAAGACCACTTTTGCGGACGCCTTCCAGCGCGCGGATGACGTGCTGCGCTCCGGGGTTTCCTGCATCACCGACCTGATGATCAAGGAGGGCCTCATCAATCTGGATTTCGCCGACGTGAAGGCCGTCATGAAGGACATGGGCACCGCCATGATGGGCACCGGCGAATCCAAGGGCGACAACCGCGCATTGGAGGCAGCCGAACTGGCGGTCTCGAATCCGCTGCTCGATAACGGCTCGATGCGCGGCGCGCAGGGCCTGCTGATCAGCATTACCGGCAGCCACGAGCACCTGACGCTTTATGAGGTGCAGGAAGCGGCTGAGCGCGTACGCCGCGAAGTGGCGGCTGACGACAATCCGGACATCAACATCATAGTCGGCGCGATCTTCGATCAGACCCTCGATGACCTCCTGCGCGTATCCGTGGTTGCGACCGGCATCGACGTGGATCAGGTGCCCCATGCCCCTCAACCGATGCCAGGGCGGAACCGCGTCGCGGACCCGGAATCGCTGGGCGATCGGCTCCGGACGGCACGCGGCAATGAAAAGGGCGAGGCGCCGGCGGCGCAGCGCGGTCAGGTCTGGGAAGGTCCGGGCAGCGTCACGATCGAACAACGCCCGCCGCGCAGGACGGCGCAGGACAATCCGCGCGTGGGGAACGAGCGCCGCCATCCGCATTTCGAGCCAGTTGCGCCGACTGCGCCGCGGCGGCGTCCGCGCCGGCCCCTGACCGATGCGGATTTCCCGGAGTTGAGCGGTCAGGAAGACGGGGAGGGCCCTGACGGGGCCGATGATCGCCGTAAGGGCGGCCTGTTTGGCTGGATGGCCGGACGAGCCCGCGGGCGCGATGATCGCGGCGATCAAGGCGACTCGCGGACTCAGGCGCCGGCGCCCGAGCGCGCGGAACCGCGCATGCCCCAAGCCGACCTTGCTCCTGAAAGCGAGGAAAGCGATGCCGAGGCTGAGAGCGAAAATGGCAGAAAAGCGGCAAAGCCACGCATTAATCGCGGCCCTGGAAACGGCGTCGCGAATGGTGAAGAACCATTTGATATCCCTGACTTTTTCAAGCGTCCGCTAAACTGATTTCGGCACGCCGACGCACTCCACCCAGCCAAAACTGCCAGCTGTCAAGCCGGTCAGCCTGCTTCTCATTAATTATGCACGCTAAGTGGCTGATTTGGCACAGATATCCGTAACAGAATGTAAACAAGCGTGATTTGTTGGGACGGGGGCCGCGGGCTAAAGTCTGCGCAGATCACGGGCGTAAGGCGTCAACTCCGACGCGGATGCTGAGGGCCCTGGCCAGAAGAGGTCTCCGGCGGGACCTACCGGCAATTTGTTTCCTGGCTGGGACAAGGGTGAGCATCCAAGCGTGATCCGGGTGCGGAGCGTCAAGCTGAAAGCCATCTTCCGTTTCTAACGCGTCAATCAAAACTCAGCAGCGCTCTGCAAACGCCCGTCACGCCTTGCCTCCGTGATCGAAATGGGGGGACAGACGAGCTGCGTATCACGCCCGTTCTGTCCTTGAAGGGACAATTATAACGGCGCGAGACAACAATGATCGCAGACTTCACGGGGGCACGTCAAACGACGCTCAAGGAAAGCGTCGTGATCGCCGGCACGGGCGTCCATAGCGGCCGGTCCGCTTCTCTGACGCTCCATCCGGCTGAAGCTGATAACGGCATTGTCTTCATCGTCCGGAACGATGCTGGCAAGGAGGTTCGCATTCCGGCGGATTTCCGCGCTATCTCTAATGTCACGCTTTGCACAGTGCTCAGCAGCGGCGAAGGCGGCTGCGTTGCGACGGTGGAGCATCTGATGGCCGCGCTGCGCGGCGTCGGCGTCGATAACGTCGATATCGAGGTCGATGCGGGCGAAATTCCGATCATGGACGGCAGTGCGGAGCCGTTCGTTGAGGCGGTCGTCGAAGCAGGCCTGCGGCCTTTGCCGCGGCCACGGCGCTATATACGTGTGCTCAAGCCAGTCCACATCCGCGACGGCCAGGCCTCTGCCTCCCTCGAGCCCTATGACGGCTTTCATCTGGATGTCGAGATCGACTTCGACACACCGGTGATCGGTCGCCAGCGCTGGCGCGGCGACGTCAATCCGCAGGTGTTCCTCCGCGCACTATCGCGCGCGCGCACTTTCGGCTTCATGAAGGATGTCGAAATGCTATGGAAGGCGGGCCGCGCGCTCGGCTCTTCGCTGGAGAACACCGTCGCGATCGCCGATGACCGGGTGGTGAACCCGGAAGGGCTGCGCTACGAAGACGAATTCGTCCGGCACAAGGCGCTGGATGCGGTGGGTGATCTATCGCTCGCAGGCGCGCCGCTGCTCGGAAAATACCGCTCCTACCGGGGCGGACACCGGATCAACGCGATGGTGCTCGAAGCGCTGCACGCCGACCCGACGGCGTGGACGGTCGTTGAGACTGAGGTCGCGCGGCCCCGCCATCGTGAAGTGCCGCATGCGGATATCGCCTGGGGCACCCCGATGCCAGCATTTGCGGCCGACCGGAGCTGACGCCTCGGCGCGCCCACAACTCTTTCTCCTCCCCCAAGCACAGGCCTGCGCGTGTCGAGCTATCATTGCTGGTAGCTTGGCCCGCACCCGCATCATGAGCACATCGCGGCGGCCCGCTCGGCCATGCCATACTGAAGTTGAGTCATGAATTTGGGGAGAGGGTGGTGCGGTCGAGAGGAATCGAACCTCCACGGGCTAAGCCCACAGCGCCCTCAACGCTGCGCGTCTACCTGTTCCGCCACGACCGCTGAGTTTCATGGCCATCGCGCCATTACGACGACTCGCCTGTTAGGAGGTAGCAAAGGCAATCGCCCGGTGCAAGTGCGCCCTTACGATCCTATATCGCCATAGACGCCCGTGAACGCGAAAGCGCAGCACCGCACTGATGAGCGACACCTTCGAACCGCCGAAGAATTGCGCCGTCGGCTGGACCGTGAGCACCGCGCCCGTGGCCTACCCCGAGGCGCTAGCTGCGATGGACGCCCGCGTCCGTGCGATCCGCGAGGGCCGCGCGAACGAACTGGTCTGGCTGCTGGAGCATCCGCCCATCTACACCGCCGGCACCAGCGCGCGCGCCGACGATCTGCTCGCCCCCGGCCGCTTTCCGGTCTACGAGACGGGCCGCGGCGGTCAATACACTTATCACGGGCCGGGCCAGCGCGTCGCCTATGTCATGCTCGATCTGACGCAGCGCCGGCAGGACGTGCGCTGGTTCGTAAACAGCCTTGAAGATTGGCTGATTGCGACGCTGGCTGAATTTGGCGTTTGGGGACGCCGACGCGAGGGGCAGGCCGGAGTCTGGGTTTCCCGGGCCGACGGCTGCGGGCCGACACAGGCGAAAATCGCCGCGCTCGGCGTGCGGCTGCGGCGCTGGGTGTCGTTTCACGGCATCAGCCTGAATGTTGCGCCGGACCTTGACCACTTCTCGGGCATCGTGCCGTGCGGCGTCAACGACGCCGGCGTCACGAGCCTGTCGGCGCTGGGTGTCGATGCGGGAATGGAGGACGTCGATGCCGCCCTGCGCGCAGCGTTCGAGCGCCAATTCGGGTGCGCGACCACGGACGCCCCCGACCCGTTCACTTCGCTGCCAGAACCTCCTTCACGGCCGAGGCCAAATCCTTGAGCGAGAATGGCTTGGGCAGGAAGGTGAAGCTCTCGTCCTCGGCCAGCTCGCGGCGCAGCGCCTCCTCGGCGTAGCCGGAAATGAAGATCACCTTCATGTCGGGCAGGGTCTTGCGCATCTGCTGCAGCAGCTTCGGCCCGTCCATCTCGGGCATCATCACGTCGCTGATGACGAGATCGATGCCGCTCCCGTGCTCGGCCAGCACATCCAGCGCCTCGACGCCAGTCGTTGCCTTGAGCACGTGATAGCCGCGGGATTCAAGCGCCCGCGCGGCGAAGCGGCGTACGGCCTCTTCATCCTCCACGAGCAGGATCGTGCCTTGCCCAGTCAGGTCCTTGCGCTTTTGCTCGCCGCTCTCGGCCTCGCTCTCGTTCGCGTCCACCGCATCTGCCTCGACATGCCGCGGCAGGTAGATGCGGAAGGTGGCGCCCTGGCCTTCCTTGCTGTCGACGTAAATATAGCCGCCGGTCTGCTTCACGATGCCATGGACCACGGACAGACCGAAGCCGGTTCCCTCGCCAATTGCCTTTGTGGAGAAGAATGGTTCGAAGATCTTCTCCTGCACCTCCGGCGACATCCCGCAGCCCGTGTCGGTCACCTCCAGCAGTACATATTCGCCCACGGGAAGGCCGGGCCGGTCCAGCTTGGCGGCCTCGCGCTCGGTCACGTTTGCCGTGCGGATCGTCAGTTCACCGCCGCCTGGCATCATCGCGTCGCGCGCGTTGACGGCCAGGTTCATCAGCACCTGCTCAAGCTGGTTGGCGTCGGCCTTCACCAGCCAGAGATCGCGCGCGTGGATGATGTTCGAGGTGACCTTCTCACCGATCAACCGGTTGAGCAGCAGGCCGAAATCCTCGATCACGTCGGTGAGCGACAGCACCTTGGGCCGCAGCGTCTGCCGGCGTGAATAGGCTAGCAGATGACGCACCAGCGCGGCGGCGCGGTTGGCGTTGTTCCGCACCTCCATAATGTCCTTGAAAGCAGGATCGCTCGGGCGGTGGCTGGAAAGCAGCAGGTCGGTGTAGCCGAGAATGCCTGTGAGCAAATTGTTGAAGTCGTGCGCGATACCGCCGGCAAGCTGGCCGACTTCCTGCATCTTCTGCTTCTGCGCGATCTGCTCTTCAAGCGCGCGCTGCTCGGTCGTGTCGATGGCGAAGATCATCACGGCATCCGCCCCGCCGCGGCGTCGTTTGCCCGGCGTCGGCACGACGTAAAGCCGCCCGGCGCGCGTGTCATCGCGCGCAAACACGATATCGAGCGGTGCGCTGGCAGGTTTGCGCGCCGCAGCATCCGCGATCATCTGTGCGAGCGTTTCGCGTGCATTCTCATCAACGAGGTCGAGCACGTTAAGCCGCTGGTTGCCCCGCTGCGCCGGGATCGCGAAGGTTTGGGAAAAGGCGTGATTACGGCTGGAGATCTTGCCCCTGGCGTTGACGGCGGCCATTGCAACGGGCGCGGCGTGAAACAGCTCTTCGCCGTCCATCGTGTCCGCTGCCCGCGTTTCGGCCGCGTCGGCGCCGGTGCAATCGAGCGCGGTGATCCGCAGCTTTGGCCGTGCGCCCTTCTTCTCGCACGTTGTCCGAAAGCTGGCCCAGATCGGGCGGGCGCCCCCGGCCTCATCGACGATCTCCAGCATCGCGGTGCGCGGCGCGCCGCCGTTGCGCGGGCCCGTGAGCCGGGCCATCAACAGGCTGACGCTCGATTCCGAGAAGACCTGAGCGAGATAAAGCGGATCGGCGTCCCAGGCGGCGGCGGGCAGCCAGCTCCGCATCGCCGCGTTGATGTCGGTGATGCGGCCCGTAGCATCCACGCTCAGCCGCGCCGCAGGGTCGGCATCCAGCCCCGCCCGCATCTCCTCAAGCCGCGCATCGCGCTCCTGTAGGCGCTTCATCTCGGCGGTGACGTCGCGAAACTGCCAAAGCATCAGACGCCCACCGGACGTCCTCGAACGACGGAGAGGCTCCACGCGCGCCTCCAGCCATCGGGGAGAGGGCGTCCCATCCTTGTCCGGCTCCAGCCAGCGTACGACCTCGCTGTGTGCGCCGCGCGCGGCAGCGGCCTGCGCGAAACGGAAAGCTGCTGCCCCGTCATCGCCATTGGCAGCGAAAATGTGATGCGGATCGCCCGGCAAACGGCCTGCGCGTGTGAACAGCCGATCATAAGCCGGATTGGACTCAATGAGCTCGCCACGCGGCGTCGCCACTGCCGCGCCGAGGCGTGTGGTTTGCGCCAGACCTTCGGCCAGGACGGAGACGCCATGCCAGCGATCGGCCACACGCATGGCGCCCGCGCCCAGCAGCCCGGCGAGGAACGCCGCCACCGGGACGAGCCACATAGTCTCAGATCGCGCCTCGGCATGCATGATGAGGAAAAGACCCGCTACCGTCAGCCCGGCGAGTGCGCCCGCGCGCCAAGTCCGAGCGCCCGCGCGCCGACGTAGCGCCGGCCTATCGCCCAAGACCGCCTGGGCCTCGCTCATGATCGGTCGTCCCTCCTCGATCTCGCGCTGCGAGCGCGCCCGGATGCCGCGGTCGACCAAACGGACGCTCCGCCGCGCCGCAGTTCTCAAGCGAATCTCGACACAATGCAACCTGAACGTTTAGAAGGGCCACAGTAAGACACCCGGCAAAAATTGCCGATCACGGGGTTAAAAAGAGGTTAATCAGCCGCTATACAGAACGCCGCTGAGCGAATTTTTCCGTTATCACCGAACGCTCTCGGCCCGCCGCTTCGATGCTGGCGCATAGAATCGCAACCTCTGGTCAATGGAGCCGTGCTGTGGAAATCGATCCGAGTTTTCTCGATCTGGCGTGGTATCTCGCCGCTGGAGCCGGGGTGCTCCTTTTTTTGGTCATTGCTTTGTGGATTTTTCGCGCGTTCATGACATCGGGCGGCGCGTTGATGCTCAGGGGCCGCAACAAGCGGCTCGGCGTCGTGGACCAGGCCGCCGTTGACGGCCGGCGCCGGCTGGTGTTGATACGGCGTGACGATGTCGAGCACCTCGTGATGACCGGCGGCCCCATCGATATCGTGATCGAATCGGGCATTGGCGCGGACCGCCATAAACCGCACAGGGACCTGGAACGCCCGCCGTCGTCGCCGCTGGATGACGACCATATTCGCATCGCCGAAGCATAAGCCGGGCGTTCGTGAGCGATCGGAAAGAGCGTGCTCCGTCAAGAGAGTAAAGAGCCTGCCATGTGCCAGCCTCTCATTGTGATCGCCGCAGCGCTGTTGTCCGGGCTGATGCTCGTATCGGCCGGGCCGGCCGCGCGGGCTCAAGCGCCGGCGGACGCGACCACGCAACAATCCCCGGCCACCCAAACCGAGATGCCGGCCCAGCCTGCGCAGCCAGCGCCCCAGCAACCGACACAACAGACAACATCGCAACAGCCCGCGACCGGGCGGCAGCAGCCCCCGTCCGCCGCCGCCAGCCAGGTTCAGCGACCGCACGACGCTGACCAGCTTCCCCAGCGCATTGCAGACATCATCCAGCGGCTGGACAAGGTCGAGCAGACGCTCACGCGGGACAACCTGTCGAACGCCCAACTCGACGGACTGCGCCGAGACATCGACGAAGCGCTGGGCGACTTGACGACGCTGGTTCAGGAGGTCCGGCCCCGCCTCGACGCCATAAACAGTCAGCTGGAAAAGCTGGGCGAGCCGCCCGGTGAAGATCAGCCGGCTGAGCCGCAGGCGATCGCCGCGGAGCGCGCCTCGCTGCAGGCCCAGGCGAACAATCTGCAGTCCACCCTGAATGCCGCCCAAGCCTCGCAGGTGCGCGCCGAGCAGCTTAACGAGCGCATTCAGAACCGCCGCCGAAGCCTGTTCACCAGCCAGCTTTTTGAGCGGACGACGACGCCGCTGTCGCTGTCGCTGTGGCAGCGCGCGGCCGCTGAGAACGAGACGGCCCAACGGCGCTTCGGTCTGCTGCTGGAGGATTCGGCGCGCGGTGTGGAAAGCAACCAGACCCTTTACACCGTGTTGTTTTTCGGGATCGTCATCTTCGCTCTGCTGATGGCCGCCTCCTGGAAAGGCATCCAACATTTCCGCGCATGGGACAGTGCCACGGCGCCGCCTTTCTGGCAAAGGGCTTCATCCGGCGCGTGGGTCATCATTCTCCGCGCGCTGCCGACAATGGCCACTGCGGGCGCCGTTTACGGGATGCTCTCGGCCGCTGATCTGCTGGTGCCGCGGATGGAGGAGATCGTGCGCGCGGTGGCCATCGCGCTGGTCACCGTGGCGATCGTCAGCGCACTGAGCACGACCATTCTCGCGCCCAACCGGCCGCACTGGCGCATTCTGCCGGTAAGTGATGATGGCGCAAAGCTGGTGAACCGGCTGGTGCTCGCGATCGCTGCCGTGTTCGGCATCGACAAGGTGCTGAGCACAATCAACGATGTGCTCTACATGCCGCTTGCGACGACGATTGCACAGACGTCCGCGACCAATTTCTTGTTCGCTGTGCTGCTCGGGGCGGTGCTGATGACGCGGATGGGCGCCGAGGAAGGCAAGGAGGAGAGTCAACTCAACTGGCTGCGCTGGCTGCGCATTCCTGGTTATGCGCTGGTCCTTGCGATCCTGCTGGCCACCGCAGCCGGCTATGTTGCGTTCGGGCGGTTCATCGCGGCTCAGGTCGTCATCACCGGGAGCATTGTGATCGTCGTCTATCTGATGCTGGTCTGGGTGAACGCCGTCGGCGAGCGCATCCGCTCAGGCCAGTCCGGAACGGCCGGGATGCCGGCCTTGCCCAGCGATAACCGGCGGCGCGAACAGATGGCGTTGGCGGTCACATTGGTGCTCAAGGCGCTGGTCTTCACAGTTGCCTTTCCGATCATCCTGCTCCAGTGGGGGTTTGACTGGAAGGATCTCGCCGGCTGGGCGCAGAAGGTGTTTTTCGGTTTCCAGGTCGGTGGGCTGACCATCTCGCTTGCTACCCTGCTCGGCGCAGTGCTGGTCTTCGCGCTGGCCTATGGCATCGCGCGGGTGCTGCTCGGCTGGCTCGATAACCAGGTGATGGAGCCGGCCGGCCTGTCGGGCGGCGTGCGCGATTCGGTGCGCACCGGGCTCGGCTATGTCGGGTTTATCGCCGCCGTGCTGGTCGCCGCGTCCTACGCCGGTGTCGATTTCTCCAACCTGGCGATCGTCGCAGGCGCGCTGTCGGTCGGCATCGGCTTCGGCTTGCAGAGTATCGTCAACAACTTCGTATCCGGCCTCATCCTGCTGGCGGAGCGCCCGATCAAGGTCGGCGACTGGATCGTGGTCGGTCAGGATCAGGGATACGTGCGCAAAATCAGCGTACGCTCAACTGAAATCGAGACCTTTGACCGGGCGAATGTCGTTGTCCCCAACTCGGTGCTGATCTCCGAAAAGGTGCAGAACTGGACGCTGCACAACAATATCGGCCGCATTTCTATTGATGTCGGCGTGTCCTATGACAGCGATCCCGAACGGGTAAAGGAGATTCTGTTGGAGGTCGCGCGGGAACATCCGCAAATCCTTACGCATCCCGAACCTTATGTGTGGTTCAAGGATTTCGGGAACAGTTCGCTCGACTTCACGCTGTTCTGTTTCGCGCTCAACATTACTCGCGGTTTTGGCATCCAGACCGATCTTCGCATTGCCATTGTCAAGAAGTTCCGTGATCAAGGCATCGAGATCCCGTTCCCGCAATCGGATGTGCATTTTCGCGATCTGGATTGGCTCAAGACGGCGCTAGCGGAACAGATGACGCGCATCCGCGAGGAACGCGAACGCAGCGAGCCGCTGGACGGCTCGCATTATCCGCAGGCGCCCGGACCGGAGGCGAAGAGCTAGCCGGCTTCGGCCTCGGCCTCCGGCTCCACCCTGGCGTTGAAATCGGTGCCGTGGCGCACGGCCGCGACATAGCCCTTGCGGATGACGAAATCGCCGAACGCCTCGCCGTCGCGGCGCTCGCGTGCGTAGGCCGCGAACATCGGCCTGAGCGTCTCCAGAATCGTCTCCTCGCCAATGTTGTCGAGATAGGGCTTTGCCAGCCGCTGGCCATAATGACCGCCGCCCAGGTACATGTTGTATTTGCCCGGCGCGCGGCCGGAAAAGCCGATTTCCGCCACATAGGGCCGCGAGCAGCCATTGTTGCAGCCGCTCATGCGGATCACGATGCCCGCATCTCCGAGGCCCGCCTCGTCGAGCAGCCCCTCGACCTTGGTGATGAGGGCCGGCAGATACCGCTCGCTTTCCGCCATCGCCAGCCCGCAGGTCGGGAACGCGACGCAGGCCATCGAATGCCGGCGCAGCGTGCTGCGCTCCGACGCGTCGATGATGCCGTGTTGCTCCAGCAGCTTCTTGATCCGCGCCTTCTGCCGCGCGGGAATGCATGCGATAATAAGGTTCTGGTTCGGCGTGATGCGCAGATCGCCCTTGTGGAGCTTGGCGATCTCGCGCAGGCCGGTCATCACCTGATAATCGCCCTGATCCTTCACCCGGCCATTCTCGATGAAAACCGTATAGTTCCAAGTCCCGTCAGCGTTCTTGCTCCAGCCGAAGCGGTCGGTGCTGGTGTCGAAATGGAAATCGCGCGCGGGTTCGAGCTTCCAGCCTAGCCGCTCTTCCAACTCATCGACGAACCAGTCCAGCCCGTTGCGGTCGATGGTGTATTTCATCCGCGCCAGCTTGCGGTCAACGCGGTTGCCGAAGTCGCGCTGGATGGTGACGATCTTTTCCGCCACCTCCACGGCCTTGTCCGGCGGGATGAACCCGATCACGTCGCCAAGCCGCGGATAAGTCGACGGCTCGTTATCCGTGCGGCCCATCCCGCCGCCGACAGCGACATTGAACCCGGCGAGGTCATCGCCGTCCGCGATGGCGATGAAGCCAATATCCTGGGTGAACACATCAACATCGTTCACCGGCGGGATCGCGAAGCCGATCTTGAATTTGCGCGGCAGGTAGGTGCGGCCATAGACCGGCTCGATCTCGTTTTCCTTGTCGCCCTGGTAAATCGGCTGCTCGTTCAGCCAGATCTCGTGATAGGCCCGCGTGCCGGGCAGCAGATGCTCGCTCACTGCTTTCGCGACGGGGAAGACCTGCGCGTGGAGCGCGGAAAACTCTGGCGTCGGCGTGCACATGACAGTGCGGTTCACGTCGCCGCAAGCCGCGATGGTGTCGAGCAGGCTGTCATGGATGCCCTGCATCGTCGTGGCCAGATCGCGTTTCAGCACGCCGTGAAACTGGAAGGTCTGGCGCGTGGTCAGCCGCAGCGTGTTGTTGGCGTAGGTCGTGGCGAGATTGTCCAGCGCAAGCCATTGATCGGTCTGGCACACCCCGCCGGGCAGGCGCACGCGGATCATGAACGAGTAGGCCGGCTCCAGCTTCGAGCGGCGGCGCTCCTCGCGCAGGTCGCGGTCGTCCTGCTGATAGGTGCCGTGGAACTTGGTGAGCTGGTGGTCGTCCTCCAGCACAGCGCCGGTAATGCGCTCGGCGAGGCTGGCATCGAGCGAGCCGCGCAGATAGCCGCTTTCGAGCTTGATGCGCTCGTTGGGGTGCAGCTTCTCGATCGGCTGGGAGCGGTCCACGCTGCGGACGATCTTGTGGCGCTCGGCTGCCTTGCTCATTCTGTCCCTTTTCCACCGTCATGCCCGGGCTTGACCCGGGCATCCAGATTTTGGCTTTCAACAAACGTGCTGGATTGCCGGATCAAGTCCGGCAATGACGTTCGCATTTATTGACCACCTGGACGACTCGGTCCCGACCTATCGAAAAAAGCATCCTAATACACGTCGCGCTGATAGCGGCGCTCGCGCTGCATCTGCTTCAGGCGCGCCTCAGCGTCCTCAGCGGAATAGCCGCCCTGATCCCGCAGGATGCCCGCCAGCGTCTCATGCACCGCCGGGGCCATGCTGTCGGCATCGCCGCAGACATAGATCGCCGCGCCGTCGCTGATCCAGCTATAGACATCCGCCGCCTTTTCGCGCAGGCGGTCCTGCACGTAGACCTTCTCGGCCTGATCGCGCGAGAAAGCGACATCCATGCGTGTGAGCACGCCGTCCTTCAGCCAGCGCTGCCATTCGGTCTGATACAAGAAGTCCTCGGTAAAGCGCCGGTCGCCGAAGAACAGCCAGCTCTTGCCGCCCGCACCGGTCTCTTCGCGCTCCTGCATGAAGGCGCGGAACGGCGCAACGCCGGTGCCCGGACCGATCATGATGAGCGGCTGGTCCGGGTCGCTGGGCAGGCGGAAGTTCTCGTTCTCGCTGACATAGATGCGGATGGCATCGCCCGGTGCGCGGCGGTCTGCCAGGAATGTGCTGGCGACACCGGCGCGCGCGCGGCCCCGTGGCGTGGTGCGCGTCACGCCGACGGTCAGATGCACCTCGTCCGGCGCGGCCGCCTGGCTGGACGCGATCGAATAAAGCCGCGGCTGGAGCTTTCGCAGCATGGGCACGAAGTCCGCCGGCGCGAGGCCGTTGGCCGGCCAGCGCGCGACCACATCAGCGACCTGATGCTCCTTCATGAAGCCGTGGAGCGCCGCCTCGTTGCCTTCGTGGGTGAGATCGGCCAACTCGTCCGCGCCGCTCGCCCCGGCATAGGCCTTGATGAAGCCGGGCGTGAGCATGGTGAGCTCCAGATCATCACGCAGCGCCTCGGCCAGCGGCTTGTCTGCCCCGTTCGCCTTCACCGGCGCATCCGGCGAAAAGCCCAGCGCCTCGACGATTTCATCGACCAGCGCGGTGTCGTTGCTCGCGAGCACGCCGAGACTGTCGCCCGGCTGGAAGCTGATGCCGGAGCCCTCCACCGACAGTTCGATGTGCTGCGTCTGCTTATCGGAATAGCGCCCGTTCAGCCGGACGCTTTCCAGCACTTCGGCTTCAAACGGATTCTTGCGCGTGTAGGCTGGTGCGGGCGCTTCAGAAGGCGCGAGACTGAACGCGGCCAAGCCGGACGGCCCAGCAGCCGCGGCTTCAGCCGCCTGCGCGGGCGCGTCCGCCGCGAGCATCTCGCTCAGCCGCGCGATCCATTCCTCCGCCGCGTCCTCATAATCGACATCGCAATCCACGCGCTCGGCAAGGCGCTCAGCGCCCAGCTCTTCAAACCGCCGGTCGAGCACCTTGGCCGCCTCGCAAAAATGCACATAGCTGGTGTCGCCAAGGCCCAAAACCGCGAATTTAACGCCGTCGAGCTTCGGCGCCTTACGGCCCGCGAGAAACTCGAAGAAACCGGCCGCGCCTTCGGGCGGGTCGCCCTCGCCATGCGTCGCGGCAACCATGACGACATGCGTTTCGTTCTTCAGGTCGCGCTGCTTGTAATCGGCCATGCTTACGGCACGAGCCTCCAGCCCGGCAGCTTTGAAGCGCTCTGCCGCCTGCTTGGCCACGCCCGCGGCGTTGCCCGTCTCGGTCGCGTAAAGCACCGTGACGTTCGGCCCTGCGGCGGGTGCGCCGGCGGCAGGCCCTTGCGCCGGCACCGCGATGCCTTGCCGGCTTAGCCCAGCCAGAAAGCCGCTCAACCACAGCGTCTGCTCGGGCGTGAGCGTGGGCAGCAGCGCATTCAGCGCCTGCGCCTGGTTCTGGTCGAACAGGCCAGCGAACGCGGCGGTTTGAGGCATGTTGGCGTGATGGCCCATACTTTCCTCGCCTTTGTGCAGGACTCTCAGCGCGGAACATTGCGGACCACCTGCCTCCCCGCAACATGGCTGGGGCGATTGTGTCAGACGTTTTGCGCTGGGCGGCGCATGCGGTATCCCAGTCGGGGAATGGGCGAGGCGGGCGATCAGACGTCACCGTCTTTAGCGTCGTCACGTTGGATTTGTCGGCCCGCGCCCACATCTCGGCGACAGACGGGCGGCATGGTTGCATAAAAGGGGGGATCTTGACGTTAGTGTCTGGGTTGGCGTTTGCGCTGCTGCTTCTGCTCGTTGGGCTTGCGCTCTTCACCCGGCTGCATCAGTCAATGGTGGAGCGGCGCTACCCGCCCATTGGACGTTTCGTGCGGGCGGGCGGCGACGACCTGCACCTGATGGAAGCTGGCGACGGCGCGCCGGTGGTGATGATCCACGGGGCGAGCAGCAACTTGCGCGAGTGGACCGCCTCGATCTTCGATGACGTCGCCGCGCGCAACCGCGCTGTCGCTATTGACCGGCCGGGCTTCGGCTGGAGCACGCGCCGCGCGCAGGATGCCCACGACCCGCGCGTGCAGGCGCGCTTGTGCCGCGAGGCGTTCCGCCAAATGGGGCTGGAGCGGCCGATCCTGGTTGCGCATTCCTGGGCCGGGGCGCTTGCGCTGGCTTACGCGCTGGAGTTCCCGGAGGAGACCGGCGGCATCCTCTTTCTTTCGGGCGTGTCGCACCCGTGGCCCGGCGGCGTTGGCTGGGAGCACGAAGCGGCCTCAATCCCGTTGGTGGGCCGCCTGTTCGCTTGGACCCTCGTGGCGCCCGGCTACTTTCTCCGCGTGAATGCAGGCATTCGCAACGTCTTCCGCCCGAACTGGCCGCCAGAGCAATACCGCACGGCCGCCGCGACGGCCCTCTACAGCCGCCCAGCGACGTTTCTCGCCAATGCGCGCGACCTGACGCGGCTGAAGCCGATCGTGCGCGAGATGGCCCAACAATATTCGCGAATCGATGCGCCGCTGATCGCACTGACGGGTGATCAGGACCATGTCATCTTTACGCATTTGCACACGCCGCCCCTGGTGGACAAGGTGCCGGATGCGGAGCTGGAGGTGCTAGAGGGCGTTGGCCACATGCCGCATCACGTGGCGCCGGACACGGTGCTTGCGGCGATCAACGAACTGGTGCGCCAGCGCAATGCCGCAACGCAGACCGCGGGCGGCGAGCCGCTCAGGTCGTGAGCCGGCTGCTGGCGCTTGCGGCCATCAATTGGCTGACGGACTGAGCAGCATCTGCAAGCTTGGGCACAATTTGGCGGGCGCGTTCTTCCGACAGGCGCGGCACAGGGCCGTGAACCGACAGTCCGGCCAATACCCGCCCAAGCGGATCCCGGACCGGCACGCCGACCGACAACAAACCGATCAGGTTCTCCTGATTGCCGATTGCATACCCTTGCTCACGGATTTCCGCCAGATGGTCGCGGAAAGCGTCCGGATCAGTCCAGCTATGTTCTGTCTGCGGCTTGAGCTCGACGACGGAAAGGTACTGCTCCAGCGCCATTTCCGGCAGATGCGCGAGCAGCACCTTGCCGATGGCGGTGCAGTAGGCCGGCAACCTCGTGCCGATCTCCATTTGGCGGCGCAGCGGCCATCGGCACTCGACGTGGTCGATGTAGACGATCTCGCGCCCATCCAGCACGCCAAGGTTGCAGTTTTCGTCGACCTCATCCACAAGCTTTTGCATGACCGCGCGGCGCAACTTTGTCGCATGATTGCCGTTCTGCGCGCGCAGGCCGAGCTGCACGAATTCTGGCCCGACCTCGAAGCGCTCCCGGCCGACATCGCGCCGGACCATCCCAATAGTCTCAAGCTGATTGAGGAGCCGGTGCACCGTCTGGCGGTTCATGTCGAGTTGGGCGCCAATGTCCGGCGCGCTCATGGGATGTTCTGTTTCTGCAAGAAGCTTGATTACCGAGAAAGCTTTCTGAAGGGGTGGAGGCGGTTCGCGGTTTTCTGGCAATTATTCCCTCGCTGGCGAATACTTTTCGTCGGATGGAGCGATTGCGGACGCGACGTCACGCTGTCTGCAAAAACCCTGACGACCTAACCCGCATTTTTCTGATGTCGCACCATACTACGAGAATTGGTCGATATATCAAGGGTGCGCTGGGCATGGGATTACTTGCGAGGGCGCCCAAACTCGACAGCTCAGTTCTCTCAAAATATTTGGATCGGCGTTGTTACGTCAATCTGCTGACACCGACGCGGATCATGCGCTGCAACCAGGATTGCCAGTTTGGTGAGTGTTGCCTTAACATGTTGTTGTTGCTCCGCTTTCTTGGACAGCGCTGCCGCTCACGGAATGAGGATCTGGCGGATTGTCTGTCCATCGGCGAGCCGGTCGAAGGCAAGGTTCAGTTCATCCAGCGAAATCCGCTCGCTGACCAGCCGGTCAACAGGCATCAGGCCCCGGCGATACAGCCGGATGAAGCGCGGCACGTCGCGGATCGGCGCACAGCTGCCGATATAGCTGCCCTTGAAGGTGCGCTCCTCGGCGACAATGTGGGCGGCCGGCAGCAGCAGCCGGTCCTCCGGGTTCGGCAGGCTCGCGGTCACGGTCGTCCCGCCCCGGCGCGTCACCTGATAGGCCATCTCCAGCGCAGGCACGACGCCGGCCATCTCGAAGCCGAAGTCCACCCCGCCCCCGGTGGCCGCGCGCACCTTTTCCGCGCATTGCGGGTCTCTGGCGTTGAATGTGTGGGTTGCGCCGAGTTGCGCCGCGGTCTGAAGCTTGAAGTCGGAAAGGTCGATCGCCACGATGTCGGCGCACCCTGACAGCTTTGCCGCGAGCAGCGCCATCAGGCCGACCCCGCCCAGCCCAACAACCGCCACCGACGCGCCCGGCGGCACCTTGGCCGTGTTCACGACCGCGCCCGCTCCCGTCAGCACGGCGCAGCCGAACAGCGCGGCCTCGGTGAAGTCGAGATCGTCATCGACCTTGATCGCGGATTCCCGGGCGATCACAGCATACTCCGCGAAGCACGACACGCCGATATGGTGATGCACCGGCTCGCCATTCAGGCTCAGCCGGCGCGCGCCGGACAGCAGCGTTCCGGCCGCGTTCGCCTTTGCCGCGGGTTCGCAAAGCGCAGGGCGGCCTTCCGCGCAGAACTCGCAACGCCCGCAGCTCGGGACGAAAACCAGGACGACCCGGTCGCCGGGAGTCAGATCGTCAACGCCTTTCCCCGGCTCAACAACCTCCGCCGCGGCCTCATGGCCGAGCACCATTGGTACAGGCCGCGGCCGGTCGCCATTGATCGTCGAGAGATCGGAGTGACACAGCCCCGCCGCGCGGATTTTCACCAGCACTTCGCCATCGCCCGGCGGCGCGAGTTCAACCTCCTCGATCGTCAGCGGGCAGCTCTGCGCGTAAGGGCGCGGTTTTTCGCGTTCATGCAGAACAGCGGCACGTATTTTCATGCCAGTTTTCTTGCCAGATTTCATGCCCGGCTCCCGGAGCGTGCATCACAAACGTGCACGGGCGCACATCGCTTGACCAGGTCAGCATGACTGCTTGGACGCGGAAAATCCACAAAGGCCGCAAATCTGCCCGACACACTCTTTGCCGCTGGCTCACTTCTTGTTGTTAAGGAGATCAAGAATTGCCCGGTCGCGCCACCCGACGTAAGAATGAGACGCAAACTGCTTGTTTCTCCACGAAAGATTTTGCTAGCTTCACGATCCGGCACGGAACGTGCCTGAGCGTTAACGTGACAACTCACTTAACCACCAATGAAAGGGATTTGCGATGCGTGCTCTGGGACTCGCGATCGGCGCATTCGCCGTGATGGCGCTGTCGGCGCAGCCGGCGTCTGCTGCCACGTTAGACGAGGTCAAGGAACGTGGAAACCTTCAGTGCGGTATTGACGGCGGCATCCCCGGCTTCTCCGCGCCGGACGATGCAGGCAACATGGCGGGCATTGACGCTGACATCTGCTACGCGGTTGCCGCCGCGATCTTCGGTGACAAAAGCAATGTCACGTTCACCAACCTGACAGCCAAAGAGCGCTTTACCGCGCTGACCGCAGGCGAGATCGACATGCTCTCGCGCAACACGACCGACACACTGACGCGCGATGCCACGCTGGGTGTGAACTTCACCTATTACAACTACATCGACGGTCAGGGCTTCCTGGTCAAGAAAGACCTCGGCGTGACGAGCGCCATGGAACTCAGCGGCGCGAAGGTCTGCGTTCAGGCCGGCACCACGACCGAGCTGAACCTCGCGGACTACTTCCGCACCAACAATATGGAGTTCGAGCCGGTCGTCTATGACACCTCCGTGCAGACCCGCGAAGGCTTCGATGGCGGCGCCTGCGACGTGTTGACGTCCGACAAGTCGCAGCTGGCAGCGATCCGCACTGAACTGACCGATCCCGATGGGGCCGTGATCCTGCCGGAAACGATCTCGAAAGAGCCGCTTGGCCCGGTCGTGCGTCAGGGCGACGATCAGTGGCTCGATATCGTGCGCTGGACCCTGTTCGCGCTTATCAACGCCGAAGAGCTTGGCGTAACCTCCGAGAACGTCGACCAGATGCGCGAGGAAAGCACCAACCCGAATGTGCGCCGTCTGCTGGGCGTCGAAGGCACGATGGGCGAGAACCTGGGCCTGTCGAACGATTGGGCTTACAACGCCATCAAGCAGGTCGGCAACTACGGCGAAATCTACGCGCGCAACGTGGAGCCGCTCGGCCTGGAGCGTGCCGGCAGCGTGAACGCGCTGTGGACCCAAGGCGGCATTCTTTATGCCCCGCCGATCCGCTAGTTGACGACAATGCCGGCGGCATCTGCGCATCATGTGCGGATGCCGCCGCCCTCCGCCCGCCCATCACGCACCTTTGCCGGAACCTGAGGACGCGATTTGAGCCGTAACACCCGGATTCCGTTCTATCGCAACCCCGTCTATCGCGGCATAGCCGTCCAGATCACAGTGCTGGCGCTCTTTCTGTGGGCGCTCTACACGATATTCAACAATACCGTCACCAATCTGAACCAGCGCGGTATCCAAACCGGGTTCGGCTTCCTCAACGAAACGGCGCCCTTTGCGGTCGGCTTCTCACCGTTCATTGATTACAAACTCGGCGAAACGCCCTATTGGGTCGTGTTTCTTATCGGCATTCAGAACACATTGATCGTCAGCATTCTCGGCATCTTCGCGGCGACGATCCTCGGCTTCCTGGTCGGCGTTGCCCGCCTTTCGCCGAATTTCCTGCTAGCGCGGTTTGCCACCATCTATGTCGAGATTTTTCGGAACACGCCGCTGCTCCTGCAGATCATGTTCTGGAACTTCGCGGTGTTCCTGCCGCTGTTCCCGGGCCCGCGCGACAGCCTCACGCTGGGCGAGGAAATTTTCCTCAACAACCGCGGGCTCTATCTGCCGCGTCCGATCCTGACCGACAGCAGCGGCGCCTGGGCGCTGCTGGCCGCCATCGTAATTGGCATCTTCGCGATCTTCGCCTTCAACCGCTGGGCGCGCAACAAGCAGTATTTTACCGGCTACCGCCCGCCGGGGCGCCTCTACGGCCTGGCGACCCTGGTCGCGCTGGTTTTCGCCGTCTTTCTCATCTTCCCGGCGCCGCTCAGCTTCGAGATACCCGAGCTCGGCCGCTTTAATCTGTCTGGCGGCATTCAGGTGCCGCTGCCGCTGTTCGCGCTGTGGTTCGCGCTGACGACCTATACGGCCGCGTTCATCGCCGAGAATGTACGCGGCGGCATAAACTCGGTCTCCAAAGGACAAACCGAGGCGGCGGCTTCGCTGGGGCTTAAACGGCCGAAGATGCTGCGCCTGGTCGTCATTCCGCAGGCGATGCGCGTGATCATTCCGCCGACGATCAGCCAGTACCTCAACCTGACCAAGAACTCGTCGCTGGCGGTGGCCGTCGCCTACGAGGAACTCGTGAACCTGTGGGCGGGCATCGCGCTCAACCAGACGGGGCAAGCGCTGGTCATCATCGCCATGACCATCCTGGTGTACGAGACGCTCAGTCTGCTCACATCGGCGATCCTCAACTGGTACAACCGGCGCGTCCAGGTGGTGGAGAGATAGGCATGGCCGAAACAGGCGTTTTCGAAAGAAAGAACAGCCGGCCCCCGCCCGTCCGCCAGATTGGGGCGTGGGAGTGGGCGCGCGAGCATCTGTTCGGCACCGTAACGAACACCATCATCACGCTGCTGGGCCTTTACCTGCTCTATCTGATTATCCCGCCGATCGTGCAGTGGGCCATTCTCGATGCCAACATCTCCGGCTCGGATCGCTCAGTATGCGAGGCCAACCCGGACGGCGCCTGCTGGACCTTCATCAAGGTCCGGTTTACCCAGCTCATGTTCGGGCTGTATTTCGGCGCAAACCCAGAGGAAGTCTGGCGGCCCACGCTCGCCTTTATCGTGTTCGGCGCGCTGATCGCCTGGCTAACGCTGCCGCCGACGCCATACAAGCCGCAGGTTGCGCTGTTCACGCTGATCGGATTCCCGCTGTTCACCTACGCGGTCGTGCAAGGCGAGTGGCTTGGCCTGCCGGCTGCCAATGTCGAACAGTGGGGCGGCTTTCTCCTCACCTTGACGCTGGCCAGCGTGGGCATCGTTCTGGCGCTGCCGATCGGCATTCTGCTGGCGCTCGGGCGGCGCTCCGAGCTGCCGATCATCCGTGCGCTCTCGGTCGCTTACATTGAATTCTGGCGCGGCACGCCGCTCATCACGATCCTGTTCATGGCCTCGGTCATGCTGCCGCTGTTCTTCCCGTCCGATCTCGACTTCAACAAGGTGGTGCGCGCCATGGTCGGCATCACGCTGTTCCAGTCCGCGTACACGGCCGAGGCCATCCGCGGCGGTCTCGCGGCGATCCCGCGCGGCCAGTACGAAGCAGCGGACGCGCTTGGCCTGGGCTACTGGAGGAAGATGATCTTCATCATCCTGCCCCAGGCATTGCGGATTTCGATACCGGGAATCGTCAACACCTTCATCGCCCTGTTCAAGGATACCTCGCTGGTGTCGATCATCGGCCTGCTTGATATCCTTAATATGGCGCAGACGGCAAGCCGCTCGATCGAGTGGAAAGGCTACGATTTTGAGGCCTATGTCTTCGCTGCAGCGATTTTCTTCATCTGCACCTATGGCATGTCGAGATATAGTCAGTATATCGAGCGCAAGCTGGACAGGGAGACCCAACGTTAGGGAGCTGACCGCATGGCACTTTCGCAAGACACCCGGCCCCCAGCCGATCAAGCGCCCGAACGCCGGCTTGACCGCCCGATCATCGAGATCAACGGGCTGAACAAGTGGTTCGGCGATTTCCACGTGCTCAAGGACATCGACCTGACCGTTGGCACCGGAGAGCGCATCGTGGTCTGCGGCCCGTCCGGCTCGGGCAAGTCCACGCTGATCCGCTGCATCAACCGGCTGGAGGTGCATCAGGAAGGCAGTATTGTGGTCGATGGGATCGAGCTGAACGACGACCTCAAGAACATCGAGGACATCCGCAAGGAAGTCG
>CAZYUT010000020.1:0-24238 GCA_964650735.1 uncultured Hyphomicrobiaceae bacterium
ATAACAAGAACTTAGAGCCTGTTTAGCGATCCGGATTTCGTTGAACAGGCTCTAGCGCTTCTGCGAGCCGTTCCAGAAACGCACATATCGCGGCCGGGCCGTCCGGCGATGCAGCCCGGCAAGCCGTTATTTCCAAGTGGCCTGCGTTTGCCCGCGCGCTCTGGAGCAGAGCACACCGAATTTCAAACCAGATGCCGCAACGCCCGTTTAAACCGGCTGGCAGCCGCCAACAAGGTGAAATTGTCTTAGCGCGCTGGATTAAGGCGGAGAGAAAACCCAACTGATGGAGCAGCGCGGATCGAAGTCAGGGAGATCATCGTGGTTGGACTGAAACGCGGATCGACGACGGCGAGGTTGGCGTCATGGATGGCAGCCGCCCTACTGACCGGAGCGGCCTGGCATGGCCTCGCGGCCGCCGAAATCTATCAGTCGGAGAAGCACGACTATAGCGTTGTTGCCGTCGCGAGCGGGCTGGCGCATCCGTGGGGCTTGGCCTTCCTGCCCAGCGGCGAGATGCTCGTGACCGAGCGCGACGGGCGCCTGCGCGTTGTCCGAGGCGGCGAACTGGTCCCTCAGCCGATTTCGGGGCTGCCGCGCATGATGGTCGGCGGGCAGGGCGGCCTGCTCGATGTGGCGCTTGACCCGGATTACGAAGACAACGGCCTGATCTATTTCAGCTACGCGGGCGGGCGGCCCGGCAATGCGGGCACCGAAGTCGCGCGCGGGCGGCTGGATCTGGAGGCGATGGCGCTGCGCGACGTCGAGACGATCTTCGCGGTCGAGCCGAAGACGCCCGGCGGCGCGCATTACGGCGGGCGGCTGCAGTTCCACCCGGACGGCACGCTGTTCGTTACGCTCGGCGATCGCTACAGCTATCTCGATCAGGCCCAGAGCGTGGAAAACCATCTCGGCACGATCGTGCGCATCAACCCGGACGGCAGCGTGCCGGAGGACAACCCATTCGTCGGCCGCGAGGACGCACGGCCTGAAATCTACACCTATGGCAACCGCAATGTGCAGGGCATCGCGCTGCGCCCCGGCACCGCGACGATCTGGGCGCATGAGCACGGCCCGCGCGGCGGCGACGAGCTCAATGTCCTTAAACCCGGCGCGAATTATGGTTGGCCGGCAATCACCTACGGCATCGACTATTCCGGCGCGATCATCTCCGACAAGACCGAAGCGCCGGGCATGGAGCAGCCGGTGGTCTATTGGGACCCCTCGATCGCGCCGAGCGGCATGACCTTTTACGACGGCGATGCGTTTCCGCAGTGGCGCGGCGACATCTTCCTCGGCGCGCTGGCGCACCGGCATCTGCGCCGGCTGGAGATGGAGGGCGATGAGGTCGTCGCGCAGGAAGAACTGCTGGGCGAGTTGGGCGCGCGCATCCGCGATGTTGTCGCGGGGCCGGACGGGATGCTCTACGTCTTGACAGACGCAGCGAACGGACAGATTTTGCGGCTTGAGCCGGCGCGCGGTTGATGGGCGCCGGAGAACTTGCCGGGGCCGGGCAGGGCCCCGGAGGCATTTGGAAAGCCGGCTTAGCTCAGTTGGTAGAGCGGCTGATTTGTAATCAGTAGGTCGCGGGTTCGATTCCTGCAGCCGGCACCATCAAGCCCTTCACATTCGGATTTGGTGAGCCCTGAGAAGGCTCGAGAGGGGCGCGTCTAGTCCGGACGGCGCGTCTGACGGGCTGAGAACTCACCGCCATCTCCGTGAAACTGCGTGATCGGTTCTGTGATCACACCTCGTCGCCTTTCGATGCGTCGATACCGTAGCGCTTCAGCTTTTCCCACAGGGTCGTCCGGGATATGCCGAGCCGGCGCGCCGCCTCCTGCTGGCGCATGCCGCAGGCGGCCAGCACGCGCTCGATATGCGCACGTTCCGCGGCCTCACGCGCTTCGGCGAGGGACACCGGCGCATCATGGGGCAGAGCGCCAGGCGGCGCGCTGTCGGGGAACAGATCGACGCCGCGGATCACCCCGTCCTCGGACAACGCGATCGCGCGCTCAAGACGGTTACGAAGCTCGCGCACATTGCCGGGCCAGGGGAACAGCTCGGCCTGCCGGATCGCTTCGGGATCAAGCTCGAAGCGTGGCGCGCCGATTTCCTTCGCGATCGCAGCGCCCAGAAACTGCAGCAAACCGGCGACTTCCTCCGGCCGCTCGCGCAGCGGCGGCAACTCGCAGCAGATCACGCTCAGCCGGTAGAACAGGTCCTCGCGGAACTGGCCCGACTGGACCGCTGCGCTCAGGTCCCGGTTGGTGGCGCACACAAGCCGCGCGCGCGCCTGGAACGTCGAGGCCGCGCCCAAGGGCCGGACCTCGCCGTCCTGAACGACGCGCAACAGCTTGGCCTGCAGGTCGAGCGGCAGTTCCGCGATCTCGTCGAGGAACAGCGTGCCATCGCCTGCCTGCTCGAACATGCCGGGATGGCGCGCGTTGGCGCCCGTGAACGCGCCCTTTTCGTGGCCGAACAGCTGGCTGTCCGCGAGGTCTGGCGTAAGCGCGGCGCAATTCAGGGCGACGAAGGGTTTCCCAGCCCCGCGCCCCCGGCTGGCCAGAAAGCGCGCTGCGACCTCCTTTCCTGTCCCCGTTTCGCCGGTCAGCAGCACAGGCGTTGTGACCTCGGCCGCGCGTTCAAGCAACCGCCGCACGCGCGCCATCGGCGCTGAGGCCCCCAGAAGCGCGAAGGGGTCTTCCGTCCGGGTGGCCGCGCCGTGCGGCGCGATGGCAGCGGCCAGCTTTTCCAGAAGCTGGTCGAGGTCGAACGGCTTGGTGACGTAGTCGCGGGCGCCCTGGCGCACGAGGCGCACGGCCTGCTCGAAGGAAGCGTAGGCGGTCATGAAAATGGTCGGGACCGCCCCGATGGTGCCGAAGGCGCGGCGCATCACCTGCTCGCCGTCCATGTCGCTGAGCCGGATGTCGCACAATACGGCGTCCGGCGCGCCCCGCTCAATCCCCTTCAGCGCCTCGGCGCCGCTACGGTACCAGGCGACCGTGTAGCCCTCCAGGGCCAAGCGCTGTTCGAGTGAACTGCCGACGATCTGATCGTCCTCGATGACGGCGACAACGCCCTTATCCGGCATCATCGCATCACTTCCCCGCCAGGCTCGGTCGAGAACCGATCCTCGCTTGAGCCGTCAACGATCGTGATCGTGACGGATGTGCCGCCGCCCGGCCGGCTGGCCGCGCTGAGCCGGCCCCCGATCTCGTCGACCAGACGCCGCACCGTCCACAGGCCCAGCCCTTGGCCACGCGGCAAACGGCCATCATCCTGGCCCTGGAGGAAGGCGCGGATCGCCTCTGGCAGGCCGCTGCCGGTGTCGATGACCTGGAAGGAGACGACCGTGGCGAAATCCTGGACCTGCAAACAGACCCGCCCGCCGCCGGGCGTGGCCCGGACAGCGTTCAGCAGGAGGTTCAACAGCACCTGCCGCAAAGCGTTCGCGTCTGTGACCAGCGGCCGCGTCAACTCGCCCTCGCGCGCCAACGCGACGCCGCGCCGCCGTCCCTCGGGAGCCGCCAGAACGACGAGATCCGCCAGATCCTGGTTGGTGAAGCCGCGCTGCTCGTCGGGGGGCCGGTAGGTGGATAGGGCGGCTGTTGTGACCCTTTCGAGCGAACGCAGACCGCGCTCGATCAAGTCGACCGTCTGCGCACGCACATTCGCATCGTCGCCGAACCGTCGGAGCGTTGAAACGCCGTTCAGCAGCCCGGCCAGCGGATTTCGCACCTCGTGCGCGAGGCTCGCGGCGATGGCCGCCAAACTCTCGGCGCGTTCACGCTCTGCGAGTTCCTGATACGCAGCATTGCGTTCGCGTTCGATCTCAAGCCGGTAAGCGAGAACCCGCTGCAATTGGCCGACCTCGGTCGTCGAGGGTTGCAAAACGCTACCGTATGGCGCTTCGGGGGTTGTGTCGGCCGAAAGCCGCTCGGTCAGCTGATGCACGGGCGTGAGAACGCGGTGAACGTATACAAACGCGATCAGAGCTCCCAATGCCGCCAGTGCGATGTCGATCGCGACGAATAGCCAGCGATCAGCCCGGCGCTGTGCGTTGAGCGGCGCAAGGTCAAGCACGGCCCGGACGCCAGGGCTGTCCGGTGCAGCAGCCGGCTGAACCGCGATGGCAAGGTCGCCGTGCGCCTGCCACGACGTCTGCTCCGGCGCATCGACAACAAACTCCCGCGCCGCGAACGCAGAAAGTCCGTTCTCAGCGCGTGGATCGATGACGCTGGCCGAATATCGAGTGCCGAGGTCGTCCTGCCAAGTCGCCTGCAGAGCGGCCACGCGCACCCCCTCCTGGTAGTTGAGTTTGCGTGCGAGCGCGCGCTCCACGGCAGCGACGCCGTTATCAAGGTAAGGCTTCACGGACCCGCGGACCCCGTCCAGGACGATGCCGGCAGCCTGCGCGTAGATCAGGTTCTCCCGCCTTTCCGCCAGGGAAAGCGCCACTTGTGTGGTTGCAAGCGCGACGATGAAAGTCAGCAAAGCGACCAGCGCCGGCAGCTTGGCAGCCAGCGGCAGGCCGTTCAGCCGCGCCGCAAACCCTGGGATCCATGCCGTGGGGCGCAGGCTGTGCCGAGCAGGCCAATCTTGTTTCCGATGTCTGGCGGTGCTGTCCTCGTGCGATGTCATCTCCGTCAGCGTCCGCTCACGCTCCTTGCGCGACGATCTTTTCCAATCCTATGGATATAGATAGCTCCGGCTCACGGCACCAGCACTTCGCCGCGCCAATCGGGCGCGATCCGGTCCAGCCAGAACTGACCATACCAGTCTGTGCGCAGCGGCGGCTTCAAGCCTGGCAAGCAGATCGCCTCGCATCCGTAAATGTTGTTCTCGACTCCGCCGGGGTCGGCGAACGCAACCTGCCCGCCGGCGGATAACGCGGCAGCCGTCAAGAATTCGCTGCGCTGAGGCGAGAGCGCGCGATCCTCCTGCGCGGCCACGAGAATTCCGGCGTCCGGCCAGATCCGGTGCGCGATGATCCAGCGCAACTGGGCAGCCGCAACCACGCTCCCGTCGTCGATGACAAGCACCCGTTTGACCACGACAGGTTGATCCGGGAGAAATAGCTTCCGCGATGGCGCGGCCACCGCGAAGGCGAGCAATTTGTCGTGTGAGCGCTGGAAGCAGGTGACCGGAAGCTGAACCCCATGATTGAACCAGCCGTGCTGCGGCAGCACCAGCAAGCCCGCGGGCGAAAGCTGCGTGTGGGCCAGATTGAGCGGGTCCGTCTCGTCATATTGGACCGTGTATCTGCGGTCGGTCAGCCTGCGCTCGATAAGCCGGTCGAGGGCGTCGCGCATCTCCGCGAGCGCTTGCGCCGCCGTCTGGCGGTCGGCGTGATCGACCAGGCGCCTGTCGAGCGTCGCGAGGGCCGTCGCGGGAACGCCTGCATCCGCTGCCAGTGCGGCTGCGCGGCGATAAGCGGCCGCTGGCAGCGTCGCCATCACCGGCACGGTCACTTCCGACAGCGGCGTGATTGGCGGCAACTCGGCGAAGCGGTTGGGTTCTGTCGCCAGTGCAGGCCCGGCCAGAGGCTCTCGCGCGTCGCTGGATGAACCCCAGAAAGGCGTCAGCGCTGGTCCGCCATCACTCTTTCCAAGCCGCTGCTCAACAAGCCGCTGCTCAAGCGGAAGCCGCTGGCGTTCAAGAACCCCCTCCAGAGCATTGCGCCGGCTGGCTTCTCCGAGCGGTGCGCCGGAAACGTAGGCTGCCCGCCCCAGCAGATGAGCGGCCACGGGCAGGGTGGCCAGCAGGAACACGATGATCCCCAGAGCGGTCAGCTTGGCGCCCGGGTCACCCATGTAAAGGGCCGTGAACAACACCACCAGACCGGCGCCGAGGGTGCCCGCCTTGGTCGCGGCATGCATGCGCATGAACGGATCCTGGAACCGCATCACGCCTATCGCCGCCACCAGAAGGAAACCGACGCCGATCAGCTTGCCCGCGACGCTCAGGATATCGATCAGTTGCGGGCTCATGATTTGACCCTCTTGCGCTCGAGGAACACTGCTAGCGCCACGGTCGCCACGAAGCCCGTGACGGCCAGACCCAGGGCGACGTCCAGGAATTCCCGGCGGCCGGTGACCGCCGCGGTCAGGGCGCAGAGCGCGACGGCCAGCACGGTCAACATATCCAGCGCGATGAAGCGGTCGGCGACGCCGGGACCAATCACCAGCCGGATGCTGGAGAACACCAGCGCGGCCATGATGAGCAGCAGCAGGATCAGTTTGAGCACGTCGAGGTGCGGCGCCAGGGTCTCGATCATCGGGAGACATCCTCCGTAGCCTTCAAGCGGTTTTCGAAAGTGGACTTTATCGACGCGATGACATCGGCTTCGTCGTCGCAGTCGAGGACATGGACATAGAGGATCTTGCGGTCATCGCTCACGTGCAGCGCAGTGGTGCCTGGCGTAAGCGTCACCATGTTCGCCAGCGCTGCGATCCTGGCGTCCGTCTTCAGGTCAAGCGGCACAGCGATGATTGCTGGGCGCAGCGCGGCGTTCGGACTGACGATTGCCCAGGCGACCGCAAGCGACGAGCGCATCAATTCGATCAGGAACCGCACAGCCAACGAGGTCCACAGCCAGGTATCCCGGATGAAACGGATCACGAACATTAAAGCCCCTCCCCGGAAGCAGGCGCCAAACGCGGTCCGCCCGTGCCCTGGATGGCAGGTGGGTCGGTTTCATCGGCGAGCCGGGTGGCGCTGTCAGCGGATGGATTGAGGACCAGACCGATATAGCGCTCCCGGTCAGTGAGTTCTGCGGCCGTCCGCTGGCTGTATGTGACCAGCGGCTGCGCCATCAGACCGATCATGACCGTGATCGCGCCTAGCCCGGCGATTGGGGCGAGCATTGCCGCCGGGACCCGGCCAGGCGAGCGGGCCTCCGGAGCTGGCTTCCAGAATGCGCCCAGCCAGATCTTCGCCATCGAGAGCAGCGTCAGCAAGCCGACCACCAGCGCGACCGCCCCCAGCCACATTTCCCCGCCCTTGAAAGAGGCATCGATCACCAGCACCTTGGCCCAGAAGCCGGAGAACGGCGGCAGCCCTGCCAGCGAAAGCGCAGGGATAAGGAACAGCGCCGCCAGAGCCGGGTGGCTTTTCATGAGCCCGCCGGTCTCGCGCAGGTCATATGAACCGCCTGCTCGCTCGATCGCCCCGGCGATAAAGAACAGGTTGGCCTTCACGATGATGTGGTGAATGACATAGAACACCGCCGCCGCGATCGCCGCTGGCGTGGCAATCGCCAGGCCCATCATCATGTAGCCGATCTGTGAGATGATGTGGAACGACAGGATCCGCCGCACGTCCCACTGGGCGACCGCGCCGAGCACGCCGGCGATCATCGTCGCGGCTGCCGCCCACGCCACGACGTCGGCCAGCGCGCGCTGCTCGACCTCGAACAGCAGGGTGAACACCCGGATCGCCGCGTAAACGCCGACTTTTGTCAACAAGCCGGCAAAGATCGCAGAGACGACGATCGCGGCGGTGTGATAGCTCAATGGAAGCCAGAAGAAGAGCGGAAACGCCGCCGCCTTGATGCCGAAGGCGAGCAGGAACAGCAGCGTTGCGGCGACCAGCGCGGGCGAGCTTTCCGTCCCGGGCAGCACGCGGGCCAGGTCGGCCATGTTGAGCGTGCCGGTGACCCCGTACAGCAGCCCGACCGCCAGCAGGAACAGGATCGTCCCGAACAGGTTGAGCGCGATATATTTGAACGCGCCATCCAGTTCCGCCCGGCTTCGGCGCAGCATCAGCAGGCCGACCGCGCAGACCAGCATCACTTCGAACCAGACGTAGAGGTTGAAGATGTCGCCGGTGAGAAAAGCGCCATTCACGCCCAGCATCAGGCCGTGGAACAGCGGATGGAAGCCGCCCGCGACCGCCGTTTCCGGCAGTCCGGCACGGGCGAACACGACAGTCGCCATGGCGAGTATGCCGGAAACCAGCACCATGGCCGCCGACAGGCGGTCGGCGAAGATCGTGATGCCGAAGGGGGCCGGCCAATCGCCCGGCTGGGTCGCTAGCGGTCCTTCGGTGACAACCGTCCACACCAGCCATATCGAGATGACCAGCAGAGCGGTTGTGCCAGCGAGCGTGATCGCCTGCTGAATGTCCGGGCGGTTCCAGGCCGTCGCGGTCGCGGCAGCCAGCGCGACGGGCAGCAGCAATGGGGCGATGACGAGCAGATCGGTCATGCCCGGCCCTCCCGATCCGCGGCCGATGGCCTGGACGCATCGAACGGGCTGCCGTCCTCCTCAGCCGCGGTCATCGCATCGCCGTCCAGTGTGCCGAGCGCGCTGTAGGTCTGATAAGCCAGCACCGCGGCCAGCGCGATCAGGGCAAAGCCGATCACGATCGCGGTCAGCACCAGCGCCTGCGGCAGCGGGTTTGATGCAGCGTCGGCGAGCACGTCGCTGCCCAGCGGTATGATGGCGGGGTTCACCGCGCCTATCCCGCCAGCGAGGAAGATCACCAGGTTCGCGGCGGTCGCGAGCATGGCAAGGCCGAGCACGACCCGGAAGACATTGCGCTCCAGCATCATGTAGATGCCAGCAGCGGCGATCGCGCCAGTGGCGACGGCATAAGCGAACAGCATTACGGGGCCTCCGCAGCCTGTGTGTCATAGAGCCGGAACAGGATGGCGAGCACGCCGCCCAGGACAACGAGGTACACCCCAAGGTCGAAGATGATCGTCGTGCCGAGCTTGATGCCGCCCACGCTGGTCCAGAGGTGGGTGAGGAACGGGGCCTGCCCGGCCAGCAGCGGCGCGAGGCCTGAAAGGATTGCCAGGGACAGACCGATACCGAGCAGCGCGATCGGGTGGACGAACAGCCAGCGCCGGCCGGCCTCGACCCCGAAAGCCATGGTCGTGACCGCGAAGGCGGCCGAGGCCGCAAGCCCGCCGATGAAGCCGCCACCCGGCTCGTTATGTCCGCGCAGCAGGATGAATACCGAGAACGCAAGCATGGCAACAAAGAACAGCCGCGCCAGCGCATTCAGAATGACGGAGTTCATGGGCCTCAGGCCTCCTCTTTCACGCCTGGCGTCCGGCGGCCACGCAGCAGCGCCCAGATCGCGATCGCGGCAAAGCCGACCACGGTGATCTCGCCCAGCGTGTCCAGCGCGCGGAAATCGACCAGGATCACGTTCACGACGTTGCGGCCGAACGCCTCGGTGAGAGACGCGTCGCCGAAATAGACAGACAGCCGCGGATCCAGCGGCGCTGACATGACCGCGACCACGGCGAGCGCGAGCGTGATGCCGACCGTGCCGGCAAGCATCAGATCGCCAGGGCGCTCCGCCGGCGCGCGATAGAACCTGCCGCCGATCGGGAGGCGCAGCAGCAGCGCCATCATGATCACCAGGAACAGCAGTTCGACCGAAAACTGCGTGAAGGCCAAATCCGGCGCGCCGTTCATCAGGAACACGAGGGCCATCGCGTAGCCAACCATCCCGACGCCGATGATCGAGGTCAGCAACGAGCGCCCAAACGCTGCGACCCCCGCCCCTGCGACCATGAACCCAAGGATCACCAGCAGGTACGGCCGCCACGTCAGCTCGCTACCGGCTGTGCGCAGCGTCGCGCCGTCGAGCCCGGCAACAGCGATCACCAGCGCGGCGGCGGTGACAGCGATGACAACAGCCGTGTAGGCGCGCAGGCTGCCCGTTTGCATCCACCTGGCGGCCCCGCCCGCTCCCGCCATGAACCTGGCCAGGGCGCGATCATACATCCGGGAGGCGGATCCCACCCGCGCCAGCGGATGGGTTTTCATGCATCGATGGATCGGCACCCAGTACCACGCCATCGCCAGCCCGATGGAAAGCATGGCGAATGTCAGGCCGAGCTTGGCGGTCAAGCCTGGGAACGCTGCGAGGTCGGCCGTCACTGGCTCTCCTGCGAGCACGCTCGCGGCTGGCTCCAGTAGGCCCGAAGCGAACAGGCCGGGCAGCGTGCCGACCAGAACGCCGGCCAGCGCCAGAACCGCCGCCGGCAGGCCCAGCCCAAACGTTTCTCCATGCCGAAGTTTGAGTTCCCCGGCCGGCGCGCGCTTGAAGAAGGGCCGCAGTGTGACGACGCCGGCGACTGCGATGAGGACGATGTTCGTCACCAGGCCAACCCCGATCACCCATGGCAGCGCGCCTCCGGTAAGCGTGGCGGACACCAGCAGCTCCTTCGCGGCATAGCCGGCAAAGAACGGCAGACCGGCCATCGACAGGCTGGCCAGAACCGCGGCTGCCGCCGTTATGGGAAGACGGCGCGCGAGACCGCCCAGAGAGCGCAGGTGGGCGACGCCGGTCGCATGGATCACCGTGCCGGCGCAGAAGAACAGCGCGGCCTTGTACAGCGCGTGCGCAAAAAGGAAGCCGACGACCGCAAGCTCGGCGGTCGGTCCCTTAAGTCCGATCAGCATGACCAGGGTGCCAAGCGACGCGACCGTGGAATAGGCGAGCACGGCCTTGAAGCCCTCGCTGCGCAGAGCTTGCAGGGCAGCGACCAGCATGGTTATGCCACCCAGCGCCAGCAGCGGTATGTAGAACAACGGCTCGGCGCTGAAAGCCTGATCGAAGCGCGCCAGGAGATAGACGCCGAGCTTGACCATCGTGGCGGAGTGGAGATAGGCGCTCGCCGGCGTAGGCGCCTGCATGGCGTTGGGCAGCCAGAAATGGAACGGCCACTGGGCTGACTTGGTGATCGCGCCCAGGAGCACGCACACGATGATCGCCGGGAACAACGGGCTGGCTATGACGGTTTCGCTGCTCGCCAGAACGCCGGAAAAGCTGAATGTTCCCGCCGCGATCCCGAGCAGGAGAATGCCAGCCAGTAGCGCCAGGCCGCCGCCTGCTGTGACCAGCAGCGATTGCAGCGCCGCATCGCGCGCCGCGCGGGTCTCGGGCTTGAACCCAATCAGGAAGAACGAGACCAGACTGGTCATCTCCCAGAAGACGAACATCACAATCAGATTGTCGGCCAGCACCGTGCCCAGCATCGCGGTCATGAACAACAGGATCAGCACGAGGAAATAGGTGCGATCGGCAGGCTTCGCGTCGGCGAAGTATGCGCCTGCGTAGACCGCAACCAGCGCGCCGATCCCCGTTATCAGCAGCGCGAACATGAGGCTGAAGCCGTCCAGCCGGAGGACGATTTCAATGCCCAGAGCCGGCACCCAGGCGATGCTTTGAACCACAGTCGCGCCCGCTGCAATCTCCGGTAGATGGGTGGCCAGACCGGCGAACAGGGCCGCAGGCAGCAGCGCCGCGAGCCAGCCCGCGGCGCGGCCATTCACTGACGCGAGCGAGATGGCGAGCACGGTCCCGACCGCGGATAGCCCAAGCACGACAAGTGGCGGCATGTTACCTCCGAAACAGCGCAATCCAGTTCATCGCACTGTTGGAGCAAGCCCTGTGCCAATATCTCAAGAGCCTGATTCTCATGAGAAAAAGGGTTTACGCACGCTTTCGGCGTTCGGAAATCAGAACGGTTCGGCGTCTGCTTGTCCGGCGATCCGAACGTTGCCGCCTAGCATCGAAACGCCGCCTTCGCGCGTCGCGCTGGGTTGGGACGCCGGTTCAGTCTTCGGTTGCCTCGCGGTTGGAAGGGACGCGGCGCGCGCATCAAACCGAGAAGGCGGGCAGCGCGATGAGCACACGGGCGCCGCCGCCTGGCGCGTCGGTCAGGACCAGCCGCCCTTGATGCGTTTCCACGACCTTCTTCGCGATCGTCAGCCCAAGGCCAGCGCCGCCCGTTGCCCGGTTGCGCGACGGGTCGAGCCGCACGAACGGTTCCAGCACGGCCTCGCGCTGGTCCGCCGGGATGCCCGGCCCCCGGTCATCGACGACGACCAACAGCCAGCGGCCGCGCGCGCTTAAATCCACGCGCGCCTCGCCGCCATATTTGATTGCGTTGTCGACAACGTTCGCAACGAGCCTGCGCAGACCCCGGCTATGGCCTAGCACCAACGGCTGTGCATCATTCAGGCTCGTGTCCAGCGTCACAGGACTACCCGCGCTCTGCCGGTCCTCGACCTCGCAGGTCACGATCTCGGCCAGGTCGACGAGTTCCTCCTGATGGTTGCTGGTGCCCTCGGAGATCGCCAGCATGGCGTCGTCCAGCAGGCCGATCATGTCGTCAATGTCGCGCACGGCCTTCGCACGTTCAGCCTCTTCGGGGATCGCTTCGGCGCGCAGGCGCAGGCGGGTCGCATAGGTCCGCAGGTCGTGGGAGATGCCGCCGACGATCGCCATGCGCGCGGCGATCAGGCTGGCGATCCGGCCCTGCAGACGGTTGAATGCGGCAATCACCCGGCGGATTTCCGAAGCGCTGCCCGGCGCGTCGGGCAGCGGCTGGGCCTTGCCCGACAGGTCGATATTGTCCGCCGCGCGCGCCAGCATCCGCAGCGGCCGGGCCTCGCGCCGGATCAGCAGGATCGTCAGGATCGCGATGCCGAAGCCGACCACGCTGGCCCAGAAACCGGGCGGCTGGCCCAGCAGGGCGATGGACAGGACGTTCTGGCTCTCGACGACCAGCACTTCTCCAGTCTTCAACTCGATGTAAATCGCCGAGGCTGCTGGCAAAATGAACGCCAAGGTGCGCGGAAACAGCCAGCTTGGCCCAGCCGTCTCCAGCAGCACGGTGACCTGCCTGGAGCCAAGGGCGATGAGATACCGGCGAAGAATCCGCTCCGCCAATTCCGATTTCTGCCAGTTCCTGGGCGCAGCCTCTTCGGCCTCAGCGACCACGCGCACGCTGAAGCGCGGCGTGTTGACCGAGCGCAGGATGAGGTCGCGACGCTCTTCCGGCGCGCTTTCGAGCAACTCCACCATGGCGGCGACCTGATCGGGCAGCGGCAAGCGGAAGTTTTCCCCGGTGGCCTGTCCGCGATCGGCGTAGAAAAGTGCAACGACGAAGATCTGCAGCACGATCAGGCTGAGGATGAAGATCAGCGCAAGGCGCGTGACGAAACCGAAACGCAGCATTTAGGACAGCTTCTTGACGGCCGGCACGAACAGATAGCCGTTGTTGCGCACCGTGGTGATGAAATCGGCCTCCGGCGCATGGGCGTGCAGTTTCTTGCGCAGCCGCGACACCGACATGTCGATGGTCCGGTCGAAAGGGTCGGCCTCGCGCCCGCGCGTCCAGTCGAGAAGCTGATCGCGCGAGAGCACGCGGCGCGGGCGCTGCACGAAGCAGGCGAGCAGGTCGAATTCCGCGCTCGTCAAAGGCACATGCTCGCCGTCGCTGGTGTGAAGCATCCGGGCATCGATGTCCATGATGAAGCGGTCGAAGCCAAAGCGGCGGTTCTCGGTCGCCACCGTGGCGCCGCCTTGCGTCCGCCGCAGGATGGCGCGCACCCGCGCCAATAGCTCGCGCGGGTTGAACGGTTTGGCGAGATAATCGTCCGCGCCCATTTCGAGGCCCACAACGCGGTCGATGTCGTCATTCTTGGCGGTGAGCATCAGGATCGGGACGGCGCTGCTCGCGCGCAGCCGCCGGCAGATCGAAAGGCCGTCCTCTCCGGGCAACATCAGATCGAGAATGATGAGGTCGGGCGGGGCGGCGGTCATCGCCTCGGCCATCTCGTCCGCGTTTTCCGCAGCGCGCACATCGAACCCCTCCCGGTTCAGAAGGTCCTGAACCAGGCGGCTGATTTCCGCGTCGTCCTCGACGATAAGCACGCAGGCGCCGTTTATCTCGCTCATGCGTGAAACAATACGCGCAGCGGTGCGGGGCGCAAGCGCGCTTGCCGATTGTTACAATCGGTTACCCAGGCGCGACCAATCGCTCCAAATCGTTTCTCCGGCGGCATATGCCAGCGACACCGAAGCCGCAGTCTGCATCTCGTCAACAGGTTCACGAACACCAACCAAAGGAGACTGACGATGAAGAAGATCATGGCTCTGACCGCCGGTGCATTCCTTGCCGCGACCGCTTTCGCCGCCGACGCCGATGCATGGGAGCGCCGCTCCACGATCACCGGCCCGGCCGGCAACCAGGTTCACACCCAGGGCAATGCTCAGCGGACTGGAGACGGCGGCTGGACCCGCAACCGCACGATTACCGGCCCGGCCGGCAACACCGCGACGCTCGGCGCGAGCGGCTCGTGCGACGGCGAAGGGTGCAACATCCAGCGCTCGCGCACTGGCCCTGCTGGCAACACCGTCCGTCGTGACACGACGATCAACTACTAATCCCTCAGTGCCCTGAGATCGCTCTCCCCCTCAACCTCGGAGCGATAGGTGGCGCCGCTCCTCTCTCCCCGTTCGGCGGCGCCACCGCCCTTTCGGAGGCTTTGCGATGTTTGATGGACTGACGGGCGTGGTGCCGGCCGAGTATCGCGGGCTGTTCCTTGCGACCGCGCTGGCCTTCATGGCGCTGGAGTTCATCGTTGCGCGCCGCCTGCGCCGCGAGGTTCACGACGCAGCCGAGACCGCATCTTCGCTGGTCATTGCGATCGGCAATAGCCTGATCCGCGGATTGCTGGCTGGCGTGGTCGCGGTTCCCTACATCTTCGTCTACGAGCACCGGGTGTTCGACATTCCTTTGGACAGCTTCTGGGCGCTGCTTGGCCTCTTCCTCGGGCTGGAGTTTTTCTACTACTGGATGCACCGCGCCGCGCACACTGTCCGCTGGCTATGGGCGACGCATTCGGTCCATCATTCGCCGACCAGGCTCAACTTCACCGCTGGCATACGCCTCGGCTGGACCGGCCTGATTTCCGGCAACTTCCTGTTCTTCCTGCCGCTGGTCTGGATTGGCTTTCACCCGCTCGCGGTGATCGCGATGCTCGCGTTGAACCTCATGTATCAGTTTTTCCTGCACACCGAACTGGCGCCGCGGCTTGGCCCGCTGGAATGGGTGCTGAATACCCCGCGCCACCACAGCGTGCATCACGCCTCAAACGGCTCTTGTCTCGACAAGAATTTCGGCGGTTTTCTGATCATCTTCGACCGGGTATTCGGCACTTTTGCCACGCCGCCGCGGGACGAGCCGCTGCGCTACGGCCTGACCGAGCCGCTCAAGTCGCAAAACCCGCTATATGTCGTGTTCCGCGAATGGCTGCAAATGGCCGCCGATCTGCGCCGGGCGCGCAGCGTCCGCGATGTGTGGCGCACGCTGTTCGGCCCGCCTGGAAGCCTTACACATCACGAAAAAGGAGAGAGATCGTGAAAACCGTGACCGCCTTCATTCTTGCCACGCTGATGGCCGGCGCCGCCGGGGCGCAAGCTCAAACCATTGACCGCGCGACAATGATGGCCGCGTGCCAGGGCGATTATTTCCAGCACTGCAGTTTCGTGATGCCCGGCGGTGGCCGGATCATGAACTGCCTGAACGAAGTCATCGACCAGATCTCGCCGGACTGCGCGGCGTTGGTCACGGCTGGCATGAGTTGCGTGCCAGACGTTCAAGAGTTTTGCGCCGATGTGGAGCCGGGCGGCGGGCAGATGCAGAGCTGCCTGCTTGCCCACCGCGATCAGTTGAGCGGTCCGTGCGCCGAAACGCTCGCTACCACTGCCAGCCAGTAATGCCGAGGACCACCTGAGGAGAGACCGATGATTAAGTGGAGACTATTCTTTGCCGCAGCCCTGCTTGGGCTTCTGCCGGTTAGCGGTTCCGCGCAGCCCTATGGCGGCTATTATGTGGAAGAGGCGCGCGCTGCCTGCGCTTATGACCTTGACCGCTTCTGCCCCTATGTCACGGCCGGCGGCGGGCGCATCATTCGTTGCTTGCGCCGCAACGAATACCGGCTGAATCCGGTATGCTACAGGGCTGTTCAGGTCGTGCGCGCAATCCATGTGTGCCGCGTGGACGCCTACCGCCTATGCTCTCATGTCGCGCCTGGCGAGGGCCGCATCTTTCGATGTCTGGACCGCAACCGGCCGAAGCTGAACCCGAGCTGCGCAGCGCAATTCGCCAAGGTCACCGGGGCCTACTGATTTGGCGTTGCGGTAAGGTTTTAGTTTGTCCGTCCTGTTCTGATCGTGGCTGGCCGACACCGCTCTCGCGTGGCGGCCAGCTTTCTCGCGCCTGCGGATTGGCTGGTGAGCGAGGTCGCGCGCGGCTGCCTTCGCCGAACTGTCATAGACATGCGCTACGCTCGTCATCCGAGAGTGTTATGCATAGGGTGGCGCGATGAGCGAAGATGAGTCCCGGCCCGGACATGAGACAGCAAGCGCTGTAAAAGAAGGCCTGAAGCAGGCTAACACGCAGGCCGCGTTGTTAGGCACGCTCGCTCAGCACCATGCCGCGCGCATCAGCGAGAGCTATTGGACGGCGCTCAGCGAGACCATGCAGCAGTTCGCCGGGCTCGCGCCTGCGCTGCACAGCGAAAAAACCGCTACCCAGTTTCAGGATTACCTGAAGGACAGTTTCGAGCGCTGGGTGCTTTACCTGGACACGCTGCGCCGGCGCGGCAATTCCTACATCGAGCGCGAGAAGGAGGGCTTCAAGCCGGTTCTCGTTTTCGACTACGAGATCCTGGTTGACGGCCGCCAGCTGGACCGGCCGGTCAACTACGCGCTCGTGCGCATTCACCCGCCAGAGGGCTACCCGCCAACCCGGCCCGACAGCCGTCCTTTCGTCATTATTGACCCGCGCGCGGGTCACGGCAGCGGTATCGGCGGCTTCAAGGCGGAATCGGAAGTCGGCGTCGCGCTGAACAACGGCCATCCGGTCTATTTCTTCATCTTCTATCCCGATCCGGAGCCGGGCCAGACGCTCGCTGATGTCTGCCACGCCGAGGCGAAGTTCCTCGAAGAAGTCCACGCTCGTCATCCGCATGCACAACCGCCCCTTGTCACCGGCAATTGTCAAGGCGGCTGGGCGGCCATGATCCTGGCGGCGACGCATCCCGGTCTGGCCGGCCCGATCGTAATCGCGGGCGCGCCGCTGTCTTACTGGGCTGGCGAGGTTGGCAAGAACCCGTTCCGGTATCTCGGCGGGCTGGTCGGCGGCGCGACGCCGGCGCTGCTGGCCGCCGATCTCGGCAAGGGCAAATTCGACGGCGCCGGCCTGGTGCTGAATTTCGAGCAGCTCAACCCCGGCAAGACGTGGTGGCGCAAGTATTATGACGTGTTCGCGCAGGTCGATCGCGAGTCGGAAAAATTCCTGGAGTTCGAGAACTGGTGGTCCGGTTTCTACTTCATGAACGAAGCCGAAATCCGCTGGATCGTCGAGAATCTGTTTATCGGCAACAAGCTGACGCGCGGCAAGGCGATCCTGGATGATGGCACGCGCGTGGATTTGACCAAGATCAAGGCCCCAGTGGTCGTGTTCGCCTCACACGGCGACAACATCACCCCGCCGCAACAGGCGCTGAACTGGATCCCCGATCTCTACGAGTCGGTAAACGAAATCCAGGCGCGCGGGCATGTCATCATCTATACGCTGCACGACAGCGTGGGACATCTGGGCATCTTCGTCTCCGGCAAGGTCGCTGCGCGCCAGCACAAAGAAATTACCTCCGTGCTGCAGATGATCGAGGCGCTCGCGCCGGGCCTATACGAGATGCAAATCACCGACGGCGACGCCGGCGTACCCGAGGTCTCGTTCGAGGCGCGGACGATCGACGATATCCTCAACTTCGATGACGGCCGCGAAGAGGAGGCGGAGTTTGCCGCGGTGGCCAAGGTATCCGAATGGTCAACGCGCACCTACGAGATCACCATGCGCCCGGCCATACGCGCGATGGTGACCGATGAGGTGGCCGAAGCGTTCACCACGCTGAACCCGATGCGGCAGCAACGCTATCTCTTGTCCGACCAGAACCCGCTGCTCGCAGGCGTCGGGAATTGGGCCGCGAAGACGCGGGAGAACCGGAACGCCGCCAGCGACGACAACCCGTTCGTGCAAATGGAGCGGCTGCAGGCCGATCTCGTCGAGCATGCTTTCGATCTATTCCGCGACACGCGCGACGCGCTGGCCGAAATGGCATTCCACACACTCTACGGGACGCCGTGGATGAAAGCGGTCGCCGAGCAAGAGCTGCCAAGCCTCGTGAGCCACGAAATCCTGCAGTTCCCAGAGGTCAAAGAGGCTATCGAGAAGGCCGGCGAGGGCGGCTACAAGGAAGCCATCATCCGCATGTTGCTTTTGCTTGCGCAGGCGCGCGGCGCGGTGCGGCGGGACCGGCTGGAGCGGTCGAACCAGATGATCCACAGCCGGCCGCCCTTCGATACCATGAGCCCGGAGGAGCGCGCCGACCTTATCTACGAGCAGACGCTGATCGTGAAGTTCGCCCCCGACGAGGCGATGGCCTCGCTGCCCCACCTGCTCAAGGACGATGTCGAGCGTTATCGCGCCGTCAACGTGGTGCTCGACATCGCCGGGCCGGTCGAGGACATGGACCCCCAGACCATCACGATGTTCAAACGGTTGCAGACCATCCTCCGCGTCATGGCGCATGACTGGCACGAGCCGGATACAAGGCCGGCCGAAACACAAGACTGACGCCTTTTTTCGGCCGGAGATGCGGGAGATGAGAACGGCCGGGGACCATGGGAGGGATCGCGATGACGTATGTCCGCATTCTGGTCGTGGCGCTTGCCGCGATCGCGTTTCAGCCGAACGGCGCTGCCGCGCGCGACTTGACCGACGCATATCCATTGGCCGAACTCAAGCAGGACGGCGAGCGGCTGGGTGGCCGGGTCCGGCAGCTATTTGACATTATCAAGCCGACGCTGACCGATGCGGAGCGCGAGAAGCTGAAAGATGTCGTGCTGTTCTTTCCAGAGCCGCGCCAGGGCGACTATTTCCTGAACTTCTACGCCGTGTCCCATCAGGGCCGCGCGGTCGTGGTGATGCCCATGCTGTCGCTGAAGGTGCTGGAGGATCTGGCGACCGCTTATGCCTGGCTTTATGCAAACGGCTACAGCCTGAGCACGGTTGACCTATACTTCGCCATGCTCCAGCACCGCGACAAGCAGGACTTTCCCGGCGCCCAATATCCGCCGCTGCTGGAGGCGCTGGGCATCCCCGAAGAAGCCTGGAAGGACCCCCAGGTCGACACGTTGTCGCTTGCCTTCCGTAATGAGGCAATGGCCTTCATCCTGGTGCATGAGCTTGGGCACATTCTGTTCGAGCACAAGGGATACAACCAGATCACGCGGGAGCAGGCCCGGCGCGACGAGACGCAATCAGACCGCTTCGCGCTGGACGTGCTGGCGCGCACCGGCACGCCGCCGCTGGGCGCGGTGATGTTCTTCCAGGCGCAATTCTACAGCCTGCCGACGCGCGGCGAGTTTGCAACGCCCGGCGACTGGCAGGATTACTTGCAGCAGCGCGCCACCCACCCGCTCACCGAGGACCGGCTGCGCGACCTGTCGCGCTATATCAGCGGACGGCTGGCGCAGACCCGTCCGAGCGAATTCGCCATTTGGCAGTTCATCGGGCTGGGGCTTGACCACATCATTGCGGTGCTGCGCGACGTCGACTTGCAGAAATGCATCATCCGCGTGGCGAAAGAAGCGCCGATGGACATCCTGCGTCCGCGCCGCCAGACGGCTGGTGATTACATCCAGCAGTATTGCCGCGACTTGGAATAGCGGTTCGGCATGGCCCGAACGCGGATCATCGGTCCGGGCTTGGCGTGCTGCGGATGCCGATGGGCGCCGATTCGCCGTTGCAGCCCACCGTGACCTTTTTGTACCAGGGGCAGTCGGCGGTGGCCTCGTAATCCTCCACGGTTCCCTGATACGGGCCTTCTAGATCGTGGGTGGTGCCTTCGCCGGTGCGCAGCAGCTTGACCCGCCCGCCCTCCGGGATCGCGATCGCTGCGCCTTCTGCCACCGCCGCCCCGCGCGGCAGGCCGGCAACCGTGGACTCGATCACTTCGTAATCGGCTAGTGCGGGAGCGCTGTTCAGTAAAGCGGCCGTCGCGAGCGCTGCCACGCTCAATCTCAGGATATTCATTCTGTCGCCTCGATTTCCCTGTCCGCCGCACCGAACTTGCGCAGCATCCACGGGCTGTAATGCCCGCCCCAAACACCCGCCAGCCAGCCAAAGAACAGGCTCGCCGATGGAATAACCAGAGCATAGACCGCAAACAGTATCGCGCCTGTGACAATCAGGACACCAATACCGATCACGGAGATCGCGAGGTCGAAGCGCTTGATCCGCCAGCGCCAGGACAACCAGAAGCCGAACAGCACCAGCAAGAAGACCGCGGCCGCCTCAGCAAATATTGGCGTTTCGCGAAGCGAGCGCCCGTCGAGCAACTGCGCGATCATCTGCGCATGGATGAACACGCCGGGCATCTTTGCGCCGTCTGCCACCGAGAAGGGGGTGAAATGCTGGTCGCGGTCGAACAGGTCGCCGCCGATCAGTACAATCCGGTCGGCGAAGGCAGCGCGCCAGCTCTCGGGCAGGATTTCATCATCAGGGCTGCCGGGCGCATGCATCGGCACGGCAAGTGCTGGAAACAGGCTCGCGCCGCCCTGCGCGGGTGGCCTCTGCCAGGCGATAAAGCCATCGGGCGGCTCGCCACCCCAGCCGCTTGCGCGAGCAATTCTCTCGGCCATGCTGGGCATGCTCGCCAGCGGCCCGGGCAGATAGCGGACAACGCCGTCGCTGATGCTCAGGCCAGTCGGTTCGCGCTGGATAAGGATATGCCCGGCCGGCCGCCCCGCGCGGCGCAGAAATTCCTGCTGAAAGGCAAGCTGCTCCGGCCGGATGCCAGAAACGGACTCGTCAATCGCGCCGAGAACGACGGGCGTGCGCGCCTGGCGGATCGCCGAAATCAGCGCGTCGGTCTGCGCCGGATCGGTCTCGCGCTCGAAGATGATGTCGAGGCCGATCACCCGCGCTCCGGCCTCATCCAGCGCGCGCACCAGCGCGGCGAGCAGCCCGCGGTCGAGCGGCGAGATGGTCGGGTATTGGGCGAGGCTGTCCTCGCCGATCACGACGACGGCGATGTCCTGGCGCGGCCGGGCAGGCTGATCCGCGAGGAAATAGGTCCGCCAGTCATAGGTCCACTGGTCCGGCGCGCTTGGCAGCAACCGCAACTGCCCAGCTGCGATCAGCACTGCTGTCATGACAACCGCCCAAGCGAGCGCAGCCCGCCATGGCGTCCCGTTTTCCCGCGCCTGTCTGTCGTTTGCCGCCATGCCCGCCCCACGTCAACTGCGCGGCCACGATACCCCGACGCAATGGCAGGCTCAAGGCGGCGGAAGCCTGAGTGTACGGGCGCGGCGCTCAACACCGGGGAATTGCTGGCAGGCGTGCGCGCGAGGTACTGGACGTCCGATCAATGGCGCTGATACTATGCATACACTAAGCGGGTGTAGTTCAGTGGTAGAACGCGAGCTTCCCAAGCTCGATGTCGTCGGTTCGATCCCGATCACCCGCTCCAAGCCTTCCTGCCAACCTTGGTCTATTCCGCCCGGGCGAACGCGTCAGGCAGGCTGTTCCGCGCGCGAACCGAAGCGCCACCGGCGCAGCCGCGCGCTTATCCGCTCTCCGGCCACGAGCAGCGTCGGGGTCAGGATCAGCGTCAGGATGGTCGCGAAGACCAGGCCGCCGGCGATTGCGGCGGAGAGCTGGGTCCACCACTGTGTCGAAGGCGCGCCGAAAGCGATCTCCCGCCCGATCATGTCCACGTTCATGGCCATCACCATCGGCATCAGGCCGAGCACGGTCGTGACCGTCGTCAGCACGACAGGCCGCAGACGCTGAGCCCCGGTGCGCAGCGCGGCCTCCAGCGGCTCCAGCCCGGCACGGCGCCGCAGGTCGTTGTAGGTGTCGATAAGCACGATGTTGTTGTTGACGACGATGCCCGCCAGCGCGATCACGCCGATCCCGGCCATGACGATCCCAAATGGCTCGCCGCGGATGAGCAGCCCAAGCAACACGCCAGCCGTGGACAGCACGATCGCGCTCATGACGAGGAGCGCCTGGAAGATGCTGTTGAACTGGGTGACCAGCAGGATCAGCATCAGGCCTATCGCGCCGATGAACGCCTTCGTCAGGAAGTCCATGGTCTCGGCGATATCTTCGTTCTCGCCCTTGAACCTCACTTCGGTGCCGTCTGGAAACGAGACGTTCTGGAGCGCAGCGCGCAGCTTTTGCACCTGCGTGTCGACGAGGAGCCCTTCGGCGACATCGGCCTCGACCGTCATTACCCGCTCTGCATCCACGCGCTCGATCGTGCCGGTTTTCGGAGCCGGTTCAAACCTGACGAAATTACTGATCGGCACCTGGCCGCTTGCGGTCGGCACCATGAGCTGGTCGAGCTGTTCGAGGCTGCGCGCGCCGAAGGGGAAACGCACGCGGATTTCGACCTCCTCATCGGAGTCGTCTGGCTGGTATTCGGCGACCTTGACGCCATTGGTGACCATCTGCACGGCATTGCCGAGCAGCGCGATGTCCGCGCCGTAGCGCGCCGCCTCGGCCCGGTCGACCTTCAGCCGCCACTCGACGCCCGGCAGCGGCCGCGTATCATTGACATCGACGAACCCGCCGACCTGTTCCATGGCCTCGCGCACGCGCGCCACCGCCTCGGGCAACTGGTCCAGGGTCTGCGTGGTCAGTTCGATCTGAACCGGCTTGCCCTCGGTCGGCCCGCCCTCTTGTTCGCGGACCTGAATATTGACGCCGGCGATATCAGCCAGGTTGGCGCGGACTTCGCCGAGCACCTCGGCTGCTGGCGGGCGCGTGTCCCATTCCGTCAGTTCGAGCTGAATCACGCCGATCACGTCCTCGGCCATGTTGCGCTGCGCCTGGCTGCCCGCGATCGTCCGCGCATAGACGCTCTCGAAGGCCGGGTTGCCGAGAAGCCGTTCCTCGACCCGGCGCACAATGTCGTCGCGTTCATGAACCGAGAGGTTGCCGCGCGCCTGAATTTGCACCTGCGCGAAGTCGGGTTCCACGCTCGGGAAGAATTCGATGCCCTTGCCGTAGGCGCCGTAGAGCGCGTAAGCGCCGATCACGACGCCGATCACGGCCGTGATGGTGGAGCCGGGGCGCAGCGCGGCGGCGCGCAGCGCGTTCACATACCAACCCGTGAAACCGCCAAGCTGACGGAGATCTCCGCCTTCGGCGGCTGCGATGACCTGATCCCGGCTTGAACGCCCCGCCCCAGGCAGAACCGTCCCGATGACCGGGATGAACACAAGCGCCATAACGAGCGATGCGACGAGCGTCACGATCAGCGTGATGGGCAGATATTGCATGAACTGGCCGACGACGCCCGGCCAGAACAGCAGCGGGAAGAACACGGCGACCGTCGTGGCGATACCGGCTGTGACGGGCCAGAACATCCGCTTGGCGGCGGCGGCAAAGGCGGCGGCGCGCGGTTCGCCTTCGTCCATCTTCCGGTCAGCCAGTTCGACGACCACGATCGCGCCGTCGACGAGCATCCCGACAACCATGATGAGGCTGAACAACACCACGATATTGAGCGTCATGCCCATGGCGTCGAGCACGAGGATGCCGGCGAGGAATGCGCCCGGAATGGCGATGCCAACAAGCAGCGCCGAGCGCAATCCGAGCGCGGCGATCACTACGATCATCACTAGAACGATCGCCGTGATGACATTGTTCTCCAGATCGCCGAGCAAGGTGCGGACCGTCTCGGACTTGTCTTGCAGATAGGCGACCTCGACCCCGGCAGGCCAGTTCCGGCGCATCTGCTCGATCACGGCCTGGGACTGCGCGATCGTCTCGATGATGTTCGCGCCGACGCGCTTCTTGATTTCCAACGCGAGCGCTGGCTGGCCGCCAACCCGTGCAAAGCCGTCAGGATCCTTGTAGGTGCGGCGCACGACGCCGACATCGCCGACGGTGACGACCCGGTTGCCATCGACCTTGATAGGCATCTCGCGGACTTCAGTGAAACTCTCGACGACGCCGGGGACTTTCACTGCGATTCGGCCCGCGCCGGTATCGAGGTTTCCAGCGGCGACCAGCTGATTGTTGTTCGAGATGCGCCGGATGACTTCCTCGTAGGAAAGGTCATACGTTTCCATTGTCGTGGGGTCGAGCAGCACCTCGACGACATCTTCCCGGCTGCCGCCGATATCGACCTCCAGGACGCCCGGCAATGCCTCCAGACGGTCCTTGACCTGTCGCGACAACTCGACAAGCGTGCGTTCGGGCACGCTGCCCGACAGCACCGCCGTCAACACAGGGAACAGCGCGACGTTCACCTCCTGAACGCGCGGCTCCTCCGCATCGGCGGGCAGCTCCGACTTGGCGATATCGACCTTTTCGCGCACATCCTGAAGCGCCCGGTCGCTG
>CAZYUT010000021.1:0-2664 GCA_964650735.1 uncultured Hyphomicrobiaceae bacterium
TTCGTTTTCTTCCCTTTTTGCGTGTCCGTTCGGTGCGGTTCGGCTGGCTTGCTCACAAGAGTAAGCTTAGCACATCGTCCGCTATTCAGGTGAGATGACGCCTTGATCAACCACAAAAAAGTTTGCCTTGCCGTCCATCGGGGCGAAGACCGTGCGGTCGGTGCCGGTCATCCAGGCTTGCGCGGAAAGCGCCCCGATCTCGGCGAACATCGCCGCCCTGCGCTCGGCGTCGAGATGCGCTGCAATCTCGTCAAGCAGGATCAGCGGCGCGGCGCCCGAGACCAAGCGCACCAGCTCGGCATGGGCCAGCACCAGCCCGACCAGCAGCGCCTTTTGCTCACCCGTCGAGCAGATGCGCGCGGGCAGGCCCTTCGGCGCATGCGTCACGATCAGGTCGCTGCGATGCGGGCCGAGAGTCGTGCGCTTCGCCGCGCGGTCGCGGTCGCGATAGGCGGCCAGTTCGCGCGCATAGGCGTCCTCGACGTCCACCGCCGCGGCGCCGTCCAGCGCGTTTTCCAGCCGCCCGTCAAGCTCCAGCTTGGCCGCCGGGAAGGCCGCGTTCGCTCCTTGCGGCCATTTGCGCGCGATCACCGCCCAGAGCTGGGCGAGCGCATCACGCCGGGCAGCGGCAATTGCCACGCCTGCCTCAGCCATCTGCAATTCCAACGCGTCGAGCAGGCTGGATTCGCCCCCGATTTCCAGCAGGCGATTGCGCTGGCGCATGGCGCGCTCGAATTGGGCGCTCAGCCGCCGGTGGTGCGGGTCTAGGCTGATGATCACGCGTTCCAGAAACCGCCGCCGCTCCGATGCCGCGCCGGTGAACAACGTATAGAGCGCAGGCGTCAGCCAGACCATGCGTACATACTCCGCGAGCGTCCCTGGCTGGGCCGGCGCGCCATTGATGCGCACGGCGCGCGCCGCGCGGCCATCGTCCGATGCCGGTCGGATGCCCGTGCCGATGCGCGTTTCCGTGTTGCCGAGATTGAGCCGGCCGCTGACTGTCCAGCCCGTCCCCGGCGCGCCGTAGCGGCACAGTTCAGAAAACGGCGCGCTGCGCAGGCCGCGGCCATGCGAGAGGAGCGATACCGCTTCGAGAATGTTGGTTTTGCCCGCGCCATTTTGGCCTGTGAGCACAACCGGCTCCGGCCCGAGGCTCAAATTCGCGGAGGCATAATTGCGAAAAGCCGTCACGTCCAGCCGCGACAGCCAGGCGTGCGGCGTCTGCGCGCTCTGATAGGCGTGCGGTCGAGCGTCCAAGGCGCCGGACATGCGGCCTGGGGGTGTCAAGCTGGCGATCTCCTGCAAAACGCGCGCTGCACGGTGCGCCGCACTTGGCCGGCCGCCCTGATCAGACCCGCATCGGCATCAGGACATAGAGCGCGGCGTCATCGCTCGCGTCTGTCACCAGCGTGGGCGCGCTCGCGTCGGCCAGCCGGAAAACGGCATTGTCGCTTTCGATTTGCGCGCAGATATCCAGGAGATAGCGAGCATTGAAGCCGATTTCCAGTGCATCGCCCTTGTATTCGACCGGAATCTCCTCTTCAGCCGAGCCGGCGTCCGGGTTGTTGACCGAAAGCGTAACCGTGTTGTTCGCGATGTTGAGCTTCACGGCCCGGCCCTTTTCGCTGGAGAGGGTCGAGACACGGTCCGTGGCCGAGGCGAACGCGTTGCGGTCGACCGTCATCACCTTGTCGTTATTCAGCGGGATGACGCGGCCGTAATCCGGGAAGGTACCGTCGATCAGCTTGGAGGTCAGCACGACGCTCTCCGGCCCTGGCGCGTCGTCTTCGTCGCCCGAGTCGAACACGAAACGGATTTTCGCGCCCGACAACTGGACCTGCACCGGCGCGCTGCGATCACCCAAGAGCTTGAAGACTTCCGCCACCGTCTTGCGCGGAATGATGACGCCAGGCATCCCCTTGGCGCCCTCGGGCAGCGGATATTCGGTCTTGGCGAGCCGGTGGCCGTCCGTGGCGACCGCGCAGAGCTTTTCGCCGTCGTCCGCCGTGACTGTGTGGAAGTAGATGCCGTTCAGATAATAGCGCGTTTCTTCTGTCGAGATCGCGAAGCGGGTGCGCTCAATCATCTTGCGCAAGCTCCCGGCCGGCAGCGCAAAACTGTGCGTCATCTCGTCAGAGGCTATATCCGGAAAATCTGCGCCCGGCAGGCAGGCGAGCTGGAACCGCGCGGGCCCCGCCGAAAGATTCACATGCCTGCCGCTTTCGTCCATAGCCAGCGAGACCTGCGTGCCGTCCGGCAGCTTGCGGACGATATCGTGCAGCATATGCGCGGACACCGTCGTCTCGCCCGGCGCATCGGTCGCAGCAGCGATTGTCTCACTGACTTCAATGTCGAGATCGGTGGCCTTGAGCCGCAAAACGCCCTCACGCGCGGCCACATACACGTTCGACAGGATCGGGATGGTGACGCGCCGCTCGACAACGCTGGTCACATGCTGAAGGGCCTTGAGCAGAGCGGCCCTTTCGATCGCCAATCGCATGGTTGGTTCCCCTGGACCTCACTCACCGGCATCTGGCGCGCACCCGCCGGACGCACCACGCCGGTGCACGCATCCGGTGCGCCCGCCGACCGGCGCCAGCGCGGGGCGCGAACTTTCGCGCTTGCTGGCAGGTTTGACAAGAGGTTTTCGCGGGTTGTCCCAAG
>CAZYUT010000021.1:2764-24045 GCA_964650735.1 uncultured Hyphomicrobiaceae bacterium
TGCTTGGTCACGACGCGCAGGATGTCGTCGATCTTTATGCGCTTCGGTTCCTTGCCGCGCACGAGGTCGGCGATGATATGCTCCGCCGTCTCCAGCGTGACCGGCTGGGCGGTGAGTTTGTAGGCCGCGTGAATGCGGGTGATCGCGCCTTCCAGTTCCCGGCCGCCTTCAGTCAGCTCCGAAGCGAGGAAGTCGATGACTGCTGCGGGGATCTGGAAGCCAGGGTCCTCATTTGCCTTGTCCTTGACGCGGCGCGTCAGGATCTGGTGGCGCAAGTCATAGTCCATCGCGCCAAGCTCTGCGACCAGCCCGCCGGCCAGCCGCGAGCGCATCCGCGCATCGAAGCCTTCAAGTTGCATCGGCACGCAGTCCGCCGCGACGACGACCTGTTTTCCGCCGTCGATGAGCGAATTGAGGGTGTGGCAGAACTCCTGCTGGAAGGTGCGGCCCTGGAGGAACTCCATGTCGTCGATCAGCAATACGTCGATGTTGCGCAGCCGGTCCTTATAGGCCGGCCCCCCGCGCGACTGCAGCGCCTCCGCAAAGCTGTACATGAAGCGCTCAGCCGTCAGATAGAGCAGCTTGGCATTCGGTTTGCGCTGTTTCACGCCCCAAGCGATGGCGTGGAGCAGATGAGTCTTGCCGAGCCCCACTCTGCCATGGAGGTAAAGCGGATTGTAGCGCGACGTCTGTTCGCCAGCGCTGTCGACGACTTGCAGCGCGGCCGCGTGCGCGAGCCGGTTGGCATTGCCGACCAGGAACGAGCCGAAGGTGAAACGCATGTCGAGTGGCGAGCCTTCGAAGCCTTCGCAGCCTGTGCGCGTGTCGACGGCGGGTTTGACGGCGGCAGGCTGCGCGGCGGGCGCCGGTTGCCGCTCTGCATTGCCAGCAGCGGCCGGCTGGTTGACGCGCACGGCGTCGTGTGGCTGACGCACCCGGAATTCCAGCCGCTCGACGTGATCGAACTCGGCGCTGCAACACTTCAGGAGATGCTCCGAATAATGCGAGCGCAACCATTTGCTTAGGAATTTGGTGGGAACCGAGACCTGAAGACAGCCAGCCTCCAGCGTCTCGAGCTCGACCCGGCCAAACCAACTGGTGAACACGTCTTCGCCAAGTTCGGTCCGCAGCCGCTTCTGGATGCGCTGCCACTTTTGCGCCATCAAGGCGGATTGATGCCGGCCAGCGGCGGGCGCCGCGCCGACTCCTGTTTCTGCTGCTAATTCCACGATAAACCCCCGCTGTTCACACCGTTGTCCAGTCACGACACGGCGCAATTGTCCCTTGCCCGCCTCGCGCCCTCGAGACGGCCTTTTCCGCATTGCAACGCTGACGGTCTTGAGTGCCGTTCTTGGCGTCTAGGCGGCCTTTTTTGTGATGTCGGCTCGAGCCGGCATCGCACCGGCATCACGCTCTGCGTCCACGGCCGCCGCGGCCGTTGATGCGGAGGCGTCCAGGATTGCGGCCAGATTCTGCTGGCCGACAGCCGACGCGTCGGCTTCGCCGCTCAACGCCTGCAAGCGTTGTCCGGCAGATGCGAACCCAGCTTCCGCTGTGGCCCGGGCAGACTGCGCAGAATGGCTGAAAAACCGGGCGCAAATCCGCTCGGCCAGCGTCTCGCGGGCGTGACGCTTGGCAACGTCCCGCCAGCCCGTTGGGCGTGCGTGCGCGTCCTGATGCGCGGGAGAGCATGATGGCTCGTGGCGCGGATGCGCTCGCGCGTCGCAAGAAGCAAAGGTATCGCGAGGAGAGCGTGCAAAAATGCTTCCGAGTATACGCGACCGATTGGCCCGAGTTGCCTGGCCTTGCGCGATAGTCATGTCGACCTCCTGTTACGATGTCTACGCGGCGCCTGACGATTGCACCGAACGTTCCGCGCGCGATGGTGCGGCGGTTACGGTTTGATGCGTTTCAGGCGCGGCAGACTGCAAAAAATTCCAGACTGTTCAAGACGCACCCCTACCGTTGCCGACAAAACAGCTTCCGCCGGCCGGGAGTGGCGATACGCAATACTCGATATGGATACACACTCAGGAGGGGTCAGCCCCCGTTCGGAAGCTACGTGTCTAAACAAAAATATGGGAAATTGCAACCTTTGAGCGTTGTCGAAATCGGCCTTCAGAGGGCGCTTTGTGACAGCATTGTGACGCGCAAAACCGAATCGCAAAATTGGGTGAGGAGGATTATAGTGCCATGATTTTATTGCGAAAAACGGCTGACAGCAGTTCTGTTGCCGAGTGCGTTCCTGTCAAGGCGGTTTGGAATTCAGAGCGCGTTTTCGATAGTCGATGCCATGTGCGGAATTCTCAACCTAAGATTGCAAAAGCGCCCAAATCCTTAATAAGACTGCGCTTTCGCACCAGACGGCCGGATCGCGCGGCCTCCGCCGGCGTTGCGCACTGTGGCGCTGCAGCCACAGCAGGCGGAAAGACTTGCCGACCCCGACATTTCGGCGGATGTCATGACGGTCAATTTCGTGTGCCCGGTGGGCCGGACGCCACGACATCTAGTTTTGGGACCGTCGCCCGGCGTGTGAACGCTGTGCACATACGCGCGACGCGCGCCGAATCCGCAAGCGTCGCGTTCTGGTGACGAGCCGTCACGCGGGATCGCCGGTTGGTTAAGGGTTGTCCAGATCAGGGTCTCGCGGCTAAGGTGCGCACGCCGGCGCATGGTTCCCGAAAAGCCCAGCAGAGTGCCGAAATCAATGTCCAGTCAGCCTCACCACCCTGTTATTGCAATCCAGACGGCGGCACCGGGATGCATGTAATCCGACGCTTTATTGTCGGCGCAGGCGTCATCCTCGCCTTCGTGTTGCTGCTAGGCGCAGCGGCTCCGTCTCTCGTCGATGGCCACACCGTCCGCGACCAGTTGGTCGCTAAGCTGTCCGCCTGGGCGGGAGGCAATCTGCGCGTGGAAGGGGATGTGCGCCTGACCAGCCTGTTCGAACTCACGATCGAGGCTTCTGACGTCAGGATCGAGTCGCCTGAGCGGTTCTCCAATGTGCACGCCATAACAGCCGAGGAAATGGCGGCGCGCCTTGATATCTGGGAATTGCTGCACGGGCGTGTGGTTTTCGCGAAAGTTTGGGTTAAGCGGCCCGTCATCCAGTTGCGTGCGCCTTTTGCCAACGCAACTCCGGCGCGGCTGTGGCGCACTTTGCTTCTCGACGAGGGCGAGACGCTCGAGCGCTTCACTGAAGCTGTGCAGGACGCGCCATTCGCGTATATCAAGTTATCCGATGCCCGTATCGGCACGGCTTCCGAGGCCGATAAGGATGCGCCGCTTCAGCAGGTGACTGTCGAAAGGCGGACCTCGCCAAAGGGGTTCTCAGCGGATCTGAACCTCAGTACCGAGGCGGGACGCATCCAGGTGGACCTGGATCGTGGCGCGTTCCGTCCTGTTGGCCCGACGCTCGAAGCGCCAGTTCGTCTCGCAGCCAGCAATGACGCGCTTGGGAGGCTGGTGATCGACGGCCGGATCGTTCGCGCCAACGGCGTCAGGTTTACCGGGAATCTGGACGTCCGAGATGCGCAGTGGCGCGTTTTGGCGGAGTTGCTCGGTCTGCCGCTCGGCGAAGCTTTGGCGCGCGCGCGTTACTCTGCGGCGGCGGCGCTGGAAGCCACGGGCGACCTGATCTCGCTGCAAAATCTCGATCTTGAAACCGGCGGAACACGCGCCACTGGGCTGCTCAGTCTCGCGCTGGACGGGGAACGGCCAAAGCTGTCGGGAACGCTGGGCTTGAGCGCGATCGACCTCAGCGGGGTTTCGGTTTCGGGCCCGGGCGGGGGGGCGCTTCTCGTCGACGACGCTGGGACCCAGCGGCACGGCTCAGCCCCGGTCGATGCGCCGCGCCTCGCGGCTTGGCTTGAGGCGTTCGACGCCGATCTGCGCTTTTCTGCCGACAGCCTGGCGTTCGATGGGCTGACCACTGGCGAAACCGCTGCGTTCCTCTCGGTTGGCAACGGGACCGCCACGCTCGACATCGCCGAGCTGATGGTTTTCGAAGGCATGATGCACGGCCAGTTCTCGGTTCGCTTCGCGCCTGATGCGATCCGTCTGTCGGGGAGAGGCAACGCAAGCGCAATCGACCTGGCGCAGCTGCTCGCTGCGATCCAAGGACCCCAGCTTGCCAGCGGGTCTGCAGACCTTTCATTCTCGATTGGCGGCGGGGGGGCGACGCTTGGCGCGGCGGCGCGCGATGCGCGGCTCGCTGGTCAGATCATGGCCATACAGGGCGGCGAAATGGCGCTGGATGTGGCCGCGATGGCGGTGGCCGCGCGCCAGAATGTCCGGAACGGCGAAGATGTTTCAGCGACCATAGAAATGGCGCCAGAGCGCGCGGACTATGACATGATGCGCGCAACTTTTGAGCTTCACGGCGGCCAGCTGCGCCTGGAGCCGCTGGAAGTCCTTCAGGATGGCTGGATCATTCGCGGTCGCGGGCGCGCCGATCTGGCGCGGCACAGTCTCGATTGGCGGCTCGATGCAGCGCGCGCGCCCCGCGAGGCGAGCGGCGTAACGGCGGCGGTCGATGACGCTGGGTCGCTTTTCGATGGCGAAACAATAAGCCTCCATGTCACTGGGACGTTGCAGCGCCAATGGGTGAGCTACAAGATTTCGGAACTGCCGGTTGGCAGCGTGGAAGGCAGCGCCTGGTGGTGGCAGTGACCATCTGCAATCCGGCGACGTGCGGGAGTAGCGCCAGGATCGCCGGGTAACGTCGGAGACGTGAGTATGTACGAGCGTGGTTTGCGTTGTGTGGCGGCGGTGGTGTGTTTTGCGCTGGGCTTGGGCGGCGGGTTGGCCCTGGCCGATCCTGCGCCGCCGCACGATTCGGTATCCCGCGGTGGCGAGGCCTCCGCACCGTCGGGCGCATCGCAGACCCCGGCAGCGCAAGCGCCTGCCGATGCCGCGCCCGCTCAGCCTGTTGGGCAGGCGCTAGAAGAAGCCGCGCCGGTGGCCCAGCCGCGCCAGGATGCCCCGAGGCAGACAGCGCGCCGCCCCGAGGACATCACGCTCTCCGTCGCCACCTGGGACAGCGCCTACACTGCAGCCCAGCGGCGCGCGCTCTTCGCGCCCTTTCAGGAGGAAACACGGCACAAGCTTGAGATTGTCTCGCATGGCGGCGAGTTGGAGCGCCTCGATGCCGCGCGGGTGAAAAGCGAGGGTTGGGATCTGATCGAGCTGGATGCACAGACCGCGCGGCGCGGCTGTCAGGACGGATGGCTGACCGAGATCGCTCCGGCGGAACTGCCCGCGAGCGTGGAGGGCGAACCGGCTGCAGCGGATTATCTGCCCGGAGCGCTGTTGGCGTGCGGGGCCGGTAGCGCGGCGTGGTCAGCTGTCGTGGTCCACGACTCGCGCGCGGACTTCGGAGAGACGCCAGAAAAAATCACCGACCTGTTCGCACTGCAGCGTTTCCCCGGCAAGCGCGCGCTACCGCGTCAGGCGCCCTATGTGCTGGAGCTGGCGCTGATGGCGGATGGCGTGCCGCCGTCGGAGGTCTATAGCGTGCTGTCCACCCCTGCCGGGCAAGATCGCGCCTTTGCCCGGCTCTCTGCTGTCCGCCACGCGATCGTCTGGTGGGATGATGCCGCAGAGGCGCTGGAGCCGTTCGCGGATGCCGGCCCCGAGGGGATCGACAACGTCGTCATGGGCGTCGCGTTCAACGGGCGCGTGTTCACCAGCGCGGTGCGCGCGCGGCAATGGTTGCGCATTCTTTGGGACGGGCAGATCTATCGCTTCAACTACTGGGCGATTCCCGGATCGGCGCCGAATCCCGGGGAGGCCAGGAAGCTGTTGCGCCGCGTGTCGCTGCCCGAGCGCCAGGCAGGCCTTACCCGCTGGTTCCCGTATGGACCAGTCCGTCAATCCGCTCTGCCGCTCGTCGGCCAGCACGCCGAGATTGACCTCGACATGACCGAGTTCGTGCCGACCATGCCGCGCCATATAGAGGGCGCGCTCCGGTTCGATCAAGCCTTTTGGGCCGAGCACGGCGATGAGATCAAGGCGCGATTCGCTGAGTGGCTCAGGCTGCCGACACCGCAGGTGCCGCCTGATCAATTCGTGCCGCCAACCCCGGTCAAGGCGTTGCGCGCGAGCATTTTGACAGTTCAGTGACAAAAAGAATCATGATAAATCAATGGCTTCGTGTTCTTGGGCGGTGGCGCATCAGTTTCCCCAGCCTGTTTGCCTTGTCATGTGACAAAATAATCACATTGGATAACATTGCGCATCTCCCCATGCCACTTCCGCTTGCAATGGAGCGAACTCGCTGAAGGCCGCATTTCAGCCGAGCATTCATCCAATTCCATTGCTGTTTCATGCCATAGCTGGATCGCGGCGCGCACCGAAGTGGGCGCGCCGTGCCGCCGTCTCGGTGTCCGCAGGTTGCTGGACACAACATATGGATGTACGCAAACACCCCGCCGATGGCGCAAACGCTGCCTCTTGCGCGGCGTCGTCTTGCGATGGCCAGAAAACAGGCGCAGGGTCTACACAGCTTGTTCGCGTCATGGCGCGAAAGCTCATCGTACAAAAACTGTATGCGCTGCGGTGTGCGCTCGTCGGACCGTGCGGATAGAGGCGTCCGCGTGCACGAGGCTTCACATCGCAGCGCAGTCTCGCAGCGGGGTTCAGGGTGCACTGCCGCTTATTCTGGCAGTGCCCCTGATTTTTTCTCGCTCTCACACGGCATTCCGGCGAACGTGACCGGCGCGCGGCGCAAAGCCCATAGCCTTTCCCGCCTCGTTTTCGCTAAGGTGGTAGCCATGCCATCCAGCGACTGCAGGGAGCCGGAAAAATGAGCGAGCCGTTGTGGCGTCCCAACCCGGAGGCGATTGCGAACAGCAATCTCACCGCATTCATGCATTTCCTGCGCCGCGAATACGGCGCGTCGTTCCGCGACACCGATGACTTGCATGACTTTTCGGTGCGCGCGCCGACGGTGTTCTGGCCGGCGCTGTGGGACTTTCTCGGCTTTGTCGGGGACAAGGGCGCGCCGCCCTATCTGGTCGACGGCGACAAGATGCCGGGCGCGCAGTTCTTCCCGAACGCGCAGGTGAACTACGCGGAGAACCTGCTGCGCCGCAGCGATCACGAGACGGCGGTCATCTTCCGTGCCGAGGACAAGCTGGAGCGCCGGATGAGCTGGGCCGAGCTGCACGCCAAGGTCTCCCAGCTTCAGCAGGTGCTGCGCGCGCAGGGCGTGGTGGCGGGCGACCGGGTGGCGGCGATGATGCCGAACGCGCCGGAGACGCTTATTGGGCTGCTGGCGGCGGCCTCGCTGGGCGCGGTGTTCTCCTCCTGCTCGCCGGATTTCGGCGTCAAGGGTGTGCTCGACCGCTTCGGGCAGATCGAGCCGAAGGTGCTGATCGCCTGCGATGGCTACTACTACAACGGCAAGCGCTTCGAAATCGGCGACAAGCTCGCCGAGATCGTGCCGCAGATGCCGAGCCTCGAACTCGTGCTGATCGCGGACTTTCTGGATCAGAGCGGGCGCACCGCAGAGATGGTCGACAAAGGCCACGCCTGGGCGCATGCAATGAGCGCCCATGTGCCCAGCACGGTTGAATTCGCCCGGATGCCGTTCAACCACCCCGTGTACATCATGTTCTCGTCGGGGACGACCGGCGTGCCGAAATGCATCGTCCACGCGGCTGGCGGCGCTCTGTTGCAGCAGGTCAAGGAACACGCACTGCACTGCGACGTGAAGCCGGGAGACCGCGTCTTCTACTTCACCACCTGCGGCTGGATGATGTGGAACTGGCTTGTCGCCGGCCTCGCCCGCGAGGCGACGATCCTGCTTTATGACGGCTCGCCCTTCGCGCCGGACGGCAATGTGCTGTTCGACTATGCGCAGGCCGAGGGCATGACGTTCTTCGGCACCTCCGCGAAATACATCGACGCGCTGAAGAAGAACGATATGCGTCCGCGCGACACGCACGACCTGTCGAAGCTGCGCACGATGGCCTCCACCGGCTCGCCGCTGGTGCCCGAGAGCTTCGATTACGTCTATGACGCCATCAAGCCGGATATCCATCTTGCCTCGATCTCGGGCGGGACGGACATCGTCTCCTGCTTCGTGCTGGGCAATCCGCACAAGCCGGTCTGGAGCGGCGAAATTCAGGGGCCGGGCCTTGGCATGGCGGTGGATGTGTTCGACGAGGACGGCAACCCGGTGCGCGGCGAAAAGGGCGAACTGGTGTGCACGCGGCCATTCACCTCGATGCCGGTGGGCTTCTGGAACGATCCAGAGGGCGAAAAATACTTCAACGCCTATTTCGCCCGGTTCCCGAACATCTGGCATCACGGCGACTTTGCGCAGTGGACCGGGCATGGCGGCATCGTCATCCTCGGCCGCTCAGACGCGACGCTCAACCCCGGCGGCGTGCGTATCGGCACGGCAGAGATTTACCGGCAGGTTGAGCAGCTTCCCGAAATCCGGGAATCGATCGTCGTCGGGCAGGATTGGGACAATGACGTGCGCGTTGTGCTGTTCGTCGTGCTTCGGGAGGGGATGGAGCTTGACGACGGCTTGCGCGACCGGATCAAGCGCCAGATCCGCGAAGGCGCAACGCCGCGCCATGTCCCGGCGAAGATCGTGCAAGTGCCGGACATCCCCCGGACCAAGTCCGGCAAGATCACCGAAATCGCCGTGCGCGACATCATCCACGGCCGCCAGATCAAGAACAAGGAGGCGCTCGCCAACCCGGAAGTGCTGGAGCACTACGCAAGCCTGGAATTGAACCAGTGAGCCGGCTCGATCCCGTCACGCTGGCGCAGGAGCTGGTGCGGTTCGATACGGTGAACCCGCCGGGCAACGAAGCGGCCTGCGCGGAGCATATCGGCGCAATCCTCGAAGACGCTGGCTTTCAGACCGAATACCATCCGCTGGCGCCGGGCCGGCCCAGCCTGATCGCGCGGATCGGCGGCGATGCCGATAAACCGGCGCTGTGCCTCACCGGGCATACCGATGTTGTCCCGCTCGGCGCGGCGGATTGGAGCTTCGATCCGTTCGGCGGCGAGATCGCGGATGGCAAGCTGCTGGGGCGCGGCTCGTCGGACATGAAGGGCGGCGTGGCGGCGATCGTCAGTGCGGCGGTGGCGCTGGCCGGCAAGCTGGAGCGCACGCCGGGCATCGAAATCGTCATCACGGCGGATGAGGAAACCGGCACCAACGGCGCGCGGATGCTGGCGCGTGAGCGCCTGCTGGGGCGCGCGGGCGCGATGGTGGTGGCGGAGCCAACGTCAAACGCGCTTTGGCTGGGGCACAAGGGCGTGCTGCGCTTCGAGGGGCTGGCGTGCGGGGTCACGGCCCATTCATCGATGCCCGAAGAGGGGCGCAATGCGATCTACATGGCCACCCGCGCGATCCAGGCGCTTGAGGCTTTCGACTTCGGCGTCGCGGCGCATCCTTATCTCGGTTCCCCGACGCTCAATGTCGGTTGGGTCCGGGGCGGCATGAACGTCAATTCGGTGCCGGATCGCGCGTCCTTTGGCGTGGACATTCGCGTGACGCCGGAGGTGGATTTGCCTGCGCTGAAAGAGCGGCTTCGCGAGACCGCCGGGCCGGATATCGCGGTATCGTTCGGGACCGAGGCGGAGGCTGTCTGGACGGAGCCGGATGAGGCGTGGATCGTCGAGTTGCGCGAGATGTTGGCCGCGCCGGATGGCAGCCCTGCCGCGATCGGCGCCGCGCCGTACTTCACCGATGCGGCGGCGCTACGCGAGGGATATGGCGCGATCCCGGCGATCATCCTCGGGCCGGGCGAGCCGCGCATGGCGCATCAGACCGATGAATTCTGCTATGTCGAGCGGATCGAGGACGCCGCGGAGCTTTACACCGCCATCATCCGGCGCTGGTGCGGGGTCTAGACCGCTTTTCGGCTCGACGGGATGGCCGACCGCCGTCATTGCGAAGCCCGAAGGGCTGAAGCAATCCAGCGGCAACGCGCGAATGGACTGGATTGCTTCGGATGTGCGGGCCTGCGATGCCGTTGCAACGTGCTCTACGGTCATCACCGGGCTTGACCCGGTGATCTATCTGTGAGCGCTACAGAACCCGTCTGGATTGCCGGATCAAGTCCGGCAATGACGTATGGCACCTTTGGCTGGACGGTTTCGCGCGCTTGCAGTGATGAAGCTGGACTAATGCCGAAGAGTCTTTAGACCAGGTTGTGCGAGCCATCGCAGAACGGCGCATCGTCGCTGTTCTTGCAGCCGCAGAGCATGACCGTCTCGCTGCGCTCAGCCTTGAACATCAGCGGCTCGATGCCCGTGCCCTTGTGCGCGCCGTCGCAGAACGGCTGCCGCTGAGACCGGCCGCAGCGGCACCACGCATAAGTCCGGCCTTCCTCCACGTCGACGGGGTAGGGCGCAAGCTGCGCTGGGACGATATCTTCCGCCATTGGCGTCTCCTCGAACGTGATTCATGCGTCTGCTGCACCGTTCGCGAAACCTAGCCGATCGCGCTCAGGCCGGCAACCGCGCGCGGAACCGGCCGGCCAAAGCCAGCACCGTCGCCGCCGCGCCAAAGGCGGCGAACAGCGCGGCGATCAACGCAACGGGCCAGCCCGCGTCGATCATCGGGCCTGCCAGCGCGGGGCCGACAGCGGTACCGGCGACGACGAGCATCACCGAGAAGCTGCGGATCGTGCCCAGCCGCTCGACGCCGTAGACTTCCGCCCACATCGCCGAAATGACGGTGTGTGACAGGCCCGTCGACGCGCCGATCAGCCCCATGAACGCGAAAGCGGCGAACGGCGCATCAAGCAGACCGAGCAGCACAATGCCCAGCACCATCGGCAGGCCCGTGGCGGCGAGCATATTGCGCGCGGTGAAACGGTCCACAAGCTGGCCGCCGACCAGGATCGCGGCGGCGTGACCCGCGGCAAAGCCGGTGAATGACGCGGCGATCAGTTCAGGCGACCAGCCCTTCGCCGCGCCGATCGGCTGGATGTAGAAGATCAGCGCTGTGGCGGTCAGCGGCATGTAGATCAGCAGCGGCAGGATCAGCCAGAAATACGCCGTGCGCCCGACGATCCGCGCGCCGTCCCAGGCGGATGGCCGCCGGCTGTCTTCCGCGCGCAGCGTCGGCTGGGTGAAGGCGCGGCGATCGGCGATGAGCCAGAGCAATAGCGGCAGCGCGATGAGCAGCACGCCCGCGCCCACCGCCAGATAGGTCGCGCGCCAGCCGATCGCCCCGATCAGCACCACCGCCAACGCGGGCAGCGCCGCTTCCGACAGCGGGAAACCCATCACCACCACAGACAGCGCCCGCCCGCGCCGGTTGACGAAATAGCGCCCGACCGAGGTCATGCCGGTATGCGACATCAGCCCCTGGCCAAACAGCCGCATCATCAGGAAGGCGAGGAACAGGCTCACCGGCCCGGCGGCCGAGGCCATGACCGCGCAGGCTGCGGCCAAACCGGCCATGACGGCGGCGGCGTAGCGGCGCAGGTCGATCCGGTCGATCCAGTGTCCGAACCAGGGCAGCAGCGCCGCCGAACCGAGCGTCGCGCCGAGATAGAGCGAGCCGAGATCGCCGGCGGTCAAGCCCAGGCTGTCGCTCAGCGCGCCAATGAACAGCGAGATGAAAAAGGTCTGGCCCGGCGCGGACAGGAAGGTGCAGGCCGCGCCGAAGGCCAGCGGTCCGCGCTCGTCGCGCAAAAGGCTAGTGTACGTCTTCAACATTCGGGAGCCTTGAAGCTAGCGCGCTTGGAAGGAGGGCAGGCACGTCATGCCCGTGTTTGACACGGGCATCCATTATCGCCGCCCCTCTAATTCGCCGTCTGGATTGCCTTATTACTCGGGTCGGGCCCGAGCACAGGCAAGTCCGGCAATGACGATTGTCTTACCAATCCGGTCTATTCGCATTGCTGCTCAATCAACGAAGGGGTCGTGCACGAGGATCGTGTCCTCGCGCCTCGGCGAGGTGGAGAGCAGCGCGACCGGCGCTTCGATCAGCTCCTCCAGCCGGCGGACGTATTTGATGCACTGCGCCGGGAGCTCCGCCCAGCTTCTCGCGCCCTCCGTGGAGCCGGCCCAGCCGGGAAGCACCTCGTAGATCGGCTCAACCCGCGCCTGCGCGCCCTGCGCGGCGGGCAGGTGGTCGATCTCCTTGCCGTCGAGCCGGTAGCCGACGCAGACCTTCAACTCTTCGAAACCGTCGAGCACGTCGAGCTTGGTCAGGGCGATGCCGTCGATGCCGCCGACCCGGATAGTCTGGCGCACCAGCGCGGCATCGAACCAGCCGCAGCGGCGCGCGCGGCCCGTGACGGTGCCAAACTCGCGCCCGCGCTCTCCCAGCAGTTGGCCCGTCTCGTTGTCCTGCTCGCTGGGGAAGGGGCCCGCGCCCACTCGCGTCGTGTAGGCCTTTGTAATGCCCAGTACATAGCCGATGGCGCGCGGCCCCATGCCCGAGCCGGTGGCGGCCTGGGCGGCGACGGTGTTGGAGGATGTGACGAAGGGGTAAGTGCCGTGGTCAATGTCCAGCAGAGCGCCCTGCGCCCCCTCGAACAGGATGCGCTTGCCCGCACGGCGCTGCCGGTCGAGAAGCTGCCAGACCGTGTCAACAAACGGCAGCACCTTCGGCCGGATTTCGCACAAGGCCTCGAAAAGCTCCTCCCGATCCACGAGCGGCTGGCTCAGGCCCCGGCGCAGCGCGTTGTGATGCGTCAGAATGCGGTCAAGCTTGGCTCTGAGCGTCTTCGGGTTCTGCAGGTCCATCATCCGAATGGCGCGCCGGCCCACCTTGTCCTCATAGGCGGGCCCGATGCCGCGCCGGGTGGTGCCAATCTTGCCCGCGCCTGCGGCGGCTTCGCGCAGCGCGTCAAGCTCGCGGTGCAGCGGCAGGATCAGGGTCGCGTTCTCAGCGATGCGCAGGCTCTCCGGTGTCACGTCGACGCCCTGGCCGCGCAGCGTCTCGATTTCCTCGACGAGCGCCCAGGGGTCGATCACCACGCCGTTGCCGATGATTGACAATTTGCCAGGCCGCACCACGCCGGAGGGCAGCAACGAGAGCTTGTAGGTCTGCCCGTCGATGACAAGCGTGTGCCCGGCGTTGTGGCCGCCCTGGAAGCGCACCACGATATCGGCGCGCTCGGAGAGCCAGTCCACGATCTTGCCCTTGCCCTCGTCGCCCCATTGCGAGCCGACCACTGCGACATTGGCCATGTTCACTCTTCTCCGCAGTTCGTCCGGCCTCTGCGCCGGGCGTAAATTTGACATGCGCCGCGCGGCTTTACGCGCGCAAACCGATAGCGTATGCCGTTTGGCATGAGCCGTCCATCGCACACCGGCGCGCCGCCGTCACTTGTCCGCCGCGCGTTAACCGCGCTTTTCAACCAGCCCTATGTGCTTCTGACGCTCACACCATTGTTCTGGGGCGGCAATTTCGTGCTCGGGCGCGGGGTGCATGAATTCTTTCCGCCGATCGCGCTTGCTTCCATCCGCTGGACGCTCGCGTTTCTCATCATCCTGCCCTTTGCCTTGCCGCATCTGCGCCGGGACTGGCCCGTCATCCGGCAGAAGTGGCCGTGGCTGGTGTTCCTCGGCGCGACCGGCGCCGGCAGCTTCAACACGCTGACCTATATCGGCCTGAACCACACGCCGGCGCTGAACGCGCTGATCATCAACTCGTCCGGGCCGGTCATGATCGCCATGGCGTCTTTCATCTTCTTCAGCGACCGGCTAACGCCGCGGCAGGTGGTGGGCATCGGACTGTCGCTGATCGGCGTCGTCGTGGTGGTTTCAAAGGGCGATCTGCAGGCGCTGGCGCAGCTTCAATTCAACACCGGCGATCTGTGGGTCCTGGGCGCGATGGCGGTGTGGGGCGTCTACACGGCGTTCCTGCGCAAGCGCCCGGCGATCCACTGGCTCAGCCTGGCTGCGTGCCTGTTCGGCGTGGCCGCGCTCATCAACTGGCCGTTGCATGCCTGGGAGCACGCCTATGTCCGCTCGCTCACGCTGTCAACCGACGCGCTGCTGGCGATCGGCTATGTGGCGATCTTCCCGAGCATTCTGGCCTATGTGTTCTACACGCGCGGCGTCGAACTGATCGGGGGGAACCGCGCGGGGGTGTTCCTGCACCTGATCCCGCTGTTCGGCTCCACGCTGGCGATCCTGATCCTCGGCGAGCAGCCGCTGTGGTCGCACGGCATCGGCTTTGCGCTGATCCTCACGGGCGTGACGATCGCCGCGCGGCAGGTCCGGGCGAAGACTTCGCCGCCCGCCACGCGGCCCTCCAGCGAGCCGCAGTAGGCTCCACCGCACGCAAAGCTCGCAGCGCGATCAGATCGGACTGAAACGCCGCCTTGGCCGTCATTGCGAGCGTAGCGAAGCAATCCAGAACTCGCGTCATCTGCTGCTGGATTGCGTTGGCCTTTCAGGCCTCGCAATGACGTTTTTCCAACGGATGGAACAACGCGCGCTACCCGAGGATATACTGCCCGCCGTTCGCCGTGATCGTCGAGCCGGTGATGAAGCCGGCATCCTCGCTGGCCAGGAACGTCACGCAGCGCGCGATTTCCTCCGGCTTGCCGAGCCGGCCGACCGGGATCTGCGCGATGATCTGGTTCAACGCGTCCTCCGGCACGTTCGCGACCATATCCGTGTCGATATAGCCCGGTGCGATGGTGTTCACCGTGATGCCCTTGCGCGCGGTCTCTTGCGCGAGCGCCTTGGTGAAGCCGATAATGCCGGCCTTGGCGGCGGAGTAGTTGGTCTGGCCCATCTGGCCCTTCTGGCCGTTGATCGAGGAGATATTGATGATCCGGCCATAGCCCCGGTCGCGCATCCCGCCGATGACCGGATGGCACATGTTGAACATCGAGTTCAGGTTCACGCGGATGACATCGTTCCACATCTCCTGGGTCATCTTGTGGAACATCGCGTCGCGGGTGATGCCGGCGTTGTTGACCAGGACATCGACCGGCCCGAGATCGCTCTCGACCTGCTTCAATCCGGTCTGACAGGCGCTGTAGTCGCCGACATCCCATTTGTAGACCGGAATACCGGTTTCGCTCTGGAACTCTTGCGCGGCCTGGTCGTTGCCGCCGTAGTTTGCAGCCACGGCATAGCCTTCGTTCTTCAAGGCCATCGCGATTGCATGGCCGATCCCACGTGTGCCGCCCGTGACAACTGCTACCCGAGCCATATTGTTTCCTCCGTCCGATTGGGCTTGTTTTTCATGCGCTTTGCGTGCCGACTTTGGTCCAGACGCGCCTGCGGCCCAAGAGAGCCGCAGGCCAACTCGGCGTTTAGTCGCGGGCGACGCACATCGCGATGCCCATGCCGCCGCCGATGCAAAGCGTGGCGAGGCCGCGCTTGGCGTCGCGCTTTTTCATCTCGTGGAGCAGCGTCACCAGGATGCGGGTGCCTGACGCGCCGATCGGGTGGCCGATGGCGATCGCGCCGCCGTTGACGTTGACCTTCTCCGGATCCCAGCCGAGGCCCTTGTTCACCGCGCAGGCCTGTGCGGCAAAGGCCTCATTGGACTCGATCAGGTCGAGGTCTTCCGGCTTCCACCCGGCCTTTTCGAGCGCCAGTTTCGAGGCCGGGATCGGGCCGGTCCCCATGATCGACGGATCGACGCCGGCATGCGCCCACGAAACGATCCGCGCAAGCGGCTCCACGCCGCGCCGCTGCGCCTCCGCCTCGCTCATCAGCACCACCGCTGCCGCTCCGTCATTGATGCCGCTGGCGTTGCCGGCCGTCACGGAGCCGTCCTTGCTGAAGGCCGGGCGCAGACCGGCCAGGCTTTCCGGCGTCACGCCCTCGCGGATGTATTCGTCCTCCTCGACGACCGTGTCGCCCTTGCGGCCCTTGATCGTCACCGACACGATCTCGTCCTTGAACTTACCGGCTTTTTTGGCGGCTTCCGCCTTGTTCTGGGAGGCGGCTGCGAAGGCGTCCTGCTCCTCGCGGGTGATCTGCCACTTCTCCGCGACGTTCTCCGCCGTCGTGCCCATGTGATACCCGTTGAAAGCGTCCCACAAGCCATCCTTGATCATGGTGTCGACCATCTCCAGCGGACCCATCTTGTGGCCCTGGCGGATGGTGGCTGCGTGCGGCGATTGGCTCATGCTTTCCTGGCCGCCGCTGATCACGATTTTGCCGTCGCCCTGTTTGATCTGCTGATAGCCAAGCGCAACCGAGCGCAGACCCGAGCCGCAGACCTGATTGATGCCCCATGCCGGCGTTTCGATCGGGATGCCGGCATTGATGGATGCCTGACGCGGCGGGTTCATGCCCTGGGCGGCGGTCAAGATTTGCCCCAGGATGACTTCGGAGACCTCCGCGGGTTCGACCTTCGCCCGGTCCATGACCTCACGCAATACGGTCTCGCCCAGATAATGCGCGGGGACACTGCTCAGGCTGCCGTTGAATGCGCCGACCGGGGTGCGCGCGGCGCCCGCGATGACGATGGTCTCTTCACTGCTCATGCCGTCCTCCTGTTTCCCGGCGAGATGCCGGTGGTTGCCGTTCCGGGCCGCTATGGCATTTTCCCGGCCCATTGTGCGCATGCAAATGGCCGCCGTGAACCGCCGCGCGCGACGCGGCCATCACTTTTTCGAAGTATCGGCCATTTTCCTTGATTCACCAACCGTCTCTTGACCAGCACAAAGCTTGTCCCCCGGCTTCCGCAATGCAATATTGAAGCCAGAGATTGTGATCCGGGACGGTTGCGATGCCGCGATTGCCCCCGCGACCCGACGAGACAGCAAAAATGCCAGACGATACACTCCGCCCTGCGGCCAAGGTCGACAAGGAGCCGGCGGTCATCAAGAAATATGCCAACCGCCGCCTCTACAACACCGACACGAGCACGTATGTCACGCTGGACAATCTCGCCGAGATGGTCCGATCCGAGCGCGATTTTGTGGTGTTTGACGCCAAAACCGGCGAAGACCTGACCCATCAGGTGCTCACGCAGATTATCGTCGAACAGGAGAGCAAGGGGCAGAACCTGCTGCCAATCAGCTTCCTGCGCCAACTCATTCGCTTCTATGGCAACTCGATGGAAAAGCTCGTGCCGAGCTATCTCGAGTTCAGCATGAACACCCTGACCCGCGAGCAGGAGAAGTACACCCAGCAGATTGCGGAGACCTTCGGCAGTTCGCCGTTCGGCAACGCCGCTTTCGAGGCGATGCAGAAGCAGGTCCGCCAGAACATGGAGATGTTCGAGCAGGCCTTGAAAATGTTCAAGCCGTTCGGCGCCAGCGAAAATCAGCAGGCGGGTTACACTGCTTCTGAAACGGCCGTCGAACACGCTGGCGACAGCGTACCTGCGTCCGCCGAGGAGGTCGCCCAGCTCCGCGCTCAGCTTGCCGAGATGCGCGCCCGGCTCGACAAGCTTGCCGGCGAGGGCGGCGCGAACGGCGCCTGATCCTGCTTTGCCATCATAAAGTCATAGATCCTGTACGATAGTTGTGCGCTGCAGCGGGCGTGCCCGCATCGCACAACTGGGAACCGTTTGTTAACGGTATTGCGGATAGCTTGCCAAAAAGGTTCGCCAAACTTGACGGAGATGGTCGTGCAGGCGTCGTGCCATGAGGACCAACGAGGACGGAGCGTAAAGCGGCTGACTGCGCTTTGCGCGGTGTTCGTCATTGCGGGACCGCTTGGCGGATGCGCTGTCAACACCGGGCTGATGGGCAACTTCGCCGATGACGCGTCCGAGCGTCAGGCGGCCGCGCAGGTCAGGCAGACGGAGAACGACACACCAGCGGAGCCATCCCTGTCCGAGCAGTTGTCCGCATTATGGAACCGCGCGACCGCGTCGTCGGATGACGATGAGCTTGAGACCGTCGCTCCGGCTGAAAGCTTCACGCCTACACAGGCGTTGAGCCTGGTGAATGCGTATCGGGCGGAACAGGGATTGCCGGCGCTCGAGCTGCATCCGCAACTGGAGCAGGCCGCGCTTGCCCATGCGCGAGACCTCGCGGATCATGACCGGATTTCGCATTTCGGCTCCGATGGCTCCGACCCGTGGGAGCGGGTTCAGCGCACCGGCTTCGATCCGCAGGTCGCTGCGGAGAATGTCGGAACCGGCCAGGTCACATTCGGCGAGCTGTTCCGCGAGTGGAAGCTCAGCCCCGACCACAACAGCAACCTTCTGTTGCCCGATGCAACCCATATGGGTGTCGCGGTGGTGCAGAACCCTGACACGCAATTCAAGACCTTCTGGAGCCTGGTGCTGGCTACCCCGGGCTGATTGGCGGGAGCGACGCGCCCTCGCGCGAACAAGAATTTTCAACACCGCCTTGCCAACCCCCCCTGCGCGTGAGTATGTCTACAGGTGGAGAGGTGGCCGAGTGGTCGAAGGCGCTCCCCTGCTAAGGGAGTATACGCCAAAAGCGTATCGTGGGTTCGAATCCCATCCTCTCCGCCACACGTATTGAAATTTCCAATCCTGTTCAGGCCCTTGGCCTCAGCATTGGTCCTCTGCACCTCTAGTTATGCCCCAGCCGGAGTTCCTCGGCGATCCTGTGTTCTATTCAGATGATCCCCGGCTGACGTCCATCCTCTATTCCCGCATGTGCGGGGGAACCCGACCACCACCGCACGCGCCACGTTTTTGCAGGCGTCCAGCATTTCAATACTATTTTGCGATCAGGCACAGGCTGCCGATGCGTCATATGAAGAAGGCGCCGTATTGGTGCCCGTTTGCTCTGGCTCGTTACATGGCAGATGGAGCAAAGGAGGGGCGGCCGTGCGCCTTGATCGAAGACGTGTGTTGACAGGCTTGGCGGCCGCCACCGCAGCCGTCTGTGCACCGGCGGCTGCGCTCGCGGCGCGCGCCTATCGCGGACCCAACGTCATCATCGTACGCTTTGGCGGGGGCGTCCGCCGGCGCGAGACAATCGTTCCCGAGACCAGCTACGCGCCGTATCTGTTGCACGTTCTGGCGAAACGCGGCGTGCTTATCCCATCAATGACTGTGGCCCAGCTCGACGGGGTGGACACCAGCCATGCAGAGGGCACGCTCAACTTGCTGACCGGTCGTTATCGTGGCTATCGCGATGCAGGTTCGAAATTTCTGGCCCGGCGTTTGCAGCCCACCGAGCCGACACTGTTCGAGTACCTGCGCGCCAGCTACGATGTTCCTGCCCATCAGGCCCTGCTGATCAATGGCGAAGACCGCCCTCAGGAGGAGTTCTTTACTTACGGCGTGCACAAGAGCCTTGGCGTCGCTCATCGCAGCGAGGCGCTCAGCCTGTATCGCTTCAAGCTGTGGAACCTTCGCAATCGCCTCGCTGAAGGGCGCGGCAGCGAAGCGGAACGCGTTGAGCTGCAGAGTGAGCTTGAAAAGCTTGAACGCCAGGACTTCCGCGACGCCACGCCGCCAGGGCAATCCCGCCAGATCGAAGCGATGTGGCAGCGATGGCGCGAACACTACGGTGACAGCGGGCTCAAGAACCCTCGCGGAGATGCAGCTTTAACAGAGCTGGCCATTTGGGCGCTTCAATTCCTTCGCCCTCGGCTTATGATGATCAATTACCAGGACCCCGATTATGTTCACTGGGGAAACGCAACTCATTACACTCGGGCCATCGCCCGGATCGACGCTGGGCTGAAGCGGCTTGTCGCAGCCGTCGAGGGCGATCCCGGTTATCGCGACCAAACCGTCTTTGTGATCGTCCCGGATTGCGGCCGCGACGCCAATCCACTTATGGGCGTCCCGTTTCAGCATCATTTCAATTCGAAATCGGCGCATGAGATCTGGGCCCTGGTGTTTGGCCCGGGGATCGCGCGCGGCCGCGTGCTCGATAAGCCGGTCGACCAGACGGCGATTGCCGCGACCGTTGGCGCCATCATGGGGTTTGCGGCGCACCGTGCCGAGGGACGGGCGCTCGAGGAGATACTTTTGTGACAGCCCCAGCGGGCGTTGCAACCTACGGCAATCATACCGCCTCGCTATGGCGGCGGGGTTACCGGCTTCTACGATCCGGTATCCGGCTTTTTATCGGGATTATTTTGTGCCTCACGCCGGTCACGGCCATCCTCGTTCTGGGCTGGCTCATGCGGATGATGGCGCGCGAAGAGCGCTTCGCCCGCGCGCGCCTGAGCGGATCAGCAGACCCAAGTCAACGCCCCACGTTACCAGCCTGGTTTGTTTGCGATGCGCCCGGCAAGACAGGCGTTGTCGCCCGTTGGATTGGTTCGCTGCGCGAGAACATCCGTATGGGATGCGCGGCCTTCGTCACGGTGGCGGCCGCAACCCTGCCGTTTACACTCCTCTGGCTTTTTTCGTGGTGGGCTGGATGGGAGAATTCGTTCAATAAAGGCTATGAGCAGGCCTGGATCGGCCCCACGCTTGGCTTGCTCGGTGTCGCAATCTCCTTGCCGCTACTGGCCAGGCTCCCGATGGCGCTCGCGCATCAGGCGGCAACAGGCTCGACCAAGGCCTTTTTCGCGATTTTCGAGGTTCGCGGTCTCATACGGCTGGCCAGCTGGCGCTACGTGTGGCTCTCGATACTTTTTGTCGCCGCCGCTCTACCTCTGTCGATTGTCAAGGTGGCGCCCGTGTTCATCGAGCACTGGCGCCCCGGGTTCAGCGCGCGCAGTCCAGCCGAAATCGCGGAGTTTGCCGATGCCTACCGCTTCTGGGCGACGGTCTACGTGCTCCTCGCACTGATCTACCTGCGCCGGGCCAGTGCGCGCCTCCACGCGCGTGCGGCGCTCAAACGCGAGAGCCGCCCAGCTTCCTCCAAGTGGTCAGGTGCGGGCAACGTTCTACGCAGCCTGCTGCTGTGGCTGATCTGGTTCGGATTCGTCGCCCAGCTCTATGTTACCCAGTTCCTCAACCATCAGTGGACAGGCTGGCTCAGCCATCCGCTGATCCTGCTGCCGTGGCTTCCACCGCTCGGCACGTCTGTGTAGGAGGGGTCGGCTCTCACGCTTTGACATCGCGATAACGCGCCCGCCCGCTCATGAGCAAGCCTCTGATGGTCTCTATGAGGACGGCGACCCGCTCGAGAACAGCCCTGATGGGACCGCCAACTCATGCTCGGACGCGCGCCGGAAGTCAGCCCTCGCGTTCTCCAGAGCTGTGAGAGCGCAAGTGTGCTGTCTTCGAGCACGCTGCCTCAAACCAGCATCTGGAACGCCAGCCCCGACAGGATCGCGCCCGTCAGCCCGAGCAGGAAATACGCCGCGAACACGCGGGGTTTGACCAGCGACCAGACCGCCGCCATCGCGGGCACGGAGCTGACGCCGCCTGCGATGATGAACGCCATCGCCGCGCCCATGCTCATGCCCTGTTCGGTCAGGCC
>CAZYUT010000022.1:0-23481 GCA_964650735.1 uncultured Hyphomicrobiaceae bacterium
ACCAAAGTGCGACAAAACAAGAACTCAGAGCCGGTTCAGAGATTCGGATTTCGTTGAACAGGCTATAGCGCGCATTCACGGGTTCCGATGCCTTCGAATGCACTCTATCCCGCCTCGCCGGCAGCCGGCTTTGGACTGACGCCTTCGTCGCGACCCTGGTCAGTTCTTCACTTCGACGACCCGCGCGCGATGCTGCTCAAAGCCCCGCATTATGTCTTGAAACAGGGCGCGCGCCGTCGTCTTCGCGCCTTCCGCCGTGAAATTACGGTGATCAGCCGCAGCCAGCGGGGGCGTCGTGTGCACCCAGGTGTGAATGCTGCATGGCCCCCCCATTGTTTCCGACCAATCCCAGAAGAATGCACCCCTCTGGTTCGCAGCCAGCTGAAGGGCGCGACGCACAGCCCGCAGTTTGAGCGGCGGGTGCCACCGCGCCAGCCGTGGGTTTTCGGTCCTCAGCATGTCGGCGTAGGTCGCCCGCTCCTCTACGGTCAAGGCTCGGCACGCGTCTGTGCTCTCGCGCCCGGCATGCTCGGGCAGCCGCGCGACATCCGGCGGACCGATCACGAGGAACGAAGCGTTAGGCGCCCCCGCCCGTAGCCGGTCTATCGCCGCGCCGGCCGCTTCAGCATACGCTCCTGGCTCAAGCGCGTCGTTAAACGCTGCGTTGGTTCCGTATCCGAAGACGATCAGATCTGGCGCGAGATGCCCGAGCTCTGCCTTGACGAAAGCATCCGTCCATGCGTTGGGCGTCCACACAGTCGCGCCCGGCACGCCAAGATTGATGTAGCGCACCCCGGCCGCGTCGCGAACGACCCGCCACGACAGCAATCGCACGGGCGCTTCTCCCTCCGCGCGAACGCTCAGCTTCTTGCCCGCCGCGTTGATCTTGATACGTTGCCAGGTCTCGGTAGCCTTGCGCGTCGTCACAACATCGCCTTTGCCGTCCACGGCGACGAACGCGTCACCGGCATTCGGGCCGGTTGCAAAGGTAATCTCGGCCCAGTCAAACGGCGTGGGCATGTCTAGCCCCAGCGTCGCGCCGTTCCGCCCACTCATTCGCACACCGGTGAGGCCAAACGGCCCGCTATCGCCTGCCGCGCTGGACGCGACGTGCCAGTCGCCCTCGCGGTTTATCCGCGCATTGGCCACCCTGAAAACGCCCGGCGCCATCAGCCCGCGTCCGGCATCGCCAAAACGGGCCTGAAACTGCGCGCGCAATTCCGCCGTGATCCGGTCGGCCGCAATATGCTGATCGCCGAGATGCAAGATCGTGACTGGCTCCTGGCGCGCTCCCCGGTCGAGAGCAGCCAGCGCTTCGAAAAAGCCGCCAAGCGCTTGTCCGATGGGAACAGAAGGCGCAGCGAGGGTCGGCGCCGCGCCCGTGTCAGGGGCGCTGGTCGGGATCACACTTGCCGTGGTCTCGACGCGGACATCAGCGCTCGCAGGAATGCCCTCGATGTCGAGGCGGTTCTCTTTAGCTGCCACGTTGGAGGCCGGCGCGTTCCCCCCGGCGCGCCCGTTTTGGTCTTCCGGCGAGCAGCCCAGCACCAAAATCGGCAAAGCACACACAGTGAGCAGGCTGATCGTGCGCCGGACCGGCGCGGCTTTCCCAGACTTCTCCGAAAATTGCACCGACAACGCCCAAGAACGCCTGTGCCGCGTCGCCATACGCGTTACTCCCCGCTACGCCAGACCGCTTCTCAGAAGCACGGATCCGGCCCACATCTGTTTTCGTTGCGATCAACGGAGCAGAAAAGCCCCATCGAGTTCTGTGAAATAGCGTGCCGCGGCGACCTTCAGCCGCCTTCCCACGCATAGTTGTCGACCCGTCCCTGCGGCGCCTTGAGCTTTTCGCCCTGCACGAGCACGCGGTAATAGAGGCGTTCGGACAAGGGCAGCTGCTGGCGCGCGCCGCGAGCGCTCAGAATGTTGGCGGGCGAAATGGTGGCGAGCGCAGTCAGGTTATCGCCGATATCGATTGCCAACTGCTCGCCGGGCGGCGAATAGTCCGAGAAAGACACGGCTCGGCTGCCGCCCCTGATTTCCGGGCCTTCGTCGCGTTCTGGGATACCCCCGGGCACTTGCCGAAACGCGTTATCCGTGTCTTCAGGGCGCTCTTCGGGACCGTCGCGCCGCCCTGGCGCATCCTCCCGTGACAACCTTGCGATTTGCGCCTGCTGCTGTTCGTCGCCTGCGAGCGGAATGCTACGCTCGCGCCGGGCCGCCGCCAGATCGCGCTTCACGACTGACGAGGCAAATTCCGCCAGCTTCCGGTTGCCCTCGGCCGTGAAGCCAATCCCGTTGTTGTCGCGCAGCCGCTTGGTCACCCCTTCGACGCTCGGCCCATAGGCACTGTAATTACCGAACTGGTCAGCGAATCCGTTCCAGGTGTCGATATACTTCACGCCGCCGAGATACACCCGCTCTCGGATAATGCTGTTGATCTGCTCGTATTCCGCGCGCGCGCCCTCGTCGGCGACGATGGGCAGACCCATCCAGTACACCGCGACCTTGGCCTTCGTCAGCTTCTCGATAATCGAATCGACTCGCAGCCGGTAGGCCTCAGCCCACGCCTCGGTACCGAAATCCTCAAAGCCGCGCGCAGTGCGTATCCGCCGGCGGTCGTTCGTGCCAAGCATGATGATCGCGATATGCACCGTCTGCTCGCGAAGAATACTGTCGATGCGTGCCGACCAGTTGTAATCGTCGGGCCGCGCCAGGCCGCTTGCGTTACGAGTTTCGCGCGCGATTTCCACGCTGACCGTTTCATCGAGGGCTTCTGGCAGCGCGGTCGCCAGCCCGGCGGCTAGGAAGTCGCCGATGACGTAGAGCTTGTACTTATCGGTCTCGGGAAACGGATTGATGTAGCTCTGCGTCCATGCGGGGACCGACGGTGTATTGTCGTCCTGAGCACGGGCTGGCGTCAGCGCGGCAACGGAAAATACGGCAAGCGCCGTCAACCAAACTGCGCTCAAGCTCAACCACTGTCCCCGATGTCGCCGTACCATGCTGAAACACCAACCGAAAAAATGCGGCGAAACGCAGACGTCGCGCTTCAGCCTGCCTGTGCGGAACGCATCTCCTCCAGCAGCCGCTTCGTCGCGAACCCGTCTGGCACCAGATCGCGCGACCGCTGGAATTCCCGGACTGCCGCCTGCGTCTGCGGACCGATAATGCCGTCGATCTCGCCGCGGAGGAAGCCCATATCCGCCAGCAATTGCTGCAACTCCTTGCGCTCGCTGCGCGCCAGCGGCTGTTCGTCGGTTGGCCATGACTGCTGGATGGGCCCAAAACCCATCAACCGATCCGCCAGATGCCCGACGGCCAGCGCGTAGGCTGTTGCGTTATTGTAGCGTTTGATGACGTAAAAATTATTGATCATCAGGAATGCGGGTCCGTTTGCGCCCGCCGGAACGATCAGCCGCGCAGCGTCGGAGGGACGCGGAAATGGGCGGCCGTTCGGGCGCGTTATCCCGAAGTTGGCCCATTCCGCGAGCGTGCGCTGGGTGCCGCCGTCGGCCAAAGCGTAATCGAAGCCCTCAGGCAGCACGACCTCATAGCCCCAGGTTTCGCCCGTATTCCAGCCCTTTTCCTTGAGGAAATTCGCGGTCGAGGCCAGCGCGTCGGAAATCGCGCGCCAAATGTCCCGTGTTCCATCGCCGGTAAAGTCCACCGCATAGTCGAGATAGGTCGTGGGAATGAACTGCGTGTGCCCCATTGCCCCGGCCCAGGATCCCTTCATGTTGGCGACATCGATATCGCCGTTGTCGAGGATCCTGAGCGCTGCCAGAAGCTGGTTGCGCCCAAACGTGGTCCGGTCACCCGTGTAGGCAAGCGTAGCGAGCGAACGGATCACGCTCTTGTTGCCCATAAAAGAGCCGTAGCTCGTCTCCATGCCCCATATGGCCGCGACGTAATGGCGATCCACGCCATATTTCTCCTCGATCGCCGCAAACTGTTCGGCATAACGGCGGAGCTGTTCTTGACCCTTGCGAATGCGGGCTTGCGAGACGGCGCTGCCGAGATAGTCCCAGATCGGCTTGACGAACTCGGCCTGATTATTCTGCGCTTCGAGGATGTCAGGGTCGGGCGAAAGGCCGCTCAGCGCCGCGTCGAGCGTTTTCTGCGAAATGCCCTGCGCGGCGGCATCCGCGCGAAAAGCGTCGAGCCACTGGTTAAACGCCTCATCAGCCTGTGCGGGCGAATGGCACAATAGGCAAACAGCGACCGCAAACAGCGCCGGAAAAGCGCCTTGGACCCACCTCATGCAGACCTCTTTAGTGACGATTATCCCAGAGCCCCTCACTCGGTGTTTGTCTTACCACGCGTTGCCCTGAACTCAAGCCCGACCCGATGCCCACCGCCCGGCGTCCCCGGACAATTGAGGCTTTGTTAACTAACAAATCGTGAAACGTGCTCGCACAATTCGATCTTAATTTTCGCTTCACCAATCGAACTCAACATCAAGCTTTCGGTAACCTGCGTGATCGGAAGGGCACAGAGAGGCGATGAGGATCGAGTTGGGTTGCGTGGTCCGCGGCGTAGGGAGCTTCGCGGGCGGCGGGCGTTTATGTTGGATTGCCGGATGCGCGATGGCAATCGGTGTCTTTTCGGCCGGAACGCCAGAGGCCGCGGCACAGATGTCGGCCTTCGCAGACCGATACGGTCACTGGGAGAACTCCAGGGACGTTGAATGGCGGAGGGCGCCGGGCCGCGAGCCTTATGCGCCGGAACCGCATGAGGGATCATGGCGCGAGCAGCAGGACGCCGGCGCGGGAAGCCACCATACGGTCAAAAGCGGTGAAACGCTGTTCCGCATCTCGAAACGCTACGACGTCTCAATCGAGGCGCTGATGCGCGCCAATGGGATCAACGATCCGCGAAGGTTGCGCGTCGGCCAGCGCCTTGCGATACCCGACGGCGCGCCGGAGCGCCACGCCGAGCCAGGGGACAATCGCGCGACGTCGGGCCAGACTCCCCGATACGCCGAGCCTCGGCACGCCAATGCGCCGGCCGCTCCCGAGCAGCGCCCGCAGCGCCGCCGGCAGCCCGAAGACCGTCGCGATGCCCCAAGCTCGGCCGGTCTGCGACCCCTCGCGGAGACGATGGCCGAACCGGCCGGGCGCGCGCCCGACAGCGAAATGCCCGCCGGCTACACGTTTTTCGCCCAACTTGTGGGCGCTGACCTGCAGGTCGAACAAATGCTCCGCGCCTGGCAGGAGGATGGCGGCGCGCGCGTCTCTGCCGAGCTGGATCTCGACATCATCTACGGCGACGGCCCAGAAGCGCATCCGGACCGGTTTTTTCTGCCTTACGTGCGTACTGGCCCCCGGTTGAGCGGTGCTGGCAAGCGATATGCGCTGTCGCGCGAGATGCCAGCCGCCGGGCACTCGTTCGTGACACAGCTTCAGGCCGCGCTGATCGAGCTGCACAACCGTACCGTCGACCTGCTCATCGCGAGGCATCTGGCCAGCGAGAGAAGCCGCCTCTGCGGCAGCGACGACTGCTCAAACGCCGAGCTGGCCCAAGCGCTACCCAGCGCCAAGCGGCTGCTGCTTTTCAACGATGCGCGCGAGACGGTCATACACTACTACCACCGGGTGATCGTGGAGGACTTGTTGCCGCGCCTGATCGGCGAAGACCGCACGCAGGACATCATCGCAAATGGCCGTGACCTGTTTTTTGCCAGCGGTTTCCGCGACGGCGAGCAGATCAAGCAGCCATTCATCCCGTATGAGTTCGCGCTGGCGGCGTGGCAGTTCACCGCGAGCCAGTTGCGCGCGGATTACACGATGCGCGAGGGCGAACGGGCGCGGCGTTTCGATCCGGCGCTTCTGGCGGCGAACCAAGCGCGGGAGGAGCGGCTTGGTCCGCGCGACCTCGCGGACTGGCGCTATTTCGTCGACATTCTGCCGGAGCCGCCGGAGGGGTTCAACCGGGCTGCTCTCATTGACCCATATGTCGCGTCACTGCCAAGCGGCTGGCACGGCAACCGCCGCACGGCGGGCACGGCCGAGGCGATACTTATGGCGGGTGCGCGCGCTGGATTGCCGCCGGGGCAACAAGTCGCCGAAAAGATCTTGCCGGATCTGCGCAGGCGCGGAGTTCTATATTTGTGGGAACCGCGCCGGGAGGCCAGCGGCGGCGATGAACTCTGGCGCGGCTATGTGCTCCCGCCGGATCGGGCTACAAACGAGACCGTCGGCCGCGCCACCCCGCTCTGGTACTACGTGTTGCAGGAATCCCGCGCGATGGGCGGACCAACCGGCGTCGGTCCGGACACCAAGGCCTACGCGATTTCTTTTGCGGGGGGCGCACGTTATGCGACGGCGCGCGAAAGCGTGTCGGATAGCCAGCGGCGTGACAGCGGCGGCCATACGCTGGGACCGGTTGGCGGAACGATCGTTGGCGAGGTGCTGATCGGGCTGGCCGAACATTACGCGCTCAAGACCGGCAAGGGCCTCGGTTTTCGCCCGCCGATCGGGGCAAGTGCCTACGGCGAGCGTGATCGATTTACGCTGACCCGCGCACGCAGCCATAGCTCCGAACTGGGCGAGCGATATCTGCTGCGCAACCTGCTGATCGACGCGGGCGTGGCCGTCGCGCTGCGGTGAGCCGCTTGACAAGCCGCTCCGCATGGCGCAACCAACACGCGATTTGCCGCAGTCCTGTTGTGATTGCGAGGCAGTGAGAGCGGCGGCCGGCGGCCGGTCGCGTGTTTAGGACGACATGATGCCAACTGTCCCCTTGAGATTTGTGCAATCCATTTGCGTAGCGGTGTTGCTCGCCGCCTCGCATTCTGCGCCGGCGCAGGCCCAGCAGGGTGAGAGCGCCGGTACAGTGGCGCAAGCCGAGTCACCAGACATCGAGAAGCGCCTGCGCCGCATCGAAGACAGTCTGATCGACATGCGCGCGATGATTGGTGCGCTGCAGAGTTTCGCACCCGGCGACGGGACCGCATCGAGCCGCGACAACATCTTCCCTGAGGCGGACCTTTCGGCTGATCCGTTCGGCCAGACCGGTGATCCGCTGGCGGGGTCTGCGTCGCAGCCCTCTGGCGGATCTGGCCCGGAACTGCAGCAGCTCGAGATTCTGGTGCAGGCGCTTTCGGCCCAGCTTTCCGAGACCGTCCAGAGGTTGAACCGCCTGGAGGCAACCCTGGGGCGGGGAGACTCCGCAGAGACCGGGATCGGGTCTGCGCTGCCGTCTGAGAGCGAAGAAGAATTCGACCGCGCTGACCGTCAAGCCGCGCCCGGGCCGAACACTGGCTTCGGCACCACGACGGTGGAGACGCCGGCCGCGCCGGAAGACGGATTTGCGTCATGGGAAGACGAGACCCTTGGCGAAGACGAGACGCTTATCTCTCCTCCGGGCAGCCAGGCCGGCAGCCCTGACGCGCAGGCGCTCTTCACCCAGGCTTACGACGCGCTGCAGGCACAGGATTATTCCGCTGCCCGCGACGCCTTCCAGCAGTTCCTCGACACCTATCCGGACGACCCGCTGGCGAACGATGCCCGCTATTGGCTTGCGGATGCGGCGTTCGCGGAGGGCGACTACGTCGTCGCGGCCAACAACTTTGTGCAGGTTTACAACACCGCGCCGACAGGTGAAAAATCCGAGGAGACGCTTTTGAGGCTGGCAGTGGTGCTGCGCCGCCTGGACAGGCCGGAGGCGGCCTGCGATGCGCTGAGCCGTCTGGATGGCCGGCTGGACCGGATGCCGGATAGCTTCCTTGAGCGCGTGGCGGATGAGCGGCAGCGCTCCGGATGCCGCTAGGTTGCCAAAGATCTTCGCGGGTTGATCGCCACGCGGGCCCGTAGCCTAAGGTGCTTGGCGTGCTTACGCCTCACGACATCGACGCACTTCTTGCACCGCTTTCGCGATTTGCGCGCGTGGCGCTTGCGGTGTCTGGCGGCGGCGACAGCATGGCGCTGATGCTGCTGGCGCAACGATGGGCGCGGCGCGTGCCGGAGGCTCCGGCGCTGATTGTGCTGACGCTCGATCACCGGCTGCGTCCGGGATCGCAACAAGAAGCCGCATGGGTGGCCATGCAAGCGGCCGCGCTCGAACTCCCCCATCACATCCTGACATGGGCTGATGCGCCGCCCGGCGCCTCGCAGGCGGAGGCCCGGGAGGCCCGATACACGCTGCTGGCGGATTTCGCCCGCGCGCATGCCATCGGCGCGATTGTCACCGGGCACACCGCCGACGACGTTGCCGAGACCTTTCTCATGCGCCTGGCGCGCGGCAGCGGCGTCGGTGGCCTCGCGGCGATGGCATCAGAGACTGTGTGGGAAGGCGTGCCCGTGCTGCGACCCTTGCTGGGCGTGTCGCGCGCCCAACTCCGCGCCGAGCTGGAAGCGCGCGGCTGCGCATGGCTGGAAGACCCCAGCAATGCCGAGGAACGGTTTGAGCGCGTCCGGGTCCGGCGGGCGCTGGAGACGCTGAGTGGGCTGGGCATCACGCCAGCGCGGATCGTCGAGAGCGCGGAACGGCTGAAACGCGCGCGCGACGCCATCGATGCGGCGGCCGTCGAGTTCCTCGATGTCCACGCGACGATCAGCCCCGCGGGGTATCTTCGCGTCGATCCCGAGGCGCTGCGCGCGCTGCCTGACGAGATCGTTATTCAAGCGCTGAAGCGCGCACTCCGCGCCGTCGGCGGTGGCCGGCGTTCGCCCCGTCTGCGCAAGCTGGAGATGCTGGCCGCGCAACTGCGCGCTGGGCTGGCCATCCCCACGACACTGGGCGGCTGCGTTATTGCGCCAGACCGCCGCACGCTGGTCATCTGCCGTGAGCCAGGCAGGCTGAAGGCCGGGCCGGTTACCACACACCGGGGCGAGACGGTCGTGTGGGACCGCCGCTTCCGCATTGCATGCGGCCACCTGCCGCGTCCGCTTCGGATCGCCGCACTTGGCGAGCGCAACCTAGCATGCCTGCCCGAAGCCGTGCGCGCAGCGCATCCCGCGCCCGCGCTGGCCGCGCTCCCCGCGCTCTGGGCCGAAGATTTGCTTCTTGGCGTGCCTGTGGAAGGCTTTGCCATAGTGGACCAGCACGCGGATGCATCTCTGTGCAGAGCCGAATTCATCCGTTTCCGCTTTCGTGCCGCAGGCACATGAAACCGAACGGCTTTCAGCCGCAGAGGAGCGCGCAACGCTTGGCAAAGAGAACCACCGACCATATCTTTCACGTAATGTCGCGCATGGCTAAAAATCGCGTTAGTTACTCGTCTGCACTGCGTATCGTCCGGGGCCCCACCGGACACGTCCGCCGCGCACGCGAGGCAGCGAAAGGCAAGGACGTCAGATGAATTCGAATTTCCGTAACTTCGCCATCTGGATCATCATCGGTCTGCTTCTGATCGCTCTGTTCAACCTGTTCCAGAGCCCAAACCGGCAGACCGCCGATAACCGCATCAGTTACTCGCAGTTCCTTAGCGCCGTTCAGGATAGCAATGTCCGCTCGGTGACGCTCTCGGGCGATCGTATCGTCGGACAGTATACAGACGGACGAAGCTTTGAGACCTTCGCGCCGAACGACCCCAAGCTGGTTGAGCGGCTGGAGAACCAGGGCGTCGGCATTTCGGTCGAGCCGCAGGACGACAATTCGCCAACGCTGCTGAGCATTCTGATCTCCTGGTTCCCAATGCTGCTGCTCATCGCCGTGTGGATTTTCTTCATGCGTCAGATGCAGGGCGGCGGTGGCCGCGCAATGGGCTTTGGCAAGTCCAAGGCGAAGCTGCTGACGGAGCGCACCGACCGCGTGACCTTCGAGGATGTCGCTGGCGTGGATGAGGCCAAGGAAGACCTCGAAGAAATTGTCGAGTTCCTCCGCGACCCACAAAAGTTCCAGCGCCTCGGCGGACGCATCCCGCGCGGCGCGCTGTTGGTGGGTCCTCCAGGTACCGGCAAGACCCTTCTGGCGCGCGCTGTCGCTGGCGAGGCAAATGTTCCATTCTTCACCATCTCGGGTTCCGACTTCGTTGAAATGTTTGTCGGCGTCGGCGCCAGCCGTGTCCGCGACATGTTCGAGCAGGCGAAGAAGAACGCACCGTGCATCATCTTCATCGACGAGATCGACGCGGTCGGCCGGCATCGCGGCGCGGGTCTCGGCGGCGGCAATGACGAGCGCGAGCAGACGCTCAACCAGCTTCTCGTCGAGATGGATGGCTTCGAGGAGAATGAGGGCGTGATCCTGATCGCCGCGACCAACCGTCCGGACGTGCTCGACCCTGCTCTGCTGCGCCCAGGCCGCTTCGACCGGCAGGTTGTCGTGCCGAACCCCGACGTGCTCGGCCGCGAGAAGATCCTCAAGGTCCACACGCGCAAGGTGCCGCTGGCCCCTGATGTCGATATCCGGGTGATCGCCCGCGGTACGCCGGGATTTGCCGGCGCGGATCTGGCCAACCTCGTGAACGAAGCCGCGCTTCTGGCCGCGCGCCGGTCAAAGCGCCTTGTCACTCAGCATGAGTTCGAGGACGCCAAGGACAAGGTGTTGATGGGCGCTGAACGCCGCTCGATGGTCATGACTGATGAGGAAAAGCGTCTCACCGCCTACCACGAGAGCGGCCACGCGCTGATCGGTCTGCTGGTCGAAGGCTCCGATCCGGTCCACAAGGCGACCATCATCCCCCGCGGCCGCGCGCTGGGCATGGTCATGCGCCTGCCGGAGCGTGACGTGCTCTCGGTGACCCGTCAGAAGCTCAAGGCTGACATCGCGGTTGCGATGGGTGGCCGCGTGGCCGAAGAAGTCGTGTTTGGATACGAAAAGGTCACTTCAGGCGCGTCGATGGACTTCAAGATGGCCACGCAGATGGCGCGCGCAATGGTCACGCAGTACGGCATGTCCGATAAACTCGGCCCGCTCGCTTATGGCGAGAACGAGGGCGAGGTGTTCCTTGGACACTCAGTGACGCGGACGCAAAACCTGTCCGACGAGACGCAGAAAGTCGTTGACGAGGAAATCTACCGCATCGTTGACGAGGGGTACGCACTCGCCAAGCGGCTGGTCGAGGATAATGTGGACAAGCTTCACATCATTGCTCAGGGCTTGCTGGAATATGAAACGCTCACCGGCCAGGAGATCAAGGATCTGCTGGAGGGCAAGCCGCCAATCCGTGAGTTTCAGGCAGCGCAGAGTGCAAGCGAGTCTCGCAAGCGGTCCTCCGCGGTGCCGAGCGCGGGCCGCAAGGCGAAAGGCGGCGAGGAGCCAGGCACCGGCGGTATGGAGCCGCAGCCGCAGAGTTAAGGTCGCAGGGAGGCGCAGACTTTTCGGTCTGCGCCTCTCTTGACGCCCTGGCTCGTTGGCGCTAAACACAAAGTATTCCCGCGCGCGAGAGGCGCGCTTTTTTGTTTCATCTCACCACCATCTCGGGAGACTTTTATGAGCCGCCGTTGCGAGCTAACAGGCAAGACCGCGCAGACGGGTCACAATGTCAGCCACGCGAATAACAAGACGCGCCGGCGCTTCCTCCCGAACCTGTGCGAAGTGACGCTCATGAGCGACGCGCTTGAGCGGAGCGTGCAGTTGCGGATCAGCGCGCATGCACTGCGCACGGTCGATCACCGCGGCGGGCTGGACGCATTCCTTCTCAAAGCGCCGGACGCGCAGCTTTCGCCGAAGGCGCTTAAGCTCAAGCGCGACCTGCGCAAGGCCCTTGCCGAGCGGCAGACCGCTGGCGAGACTGAGGCAGCGTCGTAAGCGCCTTACTCCATCGCGAAGCGCATCAAGAGAGTGCGTTGTAGAGGGTTGTAGTTGTCGTCCGACAAGACGGTCAGGACGACGCGGCCATCGTCATCGGTGTGGACCGCGATAGCCTCCATGTTGTCAACCATCCGTCCGCCTTCGCTCTCATAGAGCACCTCGCCGTCCAGCCGCGCGCCGGGCTTGATGTCAGCGGCGTCGATCCGACGGATGCGCATGAACACGCCGACCGCCACGCCGGCGAAATAGCGCTCCAGCACCACCAGACCGCCATCGGGCAGCGCGGCGGCATCGGTAATGTCAAACATGCCGCTGCGCTTGAGACGGATTTGCTCGGCCTTGCCGTCGTGAAACAACCAGCCGAGGCTGTCGCCGCTGACGTGCGCACGCTGCTCGGAGAAGGCAATCGCACCACCTGCATAGGGACCCGCGCGAAGAACGGCGAGCGACTCCAGCGCCTTGTTGCCCGGCAGACGCAGCGCCGCAGGCGGCAGCTCCAGCGCGCCAATCGGCGCGGAAAAATCGGTTCCGTCGAAGCGATAGCGGTGAATGCGGTGCTTGCCCTCGAAAGCGATGTAATAGTCACCATCGATGTCGCCCGGCGCGAGCGGAGCCAGCGCCTCGGCATCATCCAGACCGCGCCCAACTTCCGGGTTGTCCCATTCATCGCGCAGCTGCAGCTTGCCGATCACCGCGTCCCGGACATCGGCCAACATGCCGGCACGCTCGATGAGCTCCATCCTGAGCCAGGAGGTGCGGTCAGATATCGCAAGGAGTGCGGAACCGTCCGCGCTCACGGCAAGTCCTGAGTAGCCGCCAAACTCACCGGCCGAGGAGCGCAGCACCAGGCCGCCGAGCCAGGTGAGCTTGCCGAACTGCGTCCGCTCGGGATTGGCGTAGTCGATCGTCAACGGCTGCGCTTCGACGCGGACATCGCGCGGCGCGGCATCAGCGTCCGATGCTGCGACTGCGATAACGAGAGCCGAAGCCCACAACCACCGCCTCATTCTAACCTCCACCCATCTTCGCGGCCTGCGCCTTGGGCGCTGGAACCGGCACATTGCCATCTGGCGGCCCAAGCCGCGGCCCTCGACGCCCGACGATCCCCTGGCACGCGGCAGGCAGGTCAGCCAGCGTCATCGGCGCCTTCTTCTGTTGCGGGGCGTCCGGCTTCGGCGGCGCGGTCAGTAGGCGATACCAGTAATCGAGCGGCTGTCCGCAGCCATCGCCGGGCGGCGGCGGCGCCTGGTCCTGGCACCCTGCATAACCCGCCGGGCACTTGATGCGGACGTGGAAATGATAATGGTGGCCCCACCATGGCCGCACCTTGCGCAGCCAGCCGCGGTCGTCTCCGGCAGCTTCGCAGACAGCCTTCTTGATCGCCGGATGGACGAAGATACGCGTCACCTCGGGGTAGGACGCCGCGCGCTTCAACAGCTTTACGTGGCCCGGAGTCCAGACCTCCGGGTCGACGGACAGGCCATCCTCGGCGAGCACCGACACGGCCGACATGCGCTCGCGCTCGGCGCGGCTCAGGCGGCGGTCCGGCATGGGTTTCAGCCAGATATCGGCATCCAGCCCGATCTGGTGGCTGGCGTGACCTGTGAGCATCGGGCCGCCGCGCGGTTGCGACAGATCGCCGACCAGCAGCCCCGGCCAGCCGTCTTTTTCCTGCGCGTCGCGCGCGAGCCGCTCGATGTAGTCCAGCAGCGCCGGGTGACCCCAGTTGCGATTGCGGGACAGACGCATCGCCTGCCAGGCCGGACCGTTGACCGGCAACTCCCGCGCGCCGGCGAGGCAGCCGCGGGCGTACGAGCCGATTGCGCGCGCCTCGAGCGGCACTGGCCCGTTCACGAAGCCGAATACATGCTTCGCTGGCCGCTGCTCTTGCGCTCCGGCCGCGCTGGCCGCCAAAAGAGCGCCCAGCGCTAGCGCCGCCAAGCCAGACCGGCGGAATGCCCGCATGATGTCCTCCGCGTGTTCTAACCTAGCTTATTACCGGATTGTTGCGGCAGGTGTATGAAGGGCAGTTTGCGCCAGCTGAGAAAGCGCGGCGTCGTCTTCATGTAGGCGTCGTAGGCGTCACCGAAGCGCTTGCGCAGCCACGGCTCCTCCGCCAGCGGCATGAGTGAATAGACCAGCACCGCCAGCCCCACCAGGCCCCAGACGGCCCACGATCCCGCAGCCGCGCCGATGCCGATGTAGCCGATGATCGATGCGACATACTGCGGATTGCGGCTGTAGCGATAGAGGCCGTCGGTCACGAGGCTTTCATCCGCGCCGTAGGTGTTCTCGATGCCAAGATCGAAATACGCGTAGAATGTGACGCCGAAACCGACGACGATCAGCGGAATGCCGATCACGAGCTGCAGCCACCATAGTGGTCCGCTCAGATCCGCTAGCAGGATCGCGGCGACGGGAAGGCCGCCCATACTTGTCCGGAACAGCGGCCAGAAGGTGTAGTTCTGCCAGGAGTTCTTCCCCGGCGTCGGCCACAGACGGAAATTGTCTGAGGTGACTGTCGCGATCATCAATATGGCGAGCGCCACGAGCGCAACCGCCACGACGGCGGCCACGATCGGTCCAAGCGTCGAAATGACCCCCATTGCCCCTCCCGAACGCTAATTGTCCTGCGCAAATTTCCGCGTCGCGCGCACCAGACGGTCGACGATGCCCGGTTCAGTCATGGCATGGCCCGCATCCGGCACGATCTCCAGCGGCGCTTTCGGCCACAGCTTCGCCAGCTGCCACGCAGTCGCCGCCGGCGTTATGACGTCGTAGCGGCCCTGAACGATGACCCCGGGCAGATGATTGATCTTGTCCATCTCATTCAGAAGTTGGCCGTCATAAGCGAAGAAACCGCCATGATGAAAGTAGTGGCATTCGATCCGCGCGAAGGCGAGCGCGTAGGTGCTATTGCTGAACTTTTCGACGGTGGACGGATCGGTTTGCAGCGCTAGCGTCGAACCTTCCCAGATGCTCCAGGCGCGCGCGGCCTCAAGCTGCGCTTGCTCGTCAGAGCCGGTCAGCCGCTTGTAATAGGCCGCGATCATGTCGCCGCGCTCGTCCTGCGGGATCGGCGCAAGGAACTTCTCGAAAGCATCGGGATAAATCCATGACGCGCCGCTCTGATAGAACCACAGCAGCTCCGAGCGGCGCAGCGTAAAAATGCCGCGCACGATCAGCGCAGTGACGCGCTCTGGGTGGCGTTGCGCGTAGGCGAGCGCGAGGGTCGACCCCCAGGAGCCGCCGAACACCTGCCAGCGCTCCACGTTCAAGTGTTTGCGCAGCCGCTCCATGTCCTCGACGAGGTGCCAGGTCGTGTTGTGCTCCAGACTGGCGCGCGGGCGGGACTTGCCGCAGCCGCGCTGGTCGAACAGGATGATGCGGTAGCGTTCCGGGTCGTGGAACCGGCGCATGACGTCCGAGATCGCGCCGCCGGGCCCGCCATGCAGCAGCACAGCGGGAATGCCGCGTGGGTTGCCGCATTCTTCGTAATAGACTTCGTGGCCGTCATGTTCAGGCAAAAAGCCGCAAGCGTTCACTTGCTCGATCGGCGGATAGAGGTCCAGACGGTGTTCTGGCGGCGGGAAGTCCAAGGCGTCACATCCGGGGCGAGTTGCCATCTGCGCGTTTGGGCGGCTGGCGCGCGGTCATCCCGAGACAGGAGCGCATCGCGGCCCGGCTGTCAACGCCGCTTTGGGTTATGGACGTGGAGCCTTGCCGCGCGCGGAGAGGCGGGTAAGCCGGGCCTGGAGAGTTTCCCCGCCCGAGACGCGGATTTCATTGGCGATTTCGGCCGTCAGTTCGTCCGGTTTCGGCGTGATCAGGCTTACCATGATCGCAACGACGAACGCCGCTGAGACGCCTATCAACCCGGCGGCGAGCGGATCGAGGAACAGAGCGCCGCTGGGTTGCGGCCCTGTCAGGACCATATAGACCGCTGTCAGCCCAAAGCCTGCGAGCAGCCCGGTCATCGCGCCGGCAGCATTGATCCGCCGCCACCAGATCGACAGCGCCATGACGGCGAAGAATCCGCCAGCCAAGAGCGAAAACGCCAGCAACAGCCATTGCAGCGGATCGACAAACAGCGAGCGCGCCAGCCAGGCTCCGGCCACGGCAGCGAGGATCATTCCGAGCCGCGCCACCGCCAGACGTTGCGCTGCCGTCGATGGCCGGCGCATCCACGGGTGGAATAGGTCATTGCTCAACACATTGCCAATGATGGTGATGTGCGCCGCTGCCCCGGCCAGCATCGCCGCAAGCAGCGCCGCCGCCGCAACGCCCGCGAACACCTGCGGCAACCCGCCCGCGACCGGCAGGATGAGCGCGCTAAGATCACGGCTGAGGAGCGCTTCGGCCGGGCCGAAGGTAGGATCGAGTCCGCCAGTCTCCACCCGCATCAGCCCAAAATCCGCGGCATACCGGGCCCACGCGGGCAGCTCGGCCATCGGCGTGCCGATCACTTGCTGAACCAGGGCAGAATGCAGAAAAGCGGCATAAGCGAGGAGGCTCAGCACCATGAACCCGGCGATAAGCCCCGCCCAGCCCATCGACCCGCGCACTGCGGCGATGGTTGGCGTTGTGCTAAGCCGCGCGTGCACCGCCGGCAGCATTGCCGTACCCAACATCACGCACAGCCCGAGCAAAACGAAATCCAGTGCGCTCATCGCGCCGAAGGCCTGAAGGAACGGCTTGTCGATCGGTTGGGGGGACGCGCCAGGCAGCGCTTGCGAGAGCGGCTGAGGGCTGGCGTCAGCGATGCCCTTGGCCTGCTCTGCTGCCGCTGTCGCCTCCAGGATCGCGCCGTAGCTGAGTTGCGGCACGGGCAGGTTCGTCACTTGCAGCGATACGATGACCAGCGGCGCGGATATGCCGAGGAGCACGACAATGATCTGCGCGCATTGCACCCATGTCAGCGAACGCATTCCGCCGAACAGGACGGTGAGCATGGCGAAGGCTGCGGCAATGGCAATCAGCATCTGCTCCGGTAGCGGCAGAAACAGTGCGGCGATCATCGCGCCGATTTTCAGTTCCGCGGCCAGCAGCATGACCGACGGCACAAGAATCAAGGCAGCCGCGACGGCGCGGAGCGGTCGGGATGAGAAGCGCATCCCGAGGAAGCCCGGCATTGTGAAGCTGCCAGCCTTGCGCAGATACGGCGCGAACAGGATCGTCAGCAGCGCCAGCCCGGCGCACCAGCCAAGCACCAGCGGCAAGCCGTCATAGCCGAGTAAGACCAGCGCGCCAAGCGCAGTCGCAAGCGCGCTTGCGCCCATCACATTTGCGCTTATGGACAGGCCATTGTAGAGCGCCGGCACGCGCTCGCCGGAGACGAAAAAGTCTTCCAGATTGGTGGTGCGCACCATCAATCCGATAATGAGATAAAACAGCGCCGGGCCGAGGATCATCACCTGGTTGACCCAGAACGATGCCAGCCCAAGCTGCTCAAGGATCAGCAGCGTCAGCACAAGCGAAACATAGGCGCTGGCGAAGATTGCGAAGCTCGCGCCGAGCCGCGGGTTGACGACCGGATAGTGGTAGTTGAGCGCCATTCTCAATACTCGCCGGTGACATTGTAGCGTGCGTCCAGACGGTCTTGCCGGCCGGCGATCCAGTAGATCAGCGCGACGAGGCCGGCCACGCTGCCGATCGAAGCCAGCAGATACCCCAGCGGGAAGCGCAGCACATAGCTGTCATAGAGCAGCGGTCCGAGCACCGGCAGGACGATGAAGAGCAGGCCGAGCAGGACGAGTGCAACGGCCGTGAGCCGCGAATTCGCGCGCCATTGGATCTGCCGCTGATGATCGATCATTGCCCCGCTCCCGTCTTGTAACGTCGGTTCGCCATTTCGACGCGCAATCTTTCAGCAAAATGGGGACAACTCAAGGCTGTCGCGCGGCAGCGCCGGTCATCCCCACAACGCCGGGTCGGGCGGTTGGATCACGGCGCCGTCGACAGCGAGGCCGGGGTCGCGGTCGCACGCAAGCAACAGAGGACCGTCGAGATCGGCCCAGTCGGCGCCTTGCGCCAGCAGTACGGCGGGGGCCATCGCGAGCGAGGTGCCGACCATGCAGCCGATCATGATGCGGAAGCCGAGCCGCCGGGCCTCTTCTCGCATGGCGAGCGCCTCGGTGAGGCCGCCTGTCTTGTCGAGCTTGATGTTGACGGCGTCATAGCGGCCGCGCAGGGCCGCGAGGCCGTCGCGGGCGTGGGCGGACTCATCGGCGCAGACGGGGACGGGCCGGGCGATCTCGGCCAATGCGGCGTCTTCGCCGGCGGGGAGCGGCTGCTCGACCAATTCGACGCGCGCCTCGGCGCAGGCATCCAAGAGCGCCGCAAGCTGGTCCGTGCGCCACGCCTCGTTGGCATCCACGATCAGACGGGCTTCAGGTGCGGCCTCCCGCACAGCACGCAGCCGCGCTTCGTCGCCGTCGCCGCCCAGTTTGAGCTTGAGTAGCGGATAGCCGCAGGCGGCGGCCCTCGCGGCCATCTCCCCGGCTGGCCCCAGGCCGATCGTGTAGGCGGTCAATACGGGTTGCGACGCATCCAGCCCGGCAAGCGCATGAACGGGTGCGCCAGCGGCTTTCGCCTCATAATCCCACAGCGCGCAGTCGAGCGCATTGCGTGCTGCGCCCGGCCGAAGCGCCTTGCTTAGCGTTTCGCGATTGAGCTGCGCCCCAAGCGTTCGCGCCGTCTCGGTAATTTGCGCAATGACGCCAGCGACGGTCTCGCCGTAGCGCGTATACGGGACGCACTCGCCGCGACCGTGCGCCCCGCCGCTGATCTCAACGACAACGACATCCGCCGCATGCTTCGCCCCGCGCGCGATCGTGAACGCCCCATCGATCGGCCACCTCTCGGCGCGGGCCGTCACCGTTCGGCCGTCATCCAGCGAGATCGTCTCCATGCGTCTGCTTGTTCGCGCCCGTACCCGTCATGTCAAGGTAAACCCGCGATTGCCATTCGCGCGGCCCGGCGATAGGTTTGCGCGCTAAGATGGCAGTCGAGCCGCGCGCGCATCCGGCGCTTGCGCGCAATATGGAGCCCGATGCGGGCATGACGGCGGTTAAATCCACCCAAGAGCGGTCAGGCGCGCGGCGCACGCCCTTTGCCAGCTTCACCAGCGCGGATGGCGCGCGGCTCTCCCTGGCGGGAGACTGGACGGTTCGCGCACTGACGCGGATCGAAGCTGACCTCGCCGCGGCGACACCCCGCCCCCCAAGCGCCAAGGGCCGCCCGCTCGACCTAGACCTCAGTGAAGTCGGCGCGCTCGATACGGCTGGCGCATGGCGGATGCTCAAACTCATCAACGAGCTGACGGCCGCGGGCCATGAGGTCACATTGCGTCGGATCCGCGATTCCCACCGCACGTTGCTGCGCGAGATCTATGCGCGCCGCACAACCGGCGAAGCGCCCGCGCCACAGCGCTCCGGTCTGTTCGAGGTGCTCGGCGATGTCACACGCGGAGCGAGCGGCTTCTTGCGGGACGCGGCAGGGCTGACGGCCTTTCTCGGCTCGGCCACGACGGCCTTCGGCGGACTGCTCGTCAAGCCGTGGCGGTTCCGCGGTGTCTCGTTCATCCACCATCTGGAACACGCCGGACTTCGCGCGATCCCGATCATCTCGCTGATTTGCTTCCTGATCGGCGCGGTCATTATGCAGCAGAGCATCGTGCAGCTGCGCTATTTCGGCGCGGAGACCTTTTCGGTAAACATGCTCGGCGTCCTCGCCCTGCGCGAAGTCGGCATCCTGCTGGTGTCGATCATCGTCGCGGGACGCTCGGCATCGGCCTTCACCGCTGAGATCGGCACCATGAAGATGCGCGAGGAGATCGACGCCATGCGCACCATGGGCATTGACCCGATGGAAACGCTGGTGATGCCGCGCCTGCTTGCGCTCTTGGTGGCGATGCCGCTGCTGGTGTTCTGGGGCGATCTGATGTGCCTGGCGGGCGGCGCGGTCATGGCCTGGGTGTATTTGGGTTATGACATGGATATCTTCGCCCAGCGCCTGCATGACGCCATCAACTTGCGGCATTTTCTCGTTGGCATCGTAAAAGCGCCGTTCGCCGCGCTCATTATTGCGCTGGTCGGGTGTCTGGAAGGGCTGCGCGTACAAGGCAGCGCCGAGTCGCTCGGCCTTCAGGTGACGCGCGCTGTGGTCAAGGCGATTTTCCTTGTCATCGTGATGGATGCGGTGTTCGCGATTTTCCTGTCCGCCGCAGGGTATTGAAGCCAATGAGCCAGACCGAACTCACGCCTGACGCTGACCTCCTGCCGCGCGCAGCGCCGGCTCCGCGCGAGGTGGTCATCCGCGTGCGCGGCCTGCGCAAGCGCCTTGGCGGCCAGCAGATCTTCGACGGGCTGGACCTGGACGTTTACCGGGGCGAGATCCTGGGCATCGTGGGCGGCTCCGGCACCGGCAAGTCCGTTATGCTGCGTTGCATCACCGGCTTGCTGAAGCCCGATGCTGGCGAGATCAGTATTTTCGAGACGAATGCGACGGGCCGGAAAGCGAAGCAGCAGCTGGCGCGCACAAACTGCTGGGGCATCCTGTTTCAGGACGGCGCGCTGTTTTCCTCGCTCACGGTGCGCGAGAACATCGAGGTGCCGATGCGCGAGCAGCTCCATCTGCCGCACGCCGTGCGCCGCGAACTCGCGATGCTCAAGCTGGCGCTTGTGGGCCTGCCGGCGGACGCGGCGACCAAATACCCCTCTCAACTCTCGGGCGGGATGCGCAAACGCGCCGGCCTCGCCCGCGCGCTGGCGCTCGACCCGCAGATCGTGTTTCTCGACGAGCCGACCTCCGGCCTCGATCCGATCGGCGCGGAAGCCTTCGACCAGCTGATCATGAGCCTCCAGCAGACGCTCGGCCTGACCGTGTTCATGATCACCCATGACCTGGACAGCATCTTCACCGCTTGCGACCGGGTGGCCGTGCTTGCTGACCGGGTGATCGTGCGCGAGGGCAGCCCGTCCGAGTTGGTGGACGATCCGCGCCATCCGTGGGTCGAGGAGTATTTTTGCGGCGAACGCGCCCGCGTGCACCGGAACCAGGAAGGTGACAACTGATGGAAACACGCGCCAGCCATTTTTTGATCGGCCTGTTTGTCCTGACGCTTCTGGGGCTCGGCTTCGCGTTCGTCTACTGGATGAACAACTCAGCCGGCGGCGCCGATGCGCAACGCTACAACGTGATCTTTTCCGGCTCGGTCCAGGGGCTCGGCGAGGGAAGCTCGGTGCTGTTCAACGGCATCCGCGTCGGCGAGGTCGATCAGCTCCAGATCATTCCGGAGGATACGCAGAAAGTGCGCGGCTTGATTTCGGTACAGCCGACAACGCCGGTGCGCGAGACCTCGCGGGCGAAGATCGTCCAACAGGGGCTGGCAGGGGTCGTCGCGCTGGAGATTACGCCCGGCGCACCGGACTCGCCCCCGTTGCGCGCCAAGGCGGATGAGCGCTACCCGACGATCTACGCTGATGTGGCGTCCTCCAGGTCGCTGCTGAGCGCCGCGCCCGAGGCCCTTGGCGAAGCGCGCGCTCTGATCCGCCGTCTGAATGATCTGATCGCCGCGAACGAGCAAGCCGTCAGCCAGACTATCAGAAACGTAGAGAGCTTCACAGCGACCCTGAGCGGCCACCGCGAGGACATTGGCGTGATCGTGGAGAACGCGCGTGACGTGTCCGAGCGCGTCGCCCGCATGGCGACGAAGCTGGAGACGACCATCGACAAGTTCTCCCGATACGTCGCGGATGACGAGGATTCCGTTGTGGCCGAAGCGCAACAAGCGGCGCAATCCTTTCGCCAGCTGGCCGAGAAGCTGGACCGTTCGCTGGGTGATCGCGCGGATGAACTGACGATGTCGGCAGAGCGCGGCATCCGGCAGTTCGAGCTTTTCATGAGAGATGGCAGGCGCTTAGCGGAAAGCCTCGACCGGGTGGTGCGCAAACTTGAGGAAAATCCGCAGCAATTGCTGCTTGGCGGCTCCCAGGTGCCCGAATACCAGCCGACCCAATAGCAGATTGACATCGCGGCGTAGGATAGTACCCCTGCTATTGTGCGAGAGTCGGGTTGGGGCGGAGAGCTGGCGTTATCCATGCGTGCTGTGCGCAACATTGTTGGGCTGATGCTGGCGCTGGCTGTGAGCGGCTGCGCGCTAGCCATGAACGGCTCGCCGCCGCAAACCTATGACCTCGTGGCGCCTGAGGTCGTGCCGGTCCGGAGCCAACCGCTGCCGGTGCAGCTCGTCGTCCGGACCCCGACGGCCGTGCGCGCGCTCGATACCGAACGCATCCTCGTGAGGCCGGCCAGCGAACGCATCAGCTATTACCCCGCCGCAGCCTGGAGCGACCGGCTTCCGCGCCTCGTGCGCGCCCGCCTGTCCGAGGCGCTAGAGGATAGCGGGCACTTCCGCGCGGTCGTGACCGAGGATGACCGGGTTACGACGAGCTACTCGCTGCAGGTCGCAATCCGCGCCTTCGAGATGTCAGTGAACGGCAAGCCGCCGGAAGGGCATGTGGCCGTGTCCGCCAAAATCGTGGACGAGCGTGCGGGGAAGGTGGTCGCAAGCGAGCGGTTCGAATCGCGGGTGCGGGCGCAATCGGACGCGGTCGACGAAGGCGTAGCCGCAATCACGACGGCCTTCCATAATGTCAGCGCTGAGTTGATTGCCTGGATGACAAACGGCCGTCAACGCTCGCGCCTGGGCGCAGGCACGTAGGCGCGCACCGAAATCTTACCGGAGACAGCCATGAACATTGGCGAGGCGGCGCGCCTGAGCGGCGTTCCGGCGAAGACCATCCGCTATTACGAGGACATCGGCCTGATTGGCCCGGCGCAGCGCGGCGCGAACGGCTACCGCGACTATTCCGCGGCCGATGCGGAGCTGTTGCGCTTCATCCGCCATGCGCGCGCGGTCGGCTTCAGCATCAAGGAGTGCCGCAAGCTCGTGGCGCTCTACCGAAACCCGAACCGCCACAGCCGCGACGTGAAGGCGCTGGCGCAGGCGAAGATTGCCGAGATCGACCGCAAGATCGCGGAGTTTCAGCACATGCGCGCCGAGCTGGTGGCGCTGGCAGCGGCGTGTCCGGGCGATGACGATCCCGACTGCGCGATTCTGGAGGAGCTGGCGGGCGCGGATGCGCAGGTGTAGCTAAGGTGTTGCCAAGGGCATGGGTCCACCTATGATCCGTATCGAGCAAACTGACACGCTGACGGACGCGGAACGAAGCCGCGTTATAGCGCCGCTCGATCAGCATTCGCGCACGTTCGGCTATGTATGGGATCCAAAACCTCTCAACCTTGTCCTCCGTGACGATGATGCTGTGGTTGGCGGGCTGCTCGCCGAAACGCAGCTGGGCTGGATGTATGTCAGCGCCCTTTCCGTCGCGGAACATCTGCGTGGGCAGGGCTACGGGCGTGCTCTTTTGGAAGCTGCCGAGATTGAGGCGGCCGCGCGCGGCTGTCATGGTGTCTGGCTCAACACTTTCTCTTACCAGGCCCCGGAATTCTATCAGCGGCTGGGCTATGTTGAGTTTGGGCGGCTAAACGACTATCCGCCCGGACAGACGCGAATTTTCTTCCAGAAGCGACTGCCCGGCTGACAGCCGAGAAGTCTCGAACTGGACTAGGCCGCCAAATCCCGCCGCTCCGGGCCGGACTGCACGATCGCCATCTCCTCCGCCGACAACGGCCCGATCAGTGCCTGCGCCTCTTCCGCCGTACCGTTCAGCCAGCAGTCCCACTCTTCCGGCCGCGTCAGCATCACCGGCATCCGGC
>CAZYUT010000023.1:0-17957 GCA_964650735.1 uncultured Hyphomicrobiaceae bacterium
GCGCTGCTGCATCATCTGGCGCATCTGCTCGCACGGGTCGGGGCGCTCGGCGCGCGGGGTGAGCCAAAAGAAATCCGCAACGGGCGCGCCGTCCGGGCCGGTCTCGACGTAATCGCCCGGCGCGGCGCGCTGACCATCCAGTTCGACCAGCGCCACCACCGCGATGTCGCTGCCGGGCGCGCGGCGGCGCAGATACCACGGCACCCCACGATCCGCGCGGACATGCCCGTTGCCAGCGATCAGCACAGCCCCCTCGCGCTCTACCGCGAGCATCCCGTCAGCCATGACGGCATCGCGCAACCGCTGGATATTCGCCATCGGCTCTAGCTTCTCGCGTGCGACCATCTGGCAGTGCCCATCATAAAGCTCATCGCTGAGGGCTGCGGCCAGCGCGGGCGAAAGCATCTGATCGAGCGCCAATGCGCGCGTCCGTTCCCCGCCCAACGCCTTAAAGCCCTGCTGCGCCGTCTGCCTAGTCAGATCGTTTGTAGGATTGCCCGCGCGAATCGGCAGCCCAGCCTCGAAGGCGGCTTCAGCAATCGGCTGGTAGTATTGCCAGTCCGGCCAGCCCGATTCGGCCCAGTTGAGCGCCGGGCCAAGACCCTCGGGCGAGGCATCGGGCTGCGCGAGATAGCCGGCAAGCGCGTCCGCCTTGTCTAGCGAGATCATCTCCATGACCACGGCCGGCGACACGCCCGCCGCCGCAAGCCGCGCGATGATCCAGCCCTGCAGACGGTGGTGGTCCGGGTTGTCGTGAATTTCGCCAATCAGGACGAAGCGGGCTTGCGCGAGCCGGTCGATCATCTCCACGGGTTCGATCTCGGCCCCGGCGCGCGCATCCCACACCGCCCCCACCATCTCGTTCTCGGCGTGAAGCGGGGCCTGCCAGTCAGTCCATGGGTCAGCGGCGTGCATCGGCGTCATTAACGCCCATGTCAGCGCGAAGGCGGCAGCAAGGGAGCGCAGCATGGGCCTCCTATCGTCAGTCCTGCGGGACGGCCGTCTCCGGGCCGGTGCGGTGATCCCAGACCTCAGGCAGTTTCGACTCGCCGCGCGCCGCGCGGATCAGGTTCATGAAGCGCATGAACAGATAATGGCTGTCCTGCGGACCCGGCGAGCCTTCCGGATGGTATTGCACCGAGAATACGGGCCGATCCTCCATCCGGATCCCGCAGTTGCTGCCGTCGAAGAGCGAAACATGCGTCTCGATGACGCCGGAGGGCAGGCTGTCGCGGTCCACCGCGAAGCCGTGGTTCATCGAGGTGATCTCCACCTTGCCGGTGGTATAGTCCATCACCGGGTGGTTCGCGCCGTGGTGGCCCTGATGCATCTTCGTGGTGCGCCCGCCGAGCGCGAGGCCGAGAAGCTGATGCCCGAGACAGATGCCGAACAGCGGCTTGCCCGATGCGATCAGCTTTCTGATCTCCGGTACGGCATATTCTCCGGTAGCCGCCGGGTCGCCAGGACCGTTGGACAGGAAAATGCCATCCGGCTCGCGCGCCAGGATGTCCTCGGCGCTCGTAGCCGCCGGCACGACCGTCAGGCGGCAGCCCGTGGTCGCCAGGCAGCGCAGGATGTTGCGCTTCAGCCCGTAATCGACCGCGACGACATGCGCGCCTGGTCGCGCCTGCTGGCCAAAGCCATCCGGCCAGCGCCAGATCGTCTCGTCCCACTGATAGCTCTGGCCGCAGGTGACAGTTCGCGCCAGGTCCATACCTTCGATGCCGGGCCAGGCCTCCGCCTCGGCCTTAAGCGCGGGCATGTCGAAATTGCCGGACGGCTCATGCGCGATGACGGCATTCTGCATGCCGCGCTCGCGGATCAGCCCAGTCAGCGCGCGGGTATCGACCCCGGCGATCCCAATGATACCGCGATGGCGCAGCCAGTCATCCAGCGCGTGGGTCGCGCGGTAATTCGACGGATCGGTGATGTTCGCGCGCAGGACGCAGCCGCGCACACCCGAACTGGCCGCGATATTCGAGGTCTCGATATCCTCGGCGTTGGCGCCGGCATTGCCGATATGCGGGAAGGTGAAGGTGATGATCTGCCCGGCATAGGAGGGATCGGTCAGAATTTCCTGGTAGCCGGTCATCGCGGTGTTGAAACAGACCTCGCCGCAGGCTTGCCCGGTCGCGCCAAGCCCCGCGCCGCGGATCACTGAGCCGTCGGCGAGCACGAGAACCGCGGTGGCGCGCACCGGCAGCCCGTGTCGAGGCCGCGCGGACGCTGGCTCGCTCGCACGCAGATGGCCGTCGAGCGCGGCGGGATCAGTCGGTTGATCTGTCATGCGGTTTTCCTGCAACGGAGGCGTTTACTGTCCGCGCGGCCCACGCTTGTGACGGCTTGACCGGGACGGCGAACGTCGCCATGTTTGCGCCATTCTTTGGGCATTGCGGGGAACGTACGGAGGGGACGGTAGCGGGTCAAGTGCACCGGAGTGCACATCCGCCGTCCAATTCTGACCTGCGCGACGACGGAGCTTTTTGCCGCGCTTTCGGCGCATCCGCGCATCCCCGCCATCCCGGACCCAAGTGAGAGGACTGGCTGGCATCAGCCTGTACGACATCAATGATACGCGACGAAATCAACCGCGCGCTGAAAGACGCAATGGCGGCTGGCGATAAGCGCCGCATTCACATGCTTCGGCTGATCAACGCGGCGATCCATGATCGCTGCGCTGCCAACGGAGCCAATGGCGAGGGCGGGCTCGATCCTGCCGATGTGATCGAACTGCTGCAGCAGATGGTCGAGCAGCGCTGCAGGGCCGCGCGCGACTATGAACAGTCCGGCCGGCTAGAGCTGGCCCAGCAGGAGCTTGACGAGATCGATATCCTGAAATCGTTTTTGCCGAAGGAACTGGACGAGCCGCAGACCCGGCAGGAATGTCAGAAGGTCGTCCGGGAGATCGGTGCGTCAGGTCTCAAGGATGTCGGCCGCACCATGAACGCGCTCAAGGCGCGCTATAAGGACAACATGAATTTCGCCAAAGCCAGCCGGTATGTTCGCGAAATGCTGAAATAAGGACTCAGCGCTGCGCAATACGCGCCGGTTCGGGCGAGGACGCTTCCGCGCGCGTGTCCGTCAGCACGCGGCTGACCGCCCGCCCGGAGAACCGCGAAGCCCAGTACAGTTTTCCGTATTGAAGGCCGGATTCGAACTCGATCGGCAGGTTGCCACTGCCATCGTCGAAGAACAGATGCACCTTCTGCAGGATGCCGTCGGTATCGCGGCCGAAATCCATAGACGCAACGCTTGCGTCTGCGATCATGGGCAGCAGCGGGAACGGCTGGTAGTACAGCTCGTCATGATGTTCGTCATCATATTGCGGCGCGCTGGCCACACTCGCACGCGCGATAGCTGGCGAGCCGGTGTTCACGGGAGCTGCCGCCGGGCCCGCGGGGGCTGACGCCGTCTGCGTCGGCGGGGGTGCGGTTTCATCGCCAAGATCGAAGCCCGAAATGACCGGTCCAAGGCTGGCGAGGACCGGACGGGGCGCGCTTCTGAGCTGCTGCTGCGTTGCCCAAGGCAAAGGCTCTCCCCTTTCCTCGAGCCGGGCGAGCGCAACCTTCACGTCCTGCTTGCGTAACGGGCGCCCATCTGCGGGAATATGCCGGGTTTCGCCAGAGGGAAACAGCAGCGCGAGTTCTTCTCGCGGCAGGCGCGGCCAGTGCCGCACGCGTCCGACGTCAAGATGCACGAAGGGGATCGCTGAAGTGGGGTAATAGCCGACGCCGCCATACTGGCGGATCAGCCCGGCGTTGCGAAGCCGCTTCACGGGCACGTCCGGGAAATGGACGTCGACGGCATTTCCAAGAGTATGCTGGCTCTTGCGGGCCTGACCGCCCTTGGTCCGGCGTAGCATATTGTTGGTCTTTTGCGAGCGATAGCCGGAGATCAGATGGATCGGCTCCGTTGAGCCGACCTGCTGGTGGACCTCCCAGAGCAGGTCAATCAGTTCGCGAGACATCTCGATCTGTTCGTCGCGGCGCCAATCGCGCATGATCCAGTCGATCTTGTCGAGCGCCTCGGGAATGTACGCGCCATCACGCTTGTAGACGACATCAATGCTTTCTTTGGTGTTGACGCTGTAAATCTGCAGCCGGCGCTCAGACGCGTCTGCGCCATCTTGAGGCGCGAGCAGGATGCCCAAACCAGCGATCAGCATCATACAGGTGATTTGGAAAAAGCTGCGAAACGCGCGGAACATCCGGTCCCCGTGGGCAACGCCGACGCCCGCCCGACTCGCGAGCGCCTGATACCCATACTTCTAGGCGTTCATCCTTAATGAGGAGTAATTTCCGGAAATTGCGGGTAAAACATGGCGTCTGGACAGCACGCGCTTTCCGCCCGCTGTCCGCCAGAACGAGCGCGGCGTCCGCCTAGCTGGCCCCGAATGAATTCAGCGCCTCCAGCGTGCTGTCATCGTGTTTGTAGATGTCAGCGAAGAAAAGCACTCTGTTGTCATCGGCCATAGCCGCTGTGAAGTACGTAATGTGGACGGGCAGCGCCTGCTGAAGCCGGATCGCGCGGTTGTTGCCACGCTCGATCGCGCGGGCGATCGACTGCGAAGTCCAGCCTTCGGTTCCTAGGATCGCCTCGGCAAACTTGCGTGGGTTGCGCACACGCATGCACCCGTGGCTGTAGGCCCGCCGCGAGCGGTTGAACAGGTGCTTCGACGGGGTATCGTGCAGATAGACCGCGTGCTTGTTCGGAAACAGGAACTTGATCTCGCCGAGCGCATTGCCCCGCCAGGGCGACTGGCGAAGCCGTACGTTGCCTGGGTTAACCCGGTCCCAATCCACCTCATAGGGGTCGACCTGCCGCTGCCCGCGCCACAGCACCTGAAAGTTGTTGCGGCTCAGGTAGCTCGGATCGCGCTGAGCGATCGGTATGATTTCGTTCTTCGTGATTGAGTAGGGCACGTTCCAGTAGGGATTGAAAACGACCAGCTCCATTTCATCGGAGAAGGATGGCGTCGCGTGGCGCGGCTTGCCGACAACGATCCGCTCCTCGAACACCGTCTGGCCGCTGTCGATCACACGCACGACGAATTCCGGAATATTCACGCCAACATATCGGTCGCCCAGATCGTTCGGCAACCAACGCCAGCGCTCCAGATTTGCTCGGATGATGCCAATCTTCTCGGCCGGGCTGCGGTTAAGCGCGCGCCGCGTCGCCGGACCGATCAGCCCGTCGACATGCAGGCCATTCTTCTCCTGAAACGCGCTGACCGCTGCGACCAGCGGTTCATCGTAGACGTCTGGCGCTTCTGAATCCGGCAGATCCAGACGCTTGCGCACCAGCGGCACATGTGGATGGGTATCGCCCGGCTCGATGACGTCGCCGTCGGGAATGCGAACCGGCTCGCGCTGGGCCGCTTCGCGCAGGTCGCGCAACCGTTCCAGCAGACCGGCAAACTGTGGATGGCTGGGGTGGAACCCCTCGAGGTAGCCGGCCACGTCGACGCCCTCGGCCGCGAGCCCGCGCAACACGGCCCGCGGATCGGGCGCATCCGGCGTGATATCCAGGTTGCCGCTTATGGCACGCGGGTCGACATGCCCTGACTGCGCATGCCGCGCGTAGGCGAGCACCGAGCGGCTAATGCGATATTCTGCGTCGGCAAGCCATTGCGCTTGCCGTCCGGTAGCGGCCGCAAAGTTCTGATGATCGGGCAACGGATAGGCTTCCGGCCGCAAATCGAAATCGCCAGCCCGCGCGACCACCTCCGCGACGGCAGCGGCGCGCTCAGTCAGGCCCTGCTCGTTCACCCACAAGAAGCGATAGCCCGTCTCGGCGTAGAACTCCGCCATCGCGCCGCGTTCGCGCTTTTCGGCCTCGGAAATGTCCTTGAAGCTGTCACTCAGCCGGCCCTGCAACTTGAATGCGGCGGCATCCATGCGGCCGATAAGCTGTTCCGGAGCGCCCGGCTCTACGGCCTGCGCCGGAAGCCCGCACGACAGACTCGCCGCAATAGCGAAGGAGAAAACCAGACCTTTGCGCATCGCACACCTCAATGTTCGCAGAGGCTCAGGATAACCGATCGTGCATGCAACAGCCAGCGGCGCCCACGCTCGCGATCCGCTTTCATGACTCGTGTGGCCCGGCTGCATGGCTCATGCACGGATCGACCCGATCCATTCGCCGAGCTTGGCCGCGGCCTTCTCCATATCCGCGTAGTTGCCCGCGTAGCACAGCCGGACGTAGCGGTGGCCGCCGTCGGGGTCGAAATCCACGCCCGGCGTGATCGCAACGCCCGCCTCGCTAAGCGCGCGCGCCGCGAAGTCCCGGCTGTCATTGGTCAGATGGCTGACGTCGGTGTAGATGTAGAACGCGCCATCGGCCGGGGCCATTTCGCCGAAGCCGGCGCTGCCCAGCGCCGACAACAGATAGCGCCGGTTGCGCGCATAGCCCGCCTTGATCCGGTCCAACTCCCCGGTTGCATCAAAAGCGGCAATCGCGGCGATCTGCGACAGCGTTGGCGCGCAGATGTACAGGTTCTGCTGCAGGCGCTCGGCCGCGCGGATCAGTCGTTCCGGCACCACCATCCAGCCGATCCGCCACCCGGTCATGCAGTAATATTTCGAAAGGCTGTTGATGACGATCGCGTCGTTGGAGAAGCGCAGCGCGGTCTCAGCCGCGATGGTGTGTTCCAGCCCGTGATAGATCTCATCGGAGATGAACCACATTCCCCTCGATCTGCAATCGTCGATCAGTTCAGCCAGATCTGTCGGACCGAGCATGGTGCCGGTCGGGTTCGCGGGGCTGGCGACGATCAGGCCGTCGAGGCCGCCCGCTCGCGCGGCCGCTTCCTCCAGTGCGCGCGGCGTCGGCATCCATTGCTGCGCCGGACCGGCCTCTACCGCGATCGGCCGGAGGCCCAGCGCGCTGGCGATATGCCGGTAGCACGGATAGCCGGGCTGAGGCAGCCCCAATGCGCCGCTGTGGTCGAATAGCAGCAGGAACGCTAGCGCGAAACCAGCCGACGAGCCGGTCGTGACGATGATCCGCTCCGGCGCGACCTCGACCGCGTGACGCTCGGCGTAATAGCGCGCGATCCGTTGTCGCAGTTCGGGCAAGCCCGGAGCGTCCGTGTAGCCATGCGCGCCGCTGTCGAGCGCCTGCATGACGGCCAGGCGCGCCTGCTCCGGAGCGGGGCTGGCTGGCTGGCCAATCTCCATGTGGATCACGTTTTCGCCCGCCGCATCGCGCCGGTTCGCTTCGGCCAGCACATCCATCGCCACGAAGGACTCGATCTGCGCGCGCCGTGACACCTCCAGGTCGCTCATGGTCTCTCTGGCCTCCTATTCACTCTTTCGTTACCCAACCGGTCCGTCACGCTTTCGTCAATGTCAGCATGTTACCCAATTGGCATGAAGTGTAGGCCGCACTGAGTGCATTGACCGTCGCGAAGCGGTGCCCTAGCCTTTCGCGAATGCGGCGCGCAGGCGCAATCCAAACAATCCGCTCCGAGATGCCCATGTTATCTTGTTCAAGCCGCTTCCGCCGATGGTTCGGCCCCGGCGACCGCTCCTTCGCAGCGCGCGTGCCGCGTAGCTCCAAGACGCGCCAGTCGCCGAATCTTCGGGCTATAGCGATCCTGTTGGCTGCTATGATCTTCGCGGCCAGCGCATCGCCCGCCTCGGCGCAAGGCCTGATCCGCGACGCCGAGATCGAAAACCTGATGCAGGATTACGCCGGACCGATCCTGGAGGCGGCGGCTCTCGGCTCGCAGAACGTCAAGATCCATCTCGTGAATTCCGAGAGCTTCAACGCCTTCGTGGTGGATGGCCGCAACATGTTCATTCATGTCGGCGCGATCATGCAGGCATCGACGCCCAACCAGCTCATCGGCGTGATCGCGCACGAGGCGGGCCACATCGCTGGCGGGCACCTGTCGCGGCTGCGCACGCTGATGCAACGCGCACAGAGCGCCTCGCTAATGCTTCAGCTTCTCGGCATTGCAGCGGCGGTTGGGGGCGCGGCCGCTGGCGGGGGCGGCGACGCGGCGCAGGCCGGTCAGGCGCTGGCGCTGGGCGGACAAACAGCTCTCATGAACACGATCATGGCGTATCGCCGCGCGGAGGAATACTCAGCAGACCAGGCGGCTGTCACCTTCCTCAACCGGACCCAGCAGTCGGGCCGCGGCATGATCGAGGTCTTAGAGTTCTTCGCCGAGCGCGAACTCGCGGCCGTCGGCGTGGTCAACCCCTATGCCCGGACCCATCCGATCTCGCGCGACCGTATCGTGCAGCTTACGCAGCTGGTGCGCCAGAGCCCCTATTTCGACAAGCGCGACCCGGAAGAGTTGAGGAAGCGTCACGCGCTTGCGCGGGCCAAGCTCGACGGTTTCATCAACAAGCGCAATCCGCAGGCCGTCTTTAACAAGTATCCGCAGTCCGATGGCCGCCTGCCCGCGCGTTATGCCCGCGCGATCGCCCGTAACTTCGCCGCCGGCGTCGATGCGGCGCTGCCGGAGATCAACGGGCTTATCCAGACGCAGCCGAACAACCCCTACTTTCACGAGTTGAAGGGGCAATTCCTGTTGGAGAGCGGACAGGTCGCCCAAGCGATCCCGCCGTTGACAAGGGCCGTGGAACTGGAGCCCGATGCCGGGCTGATCCGGATCATGCTGGCCCAGGCGCTGCTCGCTGAGGGCGGCGAAAACAATCTCAAGGCGGCGGTCAACCACTTGCGCAATGCCCTGGTCACCGAGGACCGGTCCGCAGGCGGCTACCGGCAGCTCGCCATAGCCTACGGCCGGATGGGCCGCATCGCCGATGCCGAGCTTGCCTCGGCGCAGGCGTATTTCTATGAAGGCAAATTGAAACTCGCCAAGGAACAGGCCGAACGCGCCAAGGCTGGGTTCCCGCCGCATTCGGCGTCCTGGGTCAAGGCCGACGACATCGTGAATTTCGAGCCGCCGCAGCAGTGAAGGTTTCAAGAGCCATTATCCCGAAAGGTCCGAGCATGAAGAATCTCGTTATCGCGGCTGCTGTCGTGGCCGCTTCCTCTGCGTTCGCCCTCCAGCCGCGCGCGGCAACGACCGACCAGTTCAACGACGCGCAAGAGCAGGCGATCCAGCAGATTGTGCGCTCCTACTTGTTGGCGAATCCTGAACTGCTGGAAGAGGTGATTGCGGAGCTTCAGAAGAAGCGCGAAGCCGAGGCTGCCGTCGCGCGCCAGGAATATCTGCGCGAGCTGTACAGCGCCGATTCGCCCTACAAGCGTTTCGGCATGGGCAACGGCGATGTCGTCGTCGTCGAGTTCATGGACTACAACTGTCCATTCTGCCGCACAGCATACAGCGTGCTGAACGAGCTGGCCAAGGAAACCGAGATCGAGGTGCGGTTCATCGAATTCCCGGTCCTCGGGCCAATGTCGACCTTAGCCTCGCAAGCTGCGTTGGCGGCGGAGAAACAGGGCAAATATATCGAGTTTCACGACGCCTTGATGCGGCTCACCGATCGCATCAACAGCGAGGAGACAGTCTTTGACATCGCCAAGCAGGTCGGCCTCGACGTCGAGCGGCTCAAGGAAGACATGCAGACGCCCGAGATTACCGGATTGATAGACGAAAATCTGCAGCTTGCGGACACGCTTGGCGTTCAAGGCACACCAGCCTTCTTCGTTGGCGATAACTCCATCCCCGGCGCGCCGGAAGACCTCCGCGATGAGCTGATCCGGGCGATCGCCGACGCACGCGAGGGCTGCTCGGCCTGCTGATCGGGCGGGCCCGGACTGCGGCGGCGCTTTCCAACACCGGCAAGATTTGCTAGGCAAGGCGGCGCGTTGGCGCTGCGCGCAGCCAGCCCGTGCCCTATCCGAGATCGCGATGCCAAAGCCCGTCTTCGTCCTCAACGGCCCGAACCTCAACCTTCTCGGCGAGCGGGAACCCGAGATTTATGGCCGCGAGACGCTGGACGACGTTCGCCAGCGGCTCGAGGCGAGCGCGTCGGGAAAGGGGCTGACGATCGATTTTCGTCAATCGAACCGGGAGGGCGAACTGGTCGACTGGATTCAGGAGGCGCGAACGAACGCCTCCGGCATCATCATCAATCCGGCGGGTTACGGCCACACATCCATAGCAATCCTCGATGCCCTGTTGGCGGCCGCCAACATCCCTTGCATTGAAGTCCATCTGTCGAACATTTATAAGCGCGAGCCCTTCCGGCGCAGGTCGCTGGTGTCACAGGCGGCGACAGGCGTGATCTGCGGTCTGGGATCGCTGGGCTACGATCTGGCGCTTGAAGCGATAGCAGCCCGGCTCAAGGCGTCCTGACGGGAAACAGCGAGGCAAACCAAGAAGCATGAACGATAAACCGAAAACATCGCTGATCGATGAGGAGGCCATTCGCAGTCTGGCCGAGGTGCTGAACGACACCGGTCTCAGCGAAATCGAGGTGGAGCAGAAGGGCCTGCGCATCCGGGTCGCCCGCACCTTAAGCGCGACCGTGAGCGCGCCTGCGCCCATGTCCATCGAGCCGGCCGCTGCACCGAAGCCCGCCGCCGACCCGGACGCCGACCTCGCAACACACCCCGGCGCCGTCACCTCGCCCATGGTCGGCACTGCCTACCGCGCGCCGGAGCCAGGCGCAGCGCCATTTGTGGAGGTAGGATCGACCGTCGAGCGCGGCCAGACGCTGATGATCGTCGAAGCGATGAAGACGATGAACCACATCCCCGCGCCGCGCGCCGGGACAGTCACAGCTATCCTCGTGGAAAACGGCCAACCCGTCGAATATGGCGAGCCGCTGATGATCATCGAATGACGGAGCGGAGCGCGGCATGTTCGACAAGGTTCTGATCGCCAACCGCGGCGAGATTGCGCTGCGCATCCAACGCGCGTGCAAGGAGTTGGGCATCGCCACGGTGGCCGTGCATTCCACGGCGGACGCCGACGCCATGCATGTGCGCCTGGCCGATGAGAGTGTTTGTATCGGGCCGCCACCCGCAAGGGAGAGCTACCTGAACATTCCGGCTCTGCTGGCCGCGTGCGAGATCACCGGCGCGGATGCGGTGCACCCCGGCTACGGCTTCCTTTCGGAAAACGCCCGCTTCGCTGAAATCCTCGAAGAGCACGAGATCACCTTTATCGGCCCGAGTTCGGAGCATATCCGGCTCATGGGCGACAAGATCCAGGCCAAGGAAACCGCAAAGAGCCTGGGCATCCCTGTGGTGCCGGGTTCTGAAGGCGCGGTCACGGCCGATGAGCAGGCGCGCAAGATCGCAGCGCAAATCGGCTATCCGGTTTTGGTCAAAGCTGCCGCCGGCGGCGGAGGCCGCGGCATGAAGGTGGCGCATGCGGAGGACCGCTTGCCGGTCGCGCTTGCCACCGCGCGGGCGGAAGCCAAGGCGGCCTTCGGCGACGATGCGCTCTACATCGAGAAGTATCTGGTGCAGCCGCGCCATATCGAAATTCAGGTGCTCGGCGACGGGCGCGGCAACGCGATCCACCTGGGCGAACGGGACTGCTCGCTGCAGCGCCGCCACCAGAAGGTCTGGGAAGAAGCCCCATCGCCCGCCCTGAATGACGAGCAGCGCCGCGAGATCGGCGAGACCGTCGCCAAGGCGATGCGCGAGATGAAATACCGCGGCGCGGGAACGGTGGAGTTCCTCTACGAAAACGGCCAGTTCTTCTTCATCGAGATGAACACCCGGATTCAGGTCGAGCACCCTGTCACTGAGATGATCACTGGCATTGACCTGATCATCGAGCAGATCCGCATCGCCTCCGGCGCGCCGCTCACGCTCGCGCAGGAGGATATCGAGTTCAACGGCCATGCAATCGAATGCCGCATCAATGCCGAGAACCCGACGACCTTCGCCCCCTCGCCCGGCAAAATCCGCTATTTCCACCCGCCCGGCGGGCTGTCCGTGCGCGTCGACTCCGGCGTGTATGCGGGCTACACGATCCCGCCCTACTACGACAGCCTGATCGGCAAACTCATTGTCCATGGCCGGCATCGCAACGAATGCCTGATGCGGCTCAAGCGCGCGTTAAGCGAATTCGTGATCGACGGCATCGAAACGACGATCCCGCTTTATGCTATGCTGGTATCCGAGCCGGACATCGTCGATGGGATGTACGACATCCACTGGCTCGAAAAGTTCCTCGACCAACACTAGATTGCTAGCGATGTCGGGCGGCTAGCCCCAAAAATTGCATCGAGCGGTGGAGTCGCATGGGATCGCCATCCGATCTCAATACGGAAATCACGCCCCAGGTCCTGCTCAAGGCCTATGCTTGCGGCATTTTCCCGATGGCCGAAAGCGCGCTGGACCATTCGCTGTTCTGGGTCGAGCCGGAACTGCGGGGCATCCTGCCGCTGAACCAGGTGCATGTGCCGCGACGGCTGGCCCGAACCATTCGGCAGCGCAAATTCGAGGTCCGCGTCGATTCGGACTATGACGGCGTGATCGACGGTTGCGCCAGCTCGCGACCTGGCCGCCGCACGACCTGGATCAACCCGCAAATCCGCCGGCTCTACGGCCAGCTCTTCAAGATGGGCCATTGCCATACGATCGAAACGTGGCTGGACGGCGAGTTGGTCGGCGGCCTCTACGGCGTGGAACTGGGCCGCGCCTTCTTCGGCGAGAGTATGTTTTCCTATGAGAGGGATGCCAGCAAGGTCGCGCTGATCTATCTCGTCGCCCGGCTGGTCCACGGCGGCTTCACGCTGCTTGACACTCAGTTCGTGACCGAGCACCTCAAAAGCTTCGGCGCACGCGAGATTGGCCGCGAGCAATTTCAGAGCCTGCTCGCCACGGCGGTCCGCGGCAAGGCCGACTTCTACCGGCTTGCGTTGGACGCCTCGCCCTCGCGCATCTTGCAGGTGGTCAACCAAACGTCGAACACTGGATGCTCAACCCCATGAACGCCGGGGCTCTCGGCAAACATCCAGCCTGTGAAAACGCGCTTCTCTTTGCCGTCCAGTTGGATTTCGTCGATCTCGACGAACACCGAGGTGCGCGGGCGCTCGGTCGGCGGCCGGGTATAGCACGCGCGCGGCGTGATCTTGAGCGCACCGAACACGGTCGTCTCGTCGATCTGCACTTCCAGCCTTGAGACCCGCGCCGTGACCTTATCCAGGGCGGCAAACACGGCAACCTCGTTGGCGATCCGGGCTGCTTCGGAGGGAAACGCGCTCAGCATCAGGCCGGCCGCCGCGGCAATTGCTCCGATCCGTACCAGCATGGGCTTTCTCATTCCGCTTGATCGTTGTCGTGCTGTTGGCGCGCCGCGGCCACGCGCAGACGCATGTAATCCGCGAACCAGCGGCCGTCGCTGGCGCGCAGCACCGGCTCCAGCAGGTCGCTCACCCATTTGAGCACTTCGTGCCTGCGCTCTCCGAACTGCCCGAAGAACGGCGACCGGAAGGTCATCAGCCAGCCCTCGATGCCGGTCGGCAACAGCGTCGGCCGCGCGACCAGCGCGGTCCGCTTCACCGTAAAGCCAGCTGCCTCCAGCCGCGCCCGGTATTCCTCCGGGGTCGGGAAGAACCAGGGGCCGGCCAGCGCCGCGTCGCCGGCAAATTTATCCGCCGCGGCCCGCATCGCCGTCACGCACGCCGCAACGTTCCCGTGCCCGCCGAATTCGGCAACAAAGCGGCCACCGGGCTTGAGGGCGCGCCGCACGCCGTCAATCACGGCATCGGCATCGCGCATCCAGTGCAACGCCGCGTTGGAGAAGACTGCGTCGAACTCCTGATCGAACGTTAGCGCCTCGCCCTCCACATGCCGCGCGTCGATACCGCGCTCGCGGGCCGCGCGCAGCAAATCGTCGCTGTTGTCCGCGCCGACGACATCCGCACCCGCTTCGGCGATCCTCTGGGTCAGCGCGCCGTCACCGCAGCCCAGATCGAGAATGCGCTCGCCCGCTCGCGGCTCCAGCCAGTTCAGGATTTCCGCGCCATAATCTGAGACGAAGCGCGCATGCGTGTCATAACCGGCTGCGCTCCATGTCTGCGCGCGCTCGGGCCGCCTTTGCGACGTTCCTTCGCTCATTCCGCCTGCCAGGGTTCGTAGTCCGAGCCGCCCTGCGGACGCGGATGCGGGCGCAGGATACTTCCCGGCGGCCGATAGGCCTGCGGGGTGCCGGTCATGTTGGGCAGGTGCGGCTTTTCCCACGGCTTTGCGCGGTACGCCTCTTCAGTCGGCGGCGTGTCGACGGTGTAGTGCAGCCAAGCGTGCCACTCCGGCGGCACCTTTGAGGCTTCCGCCAGACCGTTATAGATGACCCAGCGGCGCGGTTTGCCCAGCGGCCCCTTGCCCGCGCGCTGCTCATAGTACTTGTTGCCCCATTCGTCCTCGCCAACCAGCCGGCCGTGACGGCGCGTGAACAGCTTGGTGCCCAGCGTCGCGCCGTTCCACCAGGTGAAGATGTCGGACAACAGGCTCATATCAGCGACCCGCTTTTTACGTTTGCGCCGGAATATGGCAGCGGCTTAGACTCAAGTCCAGTTTATGCGCGGCGGCCATTGCCCGCTGCAAACAGCAGGAATTGTGTTTTGGCTCCTCACCGCATTTCGGCGACGGCTCTGCTCTGGTTGATCGTGCTGGCTGCAGGGCTCGTGCTCGCCCTGAACATGGGCATCCGCCAGAGCTTCGGCCTGTTCCTCAACCCGATCAGCCTTGACCTGGGGCTCGGGCGAGAGGCGTTCGGTCTGTCCATGGCGCTGCTGAACCTGATGTGGGGTTTCACCGCGCCGGCAGCGGGCGCCCTTGCCGACAAGTACGGCGCAGGGCGGGTGCTGACGTTCGGCGCGCTCTGCTACGCGGGCGGCCTCGTCATCATGGCGAACGCTTCGGGCGAGGCAAGCCTGCTGACCGCCGGGGTGCTCATTGGGCTAGGCGTAAGCGGCACGGGCTTCACCGCCGTGCTCGGGGTCGTGGGCCGCGCCGCGCCGGAAGAAGGCCGCGCCAAGGCGCTGGGGCTGGCCAGCATGGGCAGCGCCATCGGTCAGTTTGCCGCGCTTCCTTATGTTCATGTGTTGATCGATACGTATGGCTGGTCGTGGAGCCTTGTGATCCTCGCGTTGACCGCGGCGATGATGGCCCCGCTGGGCTGGACGCTCGCCTCTGGCGCGGGGCGCGAGGCGAAGGGCCGGGCGGCTAGCGTCGTGCCGAGAGGCCAGCAGACGATCCGCGCTGCGCTCGGCGAGGCGATGCCCGACCGCGATTTCCGGCTGCTGTCCACCGGCTTCTTCGTCTGCGGTTTTCACATCGCTTTCGTCGCCACGCACCTGCCTGCCTACGTCACCGACCAGGGTTTCAGCGCTGAAACCGGGATGCTCGCGCTGATGATCATCGGGATCGGCAACATCGCCGGCACCTATCTGTTCGGCCAGCTCGGCGGGCGCTACGAGAAGCGGCATCTGCTGGTGTTCCTCTACAGCGCGCGTGCGGTGATCTTTCTCGCCTTCGTGCTGCTGCCGATGACATATTACAGCCTGCTGTTCTACTCGGCGGCGCTTGGGCTGCTCTGGCTGGCCACCGTGCCGCTGACGAGCGGGCTGGTCGCCGACATGTTCGGGCCGCGCTGGATGTCGATGCTATTCGGAATCACCTTCTTCTCCCACCAGATCGGCAGCTTCCTGGGCGCGTGGCTGGGCGGCTATCTCTATGACATTTTTCAGAGCTATGACATTATGTGGTGGATTTCGGTCGCGCTGGGCGTACTGTCCGCGCTGGTGCACGGCCTGATCAGCCAGCGTGGGCCACTCCCAGCTAGGCAGGGCATGTCGTAGAGAGACGCAGATGCCGCGTTCGGTGACCTGGATCGTTCTGCTGGCCGGGGCCGCGCTCATCGCCGGAGCGGCGGCGCTCTGGCTGAAGCGGGGCAACGCGATGCTGCTGGACCTGTCCTCCAGCATCTCGTCCTTCATGTGCCTTTGAGCGCCAGCCCCGCGAGGATGCCGCGCAGGCGCAACGCCTCTTGCCAATTTCGCCTGTCATTCTCAAAATAGCGCTCACCTCAGCGAAGCCGGGCCGCTACTTGCGTCTTTTCGCGCCTCAACAATCAATAACGCCCGCCGACCCAGGGAGCGAGAACCAATGAGCCGCTATCACGATCTCTATCAGGAATGGCTGAATGACCCGGCGGGCTTCTGGGCCAACGCAGCAGCGGAGATCGACTGGGACAAGCCCGCAGAAAAGATCTTCGATCCCGAGATGGGCGTCTATGGGCGGTGGTTCGTCGGCGCGCAGTGCAACACCTGCTACAACTGCCTCGACCGGCATGTGCCGGCGCGCGGCGACCAGCCTGCACTCATTTACGACAGCCCGATGGCCGGCGTGCAGCGGAGCTATACCTATCGCGAACTGCGGGACGAGGTGGCGTTGTTCGCCACGGTGCTGCGCGATCTGGGCGTCGAAAAGGGCGACCGCGTTATCATCTATATGCCGATGATCCCGGAGGCTGCCATCGCCATGCTCGCCTGCGCGCGGCTCGGCGCGATCCACTCGGTGGTCTTCGGCGGCTTCGCGGCGCATGAGCTGACAACGCGCATCAACGACGCCAAGCCGAAGGCGATCCTGTCGGCCTCCTGCGGCATTGAGCCGGGCCGGATCGTGAAATACAAGCCGCTGCTGGACGAGGCCATCGCGCATGCCGAGACGAAGCCGCAGGCGACGCTGATATTCCAGCGCCCGCAGTGCTACGCGCCGCTATTCGCCCCGCGCGATCACGACTGGACCCAGGCGGTGGAGCGCGCGCGGCTGGCCGGCGCGCATGCCGACTGCGTGAGCGTCGCGGCGACCGATCCGCTGTACATCCTTTACACCTCCGGCACGACCGGCATCCCCAAAGGCGTCGTCCGCGACAATGGCGGGCATATGGTCGCGCTAAAATGGACGATGAAAAACCACTACAACATCGATCCAGGCGATGTGTGGTGGACGGCTTCGGATGTCGGCTGGGTCGTGGGCCACTCTTACATCGTCTACGCTCCGCTGCTGCATGGCGCGACCACGATCATGTACGAGGGCAAGCCGGTCGGCACGCCGGACGCAGGTGCGTTCTGGCGGGTCATCTCAGAGCATGGCGTCAAGGCGCTGTTCACCGCCCCGACGGCCTTCCGCGCGATCAAGCAACGTGATCCGAGCGGCGAGCTGGCGGGCAACTACGATCTGTCAAAGTTCGAGACACTATTTCTGGCGGGCGAGCGCGCCGACCCCGACACGATCCGCTGGGCCGAGCGCGTTTTGAATGTGCCGGTGATCGATCACTGGTGGCAGACGGAAACGTCCTGGGCGATCGCGGGCAATCCCATGGGTTTGGGGATGCTGCCTGTGAAGTACGGTTCGCCGACCGTGCCGATGCCGGGCTATGAGCTGCGCGTGTTGGACGAGCAGGGGTATGACGTGCCGGCTGGCCAGAATGGCTCGATCTGCGTCAAGCTCCCATTGCCGCCGGGCTGCCTGCCGACGCTCTGGAACAACGATGACGGCTTCCGAAGTGCATATCTCAACGATTATCCCGGCTACTACAAGACGGGGGACGCGGGCTATCTCGACGAGGACGGTTATGTCTTCGTAATGGCGCGCACCGACGACATCATCAACGTCGCCGGACACCGGTTGTCCACTGGCGGCATAGAGGAGGTGATCGCAAACCATCCCGACGTGGCGGAATGCGCGGTGGTTGGGATCGCCGATCCGATCAAAGGGCAGGTGCCGGCCGGTTTCGTGGTTTTGAACGCTGGCGTAAGCCGCGATCCAAGCGAGATCGAGCGGGAGATCATTCAGCTCGTGCGCGACGAGATCGGCCCGGTAGCGGCGTTCAAGCTGGCGCTGACGGTCAATCGGCTGCCGAAGACGCGCTCCGGCAAGATTCTGCGGGGCACGATGCGCAAGATCGCGGATGGCGAAGACTACCGCGTGCCCGCGACGATCGACGATCCAGCTATCCTCGATGAGATCAGGGAGCGGCTGCAGACGCACGGCGCGCGGCAACAGCT
>CAZYUT010000023.1:18057-22293 GCA_964650735.1 uncultured Hyphomicrobiaceae bacterium
GCGCGGCTGGCTTGGCTCGAGATGCAAAAGCGGTTCCCGCTTCCGCTGAAAGCGCTCCAATGTGCTCGTACCCCAATGAAAGATTGGGGCAACCCGCTTAGTCCGACTGCCGGAGATCGGACCCGATTAATCCGGGCTGGAGAGCGGCCATGCGATGGCAGGCCCCTAAACAAAACGAACTGAAACGCTGACGATCATGGGTTCCCCCCTATAACCCAGCGTTTCAGTTCTGATATCCAGGCGAAGTAACGCACTCCGCGCTGAAGCACTTCAAAGCGAGTGCCTTATTAGCGGATGACGTGCACAGCCACGTCGGCAGCGCCCAGCTTCAGCGACGGCTCGGCAACTTCCTTGCGGCAAGCGCTGACAGCAGCAGCGGTGGCGATGACGGTGGCCACGACGATAACGCCTTTCAGACCCTTCATGATCATATCTCCTCTGAATTTGCGGCAATTGCCGTCTTCAGAGGTACCGGGGGGACGGGGGCAGATCAAGCGCGGCCCCGCTGGACCGCTCGGGATTTCCGCCATGATGATGCGAAAAAGACACGAAGCCACACCGGGATCTGACGCATGCGGGCAGGTTGTTAACCGAATGCCAAGAGAAGCCCTAGCCTGCCCCTCGCGACGGCGCTCAGCCCTCCGGCTCAAGCGGCGGCGACCATGAAGGGCTGGTTGCGGAATGCGGCGTCTCCAACACCCGCTCTCCGTTGCCGCTCAGCGATATGACGACCAGCTCCGATCCGCCCTGTTCGCCCGATCGCGACCGCGAGAACACCAGCGCGCGGCCGTTCGGCGCCCAGGACAGTCCGCTGATATCCGCAGCAGTGGTCAGCAGGCGCTCCTGGGAACCATCGGGTCTCATGACCCCGAGAAATGCCTGCCCCTGAAACCGTTTGACGAATGCGATCAGATCGCCGCGCGGCGACCAAACCGGATCGGCATAGCTGCCCTCGCCGCGACTGATCCGCTGTTGCGCTTTGCCGTTCGCGCGCATGACATAGATCTGGCGCGTCCCGCTCCGCCCCGAAACGAAGACGATATGCCGGCCGGATGGCGAGAAGCTCGGGCTTGTATCGATAGCCGCGGTTTCGGTCAGGCGGCGCGGGCGGCGGGTTCGCAAGTCGATCTCGTAAAGGTTGGCGTTGCCGCCGCGGCGCAGGCTCATCACGATGCGATGTCCGTCCGGCGCGAAGCGCGGCGGGGCCATCAGCCCGGGAAAATCTCCGATGGTCTCGGTCAGCCCGCGATTGAGGTCGCGCAGGATAAGCCTCGGCGTGCCGCCCGTATCAACGACGTAGATCAGCTGCTGCGCGACCGGGCTGAAGCGCGGCGAGAGAACGGGCCGCCCGCCGTTTGTAAGATATTCCAGATTGCGGCCGTCCTGGTCCATCACGGCGAGCCGCGTTACCGGAGGCTCGATGTCATTGCGCTGCTCGACAAAGGTGATGCGCGTGTCGAAATAGCCCGGCGCACCGGTCAGGTCGGAATAGATGGCGTCCGCGGCGACGTGCGCGAGCCGCCGCCAGTGCTGCTCCGGAGCGAAGTATTGCGCGCCGATGCGCTGCGTGCCGGAAACCACGTCCCAAAGACGGAATGCCAGCCCTAGCCGTCCGCCCGTGGCAGTCGTCACGCGCCCTACCAGAAGCGCCGTCGCCTTGGTTGCCCGCCAGTCCACAAAGCGCGGCATGGCGTTCAGGCTGATGCGCTCCTGCGCGAGTGCGGTCTGCTCAAGCGGGACAAACGCCTGCGAACGCGCCAGATCGGCGCTCAACACCCGGGCGATGCGCTGCGCCAACTCCTCGGTCTCGGCGGCGTCGCTTGAAAACATCGGAATGGCAATGCGCACCGGAAGCTGAGGCGACGGTTCGCGATCCTGACCCTGGGCAGGCATGGCAAACATCACGGCGACCGCCAGCAGTGCGAGCGCCGCGCCCGACAGATCTGATCGGGATTGGCTAAGACGGCGGATCATGTGCTTGCGTCGATCTGGCGGGAGACGATGGCGGAAAACTCCTGCGCGAAGTCCTTCATGCGCTGGGCATGCCGCTGTACGGCACGGGTCAGCCCGCGATGAAGGATGACCGCGACCGCGCCGGCGAAAAGCCCGAGCGCGCCCGTGAGCGCGCCATGTGCCGCCGCCGGGGCCAGCGCGGCGAAGTCGCTCGACGCCGCCAGCCCGGCCATCAGCGCCCAGAGCGCGCCGCCCAGCCCGATGAGCGGAGCAGCCGCGCCCATGCTGCCGAGTACGTTCAGTCCCCGCTCCAACCTGTCGGTCTCCCGCGCGATCGACACCGCCATCAGCCGTTCCATCCGTCCCTGCACGCCCAGCAACGCACGCGGCGAGGTCTCCAGCGTACGCCGCCACTCATACATTGCCGCCATGAAGATCGCCGACAAGGAGCCGGCCTGCTTGCCGTTCATGGAGGCGTAAAGTTCATCAAGCGACGGCCCGGACCAGAACAGCCGCTCGAAGGAGTCGGCTTCCTGGCGCACGCGCGCCAATTCGGTGTATTTGCTGATAGCGGCGGCCAGCGTCCAGATGACGGCCGCGACGAGCACGAGGATCACGGCCCGAACAACCAGACCCGCCTCGCCGAAGAGCGCGAAAACCGACAGATCGGCCGGCGCGGCCAGAAAGATGACGGGCGGGCTTAGCGGCTCCATCGGCTTGGCTGACCTCGCGCGGTTATTGCTCAGAACGGCTTGAAGAACGACTGTGGAAAAGCCGTGGCGTTCAGGCTGAGCGCATCCAGCGCGTGACGCTCTCCGGCAGCGCGGTTGCGAGCCGTTGCGGCCGGCCGGTCTCGTCCACGAGCACGATCTGCACCCGCGCACGGACAAGCCGCTCGTCGCCGCGCATGACGGTCTGCGCCAGCGTGAAGGCCGCGGCGGTCCGCTCTGCGGGTTCGCTGACGACCTCCAGCACATCGTCAATGCGCGCCGGACGCAGAAAGTCGATCTCCATGCGCCGCACCACGAAAACCAGCCGCGCGCCCTCGCCCGCCGCCAGCGCGCTGTGATGCACGCCGAGCAGCCGGATCATGTCGGAGCGGCCGCGCTCCATGAAGCGCAGATAGCTGGCGTGATAGACAAGGCCGGAGAAGTCAGTGTCCTCGTAATAGACGCGCACGGGCAGGACATGCCGCCCCGGCTCCAGCCGCCCGGCGAGATGCGGCCAGTCCATCGGCGCGCCCTCACTCATCGCTATCACCGAACAACGGCATCGACGGCTGTGTCATCTGCGCTGGCGCGGCCATCCCCAGATGCTTGAAAGCCTTGAGCGTGACGATGCGCCCGCGCGGCGTGCGCCCGATGAAGCCCTGCTGGAGCAGGAACGGCTCGATCGTCTCTTCCAGCGCGTCCTTGGACTCGCTCAGCGCGGCGGCGATGGTGTCGATACCGACCGGCCCGCCGCCATAGGTGTCGGCGATGCAGCGCAGATAGCGATGGTCGAGCGCGTCCAGCCCCAGCGGATCGACCTCAAGCTGGTGCAACGCGCGGTCCGCCACGCCTTCATCGACCTCGCCCGCGCCGTCCACGGCGGCAAAATCGCGCACCCGGCGCAACAGTCGTCCGGCCACGCGCGGCGTCCCGCGGCTGCGCTTGGCGATCTCGCGCGCGCCGGCCGGCGTCATCTTCATCGCCAAAACGCGTGCGCCACGCGCAACGATCTGCTCCAGCTCGTCATCAGTGTAGAAATCCAGCCGGATCGGAATGCCAAAGCGGTCGCGCAGCGGCGTGGTCAGCAGGCCGGTGCGCGTGGTCGCGCCGATCAGCGTGAATTTTGCCAGGTCGATGCGCACCGAGCGCGCCGCCGGCCCTTCGCCGATGATCAGGTCGAGCTGAAAATCCTCCATCGCCGGATAGAGGATCTCCTCCACCGCCGGGTTCAGCCGGTGGATCTCGTCGATGAACAGCACGTCGCGCGCTTCGAGGTTGGTCAGCAGCGCGGCGAGGTCGCCCGGCTTGGCGATCACCGGGCCGGAGGTCATGCGGAAATTGACGCCAAGCTCACGCGCCATGATCTGCGCGAGCGTGGTCTTGCCCAGCCCCGGCGGCCCGGCGAACAGGACGTGATCGAGCGCCTCGCCCCGGCCGCGCGCGGCCTCGATGAACACGCGCAGGTTGGCGCGCACGCGCTCCTGGCCGATGAACTCGGCGAGCCGCTGCGGGCGCAGGCTCGGCTCCACCTCGTCGTGGTCGGTGCGTTCGCCCTCGATCAGCCGGTCGCTCA
>CAZYUT010000024.1:0-22050 GCA_964650735.1 uncultured Hyphomicrobiaceae bacterium
GGCGCAAGGCATCGCGATGGCCGGCTTTTTTCGCTCGCACCATTGCGGCGTGGCGGGGCATAGCGTCGAGCGGCTGGCGGAGAATGGCTGCGCCGCGCTGATGTTCGCCAACACCCCTGCCGCCATGGCGCCATGGGGCGGCGCGTCGCGGCTGTTCGGCACCAACCCGATCGCCTTTGCGGCGCCACTGCCAGATCGCGAGCCACTGGTCATCGACCTGTCGCTGTCGAAGGTCGCGCGCGGCAAGATCTTGGCGGCGGCTGAGCGCGGCGAATCCATCCCCGAGGGCTGGGCGGTGGATGCCGATGGGCAGCCGACGACCGATCCGGCCCGCGCCGTCGCGGGCGCGATGCTGCCGTTTGGCGAGGCAAAAGGGTCCGCGCTGGCGCTGATGGTCGAGTTGCTGGCGGCGGGCCTGACCGGCGGGCGCTACGCGCGCGAGGCGACGTCGTTCCTGGACGCCGAGGGCGTTCCGCCGGGAACCGGGCAGCTGATCATCGCCATCCACGCGACGGCGCTTCACGCCGATGCGCCCGCGCGCTTCCTGGAACTGGCGGGCTGGATAGTGGCGGACGGCGATGCGCGCCTACCCGGCAGACGCAGGCTCGAAAACCGCGCGCGGGTCGAGCGCGACGGGCTCAAGATTGAGCGCGAATTGCTCGACTTACTCTCCGGCTAATCGATGACGAATTCGAAACGGAAAAACCCGGGCGAGGTGAACTTGTCGGTCTGGTCTTCCCAGAAATCGAGATAAACGCGCCGAAGCGTATATTCGCACGTGATCTCGCAGTCGTACCAGTTACCACCAGGCGTCATCACCTGATCGCCGACAGGACCATGCCGCACCGGCGCAACGACTGATCGGGAGCTGTAGAAGCTTTCCGCGCGCACGTGCCGGTAGACCTGCCCGTAATCGCCGTCATAGTACCTGGCGCCAGCATTACCGGCCTCCGGGATACCCGAAACCGCTGCAAGCGTCAGCGCGCCCATGAAAACCGCCCCTGTCCTGAGGTGCATCATTATGCCTCTCCTCGTGCCGCCGGATGTCATCTTGCCCCGCACTCACCATGCCGCGAAAGGTTAACGCGCGCCCGTCAGGAATCAATCGAAACCTTTATGACAGCATGGTGCGTTGTGAGGCTTACAAATTCCTTAAAAATGCGATGGTTTTGTGGTGTCTGCGGGGAGACGCGCCGCATTCTCGCCATCGGCGCGCCCAGCTTTGACAAAGGGGATGAGCATGGACTGGAGCCAGAAGGTCTTCGCCTATTGTGAGCGCGGTCTCAGCCCGGCCTTCTGGGCCGAGCCGGTGAACGCGACGACGAATGCGGCCTTCCTCATCGCATCGCTCGCCGCGCTGGCGATGCTCTACCGCGAGCCGAACCATAAGCGCACGGTCACGCGGCATCTGCTCATCGCGCTGGTGTTCATCATCGGCATCGGCAGCTTCCTGTTTCACACCTTCGCAACGCGATGGGCGGCGGTCGCCGATGTCGCGCCGATCGGGATCTTCATGCTCGGCTATCTGGTGTTCGCGCTGCGCCGCTTCGTCGGGGCAAATGTGTTCTGGTCGCTCGTGGGGCTGGCGCTGTTCATCGGGGCGATGATGGCGGCTGGGCGGCTACAGTGCTGGGACGGGCAGGTCGGCTTCAATCTCGACATCCCGGAAGGCGCGCGTGCGCGATGCCTCAACGGGAGCGTGGCCTATCTGCCTGCTTGGGCTTCGATGCTGCTTATCGGCGGGTACCTCACCGCCTTCGCGTCCGATGCCTTCACGCGCCGGCGCACCGGGCCGCTGGTGCTGACCGCCGGCATCGTCTTCACCGCTTCGGTCGCGTTCCGCTCGCTGGATATGGCCCTTTGCCAGACCGTCACGATTGCAGGCACGCCGCTGGGCACACACTTCATGTGGCATCTGCTTAATGCCGTGACGCTTTTCCTGCTACTCCTCGCCGCCAACCAGCATCCCACCGCGCGCGCGCGGCAGGAAATCACGCCGCCGCGGCCAGCGCGTGCCTATTAGCGGCGCAGCTTGCTTCGCCGGGCCACCTCGCGCATAACGGCAGCAAGCGCGCGGACGTGGCGGAACCGGTAGACGCAACGGACTTAAAATCCGTTTCCCGTATGGGAGTGAGGGTTCGAGTCCCTCCGTCCGCACCATCCAAGGAGCGTGGCCATGGACATCTTCCGTTTTGCAGAACGGCTCATGCTGATGGATGAGGAGACGTGGCAGCGCCACGCGCATCCCTTCAGCGTCTGGTCCCGCGTGTTCCTCGGCCTGCCGCTGATCGTGCTCGCCGTCTGGTCGCGCCTCTGGATCGGCGACTGGTGGCTGCTGGCGCTTGCCGCTGCGCTCGCCTTCGCCTGGCTCAATCCGCGCATCACCCCCGTGCCAAAGCACACCGATAACTGGGGCTCCAAAGGCGTGTTCGGCGAGCGTGTCTGGCTGAACCGGAAGAAGGTGCCAATCCCAGCGCGGCATCGCCTCGCGCCGCACCTGCTCACCGCTATCTCAGCGCTTGGCGTCCCGTTCTTACTGTGGGGTCTGTACACCCTTGCAATCTGGCCGACGCTGTTTGGCGCGCTGCTCGTCTACCTCGGGAAGATGTGGTTCGTTGACCGAATGGTCTGGCTCTACGAGGATATGAAGGACACGCACCCAGAATACGGCTCGTGGCTGCGTTGATCCGCTAGCAAACCATCTTACGTTGCGGTGCGGACACGTTCTGCCGCGCTACGGATCGCGCGGATGTTCTCCCCATACACATCGGGGTTGTCGACCGACCCGCCATTAAAAACGGCAGAGCCGGCGACCAGAACGTTGGCGCCCGCTTCAACGACAAGCGGCGCGGTCTCAGCCGTCACGCCGCCATCAACCTGAATGTCAATGGGTCGATCCCCGATCATTGCGCGCAGTCGGCGAATCTTGTCGAGTTGCGACGCGATGAACCTCTGCCCGCCGAAGCCGGGGTTTACTGTCATAACCAACACCAAGTCGCAGAGGTCGAGCAGGTAGCCGGCCGCCCCAACCGGCGTGCCAGGGTTAAGCGCCAGCCCCGCCCTCGCCCCGGTCGCGCGGATGGCCTGCAGCGTGCGATGTATGTGCGGGCCCGACTCCGGATGCGCAGTGATAATGTCCGCGCCTGCCCCCACGAACGCTTCGATGAAGGGGTCGACCGGCGCGATCATAAGATGCACGTCCATCACGGTCGTGACATGCGGGCGGATCGCGGCGCAGAGCGGCGGGCCGAAAGTGAGATTGGGAACGAAATGCCCGTCCATCACGTCAACGTGGACCCAGTCGCCGCCCTGCGCTTCAATCGCGCGGATTTCCGCGCCCAGGTTGGCGAAGTCCGCAGACAGGATTGACGGGGCGATCTTGATGCTACGATCAATACTCATGCGTGCATCTCCGGTCAGCGAGCATCGCGGAACATAGCCTAGCGTGCGTGGGGCAGCCACCCTTGCTTGAATGCGCCAGCCCGCCATGCTAGCCACACCGGCAACGGAAGTTCACGCGGGACAGTTGCTGACGCATGAAGACTCCAGCCGCGCCGCGACCAACCGCAAAGCGAAAGAGGCAAGAGATGGCGGAAGAAAATAAACCCAACGGTGGTGATGACCAGCACAATCAGCAAACCCAGCAGGGGCCGCGCGTTAGCGTGATTGGTCAATATATCAAAGATCTTTCCTTCGAGAACCCGAATGCGCCCAAGTCTTTCAGGGAGCCGGGCGAAAATCCAAATCTTCAGTTAAATTTTAATGTTGGCGCGAACAAGATCAGCGATAATACCTATGAAATCACTCTGCATTTCGAGGGCGCAGCCAAGAGCGAAACTTCCGGCATCTATCAGCTCGATCTTGTTTATGCAGGTGTGTTCCGCCTCGAAAACTTCCCCCAAGAGCGGCTGCGGCCGTTCCTGTTCATCGATTGCCCGGCGCAGCTTTTCCCGTTCGTTCGCCGGATCATCGCCGATCTGACGCGCGAGGGCGGCTACCCGCCACTGCTGATTGACCCGATCGACTTCGCCGCACTCTACCGGCGCAACGTGCAGCAGCAACAACAGCAACAGCAGGAGAGCGAAGCCGGGGCCTGATCACTCGCAGCTTTCGTAGCTGTCCCAAAGCGCCGGCGCTCCCAAATTTTCGATAAAGACGCGATGCGCCTCCCGCTCATCCGGCGTCAGGCGCGTCGGCAGCGCCAAGGGACGCGGCGGCAAGCACGCGTCTGCCCCGACCCCTGTCCAGGGTCCGGACGACGGCGTGACTTCCAAGCCGAGCGCCACCTGCGTCCCGCCGATCAGTTCCATGTACACGCGCGCGAGCAGTTCGCTGTCCAGCAGCGCGCCATGCTTGGTGCGTTCGCTCAGGTCGATGCCATATCTCTTGCACAGCGCGTCGAGGCTGTTTGGCCCGGCCGGATGCTTGCGCCGCGCCAGCGAGAGCGTGTCCACAACGCGGTCGAACGGGATGGGGTCACGCGGCACCAGGGCCAGCTCATGGTTGAGAAAGCCCATGTCGAAGCTGGCGTTGTGAATAACCAGCGTGGAGTCGGCGATAAACTCCAAGAACAGATCAACGACCTCCGAGAAAACCGGTTTGTCGGCCAGAAATTCTGTGGTGATGCCGTGCACCTGCTGCGCGCCCTCGGGCACGTCGCGCTCTGGGTTGATGAACTGGTGGAACTCCCGCCCGCTGGGCACGTAATTGACCAGCTCGATGCAGCCAATCTCGATGATCCTGTGGCCCTGTTTCGGGTCCAGGCCGGTCGTTTCCGTGTCGAGCACGATTTCGCGCATGACTCCCTCGGCATTATAAGTTCAGATCGCGCCAGACGTCGATTTTGCCGCCTTCGCGCGGTCTGAGTGTAGCGAGGATGCGGTCCAGCTGCGCGCGGCTCTGCGGGATCGGGCCGCTTGTGTCCACAACGAAATCGGCGCGGGCGCGCTTTTCCGCGTCTGGCATCTGGCGGGCGAGCAGGTCGTCGATCCTGTCCGCGGTCATCCCCTTGCGCGCAGCCAGACGCTCGCGCTGCACCTCTTGCGGCGCGCTGACGACAATTACCGCATCGCAAAGCTTGTTCGCGCCAGACTCGAACAGCAGCGGAATGTCGAGAACCACGATGTCCGTGCCGCGCGACATTTCGGCGAGGATGAACTCGCGCTGCTTGCGGCGCACCAGCGGGTGGACGATCGCCTCCAGCCGTTGCAGCGCCTCGGGGTCGCCAGCGATGGCCGCGCCCAGCCTCTTGCGGTCCACGCGGCCGCCATCCGCCACGCCGGGAAAGGTCTGCTCTATGGCCTCGACCGCGTCGCCTTCGTAAAGCGCGTGCACGGCGGCGTCGGAGTCAAAAACAGGAATGCCAAGGCTTTTCAGATAGCTGGCGGCGGTGGACTTTCCCATCGCCATCGAGCCTGTCAGGCCGACGATCATCATGACGCGGCCTTGTCCTGCTCGATATCGGCAACGATGCGCGCGCGCAATTCCGGCGTGACTTCGGGGCGGACGCCAAACCAGCGCGCGAAACCGGGCACCGCCTGGTGCAGGAGCATCCCCAGCCCGTCAACCGCGCGCAGGCCACGACCCGCCGCCTCGCGCAATAGCGGCGTTTGCAGCGGGACATAGACGATGTCCGTCACCACGGCATCGCCGGGCAACGCCGCGAGGTCGATGTCCAACGCAGGCGAGCCTTCCATACCGAGCGAAGTCGTGTTGACCAGCAGGGCGCAGCCGTCGAGCATCGCGTCGCGCTCCGTCCATGCGACCGGGTGGACTGCCGGGCCGAAGGCTTCGGCCAGCGCTTGCGCCTTGGAGACCGTCCGGTTGGCCAGACGGATTTCGGTAAAGCCACGGTCGATCAGGCCCTTCAGCACAGCCCGCGCCGCGCCGCCCGCGCCGAGCACGGCAGCGCGGCTGCCGCCATCCCAGCCCGGCGCGCCTTCGTCGAGATTGGCGAGGAAGCCGTAAATGTCGGTGTTGTCGCCAACGAGCTGACCATCATCGAGCCAGAGGGTGTTGACCGCCCGCGCCGCCTCGGCCGCCGGCTCGCGCCGGTCCACCAGCTCATAGGCGAGCTCCTTATGCGGCACGGTCACGTTAGCGCCGACCAACCCGCTTTCGGCGAAACCGTCGAGAAACGCGGGAAAGTCTTCCGGCGGCACGGCTTGCTTATCGTAATGGCCGCGCAGGCTGTATTTTTCCAGCCAATAGCCATGGATCAGCGGCGAGCGCGAATGCGCAACCGGCCAGCCGATCACGCAGGCGCGCGGGCCGTTATCGTTCGCTTCAGACAAGCAGGATCTCCATCTCCCGCAGTTTTCCAAGGAGGGGCAGCAGCGGAAGGCCAAGCACGGTGAAATAGTCGCCGTCGACACGCTCGAACAGTTGCGCGCCCGGGCCTTCGAGCTGATAGGCGCCGACACTGCTCAGCACCGCAATGCCCGCCACGCTCAGGTAGCGTCCGAGGAACTCCGGCGAGAAGTCGCGCATCGTCATGGTCGCTGTGTCCACATGCGTCCAGAGATGCTGACCACCCCGGCACAGGCAGACGGCGGAATGCAGCACATGCGTCTTGCCGCGGAGATCGAGAAGCTGGTCGCGCGCAGCATCGAAGTCGAGCGGCTTTTCCAGAGTGCGGTCATCGAGGGCTAGCACCTGGTCGGCGCCGATGACGAGCGCATCCGGCTCGGCCGTGCTAACCTCCGTAGCCTTGGCGATGGCAAGCAACTCGGCAATATCGCCCGGCTGGGTTACTTCGCCTTCCTGACGCAACGCTTCGCGCACGCTATTCTCATCAAGGTTCGACGGTCTCTGCACAAAAGCCACGCCGGCGCTGCGAAGGATCGCCACGCGCGCCGGACTGGCCGAGGCAAGGATCAACGGCGGTTTTTCAAGCTGCAGACCTGCGGTCACCGGCGAGGCGGCATCGGTCATCTCGAACCCTCCTTCGCAGCGCGCGCGGCTTCGCGATCCTGATAGCGGCGAATGATATCGGCGGCCGTCTCCTCGATCGACCGGCGGCTTACATCGATGATCGGCCAGTGATTGCGATTGCACAAGCGCCGCGTGTAGGCGATCTCCTCCTTGATCCGATCCATGTCAACATAGTCTTGCAGCCGTCCATCGTTGAAGGACATGACGCGGTTGTTGCGGATTTCGGCAATGCGCTCGGCGGTTGCCGTCAGACCCACGATCAGCGGGCGTTCAGCGCTTTCGAGCGTCTTGGGGATCGGGATGTCGGGAACCAAGGAGACATTAGCGGTTTTATAGCCGCGATTGGCCAGATAGATGCTTGTTGGCGTCTTCGAGGTGCGGCTGATGCCGACCAGGATGATGTCGGCCTCATTCAGCGTTTCTGTATTCTGTCCGTCGTCGTGCATCATCGAAAACTGCATCGCGTCAACACGGCGGAAATAGTCGGCGTCGAGCACATGCTGGCCCGCCACCACCGGCGTCGAGGCGGTGCCGAGATATTGCCCGAAGGCATTCAGAACCGGCTCCAGCACGGCGATGCAGGGCAGCCCCATCTCCTTGCACTGGTTCTGCAACTCGCGCCCGAGATCCGCGTTGACAATGGTATAGAGCACGATCCCCGGATTGGCCCGGATCTTCTCAACGACATCAGAGAGCTGCTTGCGGGTACGCACCAAAGGATGGACGTGATGGATCGCCCGGATCAACGCGTACTGAACGGTGGCGGCCTTGGCGATCATTGTAAGCGTCTCGCCCGAGGCATCGGACACCAGATGAAGGTGAAACGACTTTTTCGGCGGCGTGTTCTGCATGTCTGCTTCCGTGGCGACCGCGCCCCGTCCCGCATTGGGATCGGGTCGGCTCCCCAATGTTCATAGCGGCGGCGATATGTGTGGGCGAATCCCGGATTCGTCACCAGCCAGTGACCACGTCCGCCGCTGCTGTCCCGAGTCCCGCACGCCAATCAGAAAGTCACCCACAGCGCCTCTTTTGTTGACAGTCTTGACGGCGGGTTTGCGCACCTGTGCATGACAGCCGCGAAATCCAGGCGTTCGGCCAGAGCTATCCGCACCATGTTCCCCTTAGCTACATTTATAACTGATGGCCGGGACATCAAAAATCGGCATTGTTCAGATTGACAGACAGGGCCGTTGGCGGCAGGACTGAGCGCCGGGCCCACGCCTGGCAACAAGCTGTGGATGGGATGGGGAAACTTCTCAATTCAACAATTCCACCTGACTGAAAATAGAACAGCAGAGTCAGGTTCAGAAAGAGTTTTGTTTTTCGGAAACACGGATTGGACCTAATGTCGAACCAGAACACGCTAGCCACGCCCAGCCGGTTTCTTCGCGCGTTGTCAGGAGAGGCGACATCCCCACCGCCAATTTGGCTCATGCGCCAGGCCGGGCGGTATCTGCCGGAGTATCGCGAGGTGCGAGCGCAGGCTGGCGGTTTTCTCGACTTGTGCTACACGCCTGAGCTTGCGGCGCGGGTTACTTTGCAGCCGATCGAGCGGTACGGTTTCGATGCGGCGATCCTCTTTTCCGATATTCTCGTCGTGGCGCACGCGCTGGGGCAGAAGGTGTGGTTCGAGGAAGGCAAGGGTCCGCAGCTCGAGCCGATCACGGAGCAAGCTCATTTGACCCGGCTATCGATAGACGCCGTGGAGAACATGGTCGCGCCGGTTTATGAGACGGTGTCCCGCGTGGCCGAAGCGCTTGATGATGAAACGGCGCTGATCGGTTTTTGCGGCGGGCCGTGGACCGTGGCGACTTACATGGTGGCCGGGCAGAGCACACCAGACCAGGCGCCGGCGCGGATGTGGGCCTATCGCGATCCGGCTGGCTTCGCGAAGCTCATGGACATGATCGTGGAGGCCTCGGCGACGTATCTGAGCGGCCAGATCAAGGCGGGCGCGCAGGCTGTGCAAATTTTCGAGAGCTGGGCAGGCACGCTGCCGGATAGCGAATTTCGCCGCTGGGTGATCGCGCCGACACAGAAGCTGGTCGCTGCGCTGCGCGCCGAGCACCCCGAAACGCCCATCATCGGCTTCCCGCGGGCGAGCGGTCCGATGTACGTGGATTTCCTCGAAGCAACAGGCGTCAACGCGCTTGGCTGCGACACCGCGCTTTCGCTTGACTGGATCAAGACGAATCTGCAGCCTCATGCCACTGTTCAGGGCAATCTCGATCCGCTGCTGCTGGTAGCTGGGGGCGAAGAGCTTGAGCGGCGCGCCCGCGAGATCCGGGACACGCTATCCGGCGGTCCGCACATCTTCAACCTTGGTCACGGCATCGTTCCGCAAACCCCGCCTGAGCACGTCGGAACGCTCGTGAAAACCATCCGCGAAAGTTTTTAGGGCCGAAGGCAATGGAAGGTCTATATCTCTACGTCAAGGCTCTTCATATCATTTCCATTATCGCGTGGATGGCAGGCCTTTTGTACCTTCCAAGGCTTTTTGTTTATCATGCCTATGAGCAGCCGGGTTCAGCCACGTCTGAAACCTTCAAATTGATGGAGGTCCGGCTGCTGCGTTATATCATGAATCCGGCCATGATTGCGAGTTGGATATTCGGTCTCATTCTTCTTTTCTATTACGGCGTCGTCAATTGGTCCGTTGATATCTGGTTCCATATAAAGTTTTTGCTTGTCATACTTCTCACCGGCTATCATATGTTTCTGGCGCGCTGGCGGCGGCTGTTTGCGCAGGATCAGAACCCGCATTCTGCGAAGTTCTACCGCTGGATGAATGAGGTGCCGACAGTGATCATGCTGGCGGTCGTGATTCTCGCGGTCGCGCGTCCTTTCATGGCTGGGGTCTAGCTTGCAGCTTTGTTGCCGATCCCAATATATTGTGGACGCAAGGCTGCGAAGCGGTCAGTTCGTTGCGATTTGGTCACGAACAAGCTAATACTGTCTTTGCGGGCCGAATTAAGTCTGGTATGTTTCCAAGGTATCGCCAGACTTGAGCCGAAGCGAGTACGCTGCTCGCCCGAAATGACCTAGGAGCGCGAGGCCGCTCTGGGTGCTTCCCACCCACCTTTCTACATTCCAATGTCGTCTATTTGAGAAACCGCCTCATTCTCGCATCCCCTCGCGGATGCGCCCCCAGATGGCGGCGATAATTCTCCAGGAGCCATATCCGTGCAGGAAATGAAGCTACAAGACCTCAAGATGAAGACGCCGGCGGAGCTGTTGAGCTTTGCCGAGGAGGTCAATGTCGAAAATGCGAGCGCGATGCGCAAGCAGGAGTTGATGTTTGCTATCCTGAAGCAGCTCGCGACGCGCGATATCGATATTACTGGCACGGGCGTTGTGGAGGTGCTCCAGGACGGGTTTGGATTCCTGCGCTCGCCCGATGCGAACTATCTCCCCGGGCCGGACGACATTTATGTCAGCCCGAGCCAGATCCGCCGCTTCGGCCTGCGCACGGGCGACACGGTCGAAGGGCAAATCCGAAGCCCCAAGGATGGCGAGCGGTACTTCGCACTGCTGAAAGTGAATAACATCAACTTTCAGGAGCCTGAGAAGAGCCGCCACAAGATCCATTTCGACAACCTGACGCCGCTCTATCCCGACGAATGGCTGCGGATGGAGGTCGAGAGCGAGAGCGGCAAGGATTTGAGCGCACGGGTGATCGACATTGTTGCGCCACTCGGCAAGGGGCAACGCGGGCTGATCGTTGCACCGCCGCGCACCGGCAAGACGGTGCTGCTGCAGAACATCGCACACTCGATCACCTGCAACCGGCCAGAGTGCTACCTCATCGTGCTGCTGATCGACGAGCGGCCGGAAGAGGTAACCGATATGGAGCGCTCGGTGGACGGCGAGGTCATCAGTTCGACATTCGACGAGCCGGCCGCGCGGCATGTGCAGGTTGCCGAGATGGTCATCGAAAAGGCCAAGCGGCTGGTGGAGCACAAACGCGACGTGGTGATCCTGCTTGACTCGATCACGCGCCTGGGCCGTGCCTACAATACGGTGGTGCCATCCTCGGGCAAGGTGCTCACGGGCGGCGTGGACGCCAACGCGCTCCAGCGGCCCAAGCGGTTCTTTGGCGCGGCGCGGAATATCGAGGAGGGTGGCTCACTGACCATCATCGCGACCGCGCTCATCGACACCGGCAGCCGCATGGACGAGGTCATTTTCGAGGAGTTCAAGGGAACCGGCAACTCGGAGATCGTGCTCGACCGGAAGGTGGCGGACAAGCGCGTGTTCCCGGCGATTGACATTGCGCGCTCTGGCACACGCAAGGAAGAACTGCTGGTGCCGGAGGCGCGGCTGAAGAAGATGTTTGTTCTGCGCCGCATCCTCAACCCGATGGGGACGATGGAGTCCATCGAGTTTCTACTCGACAAGTTGCGGCAGACCAAGACGAATGACGATTTCTTCGACTCGATGAATACCTGACACATCAAACGGGGGGGCCGATCCGGCCCTTGCGCGCTTCGAGAAGCAGATCGCGCAGCGCGTCCGGCGAGACCATCGGCATCGAGCACTGTGGTCCGACGCAGACATAGGCCGTCGGGCTGCCGTTGATCGCCGCTTTTCCGTCGAGTGCCGGACTTGCCAGCGCCCCCTCGGTCTCCACGCAAGTCTGCACCACCGCGCCGGGCAGCGACATCCCGGTGACTGTCTCAAGCAGCGTGTGGGCCGCGCTCCGCTCCTTCGGCGCGATGATCGCGATGTGCTGTGGTTCGGTCAGCGTCATGATTGCATCCACGAAACCGGCATGGGCAACGGGGTTCTTCGCGATGTCGCCCCGAAAGGCGCGTTCGATCTCGTGGGCCCGTTCTTCGAACCGGCGATCGCCGGTCAGCAGGAAGAGTGTCATGAAGTTCGCCGCCATCACAGGATTGGCGTTGGGCGTCGAGTCATCATGCGCTGTGTAGGTACGGATGATGATGTCGTCGGTGTCATCCGCCGAGAGGTAGTATCCGCCTTGCTCATTCGCCCAGAAGTGACGGTCGAGGGTGGTCGCCCAAGCCAGCGCATCGCTGAGAAAGATATCTTCTCCGGTATGCGAAAACAGCGCGATCGCGGCCGAGATCATGTTTGCATAGTCGGCGGCGATTCCAGGCGCGGAGGTTTGGCCGGCGCGGTAGCTGTGTCGCAGCCGGTCGCCGTCGCTCATCCGGGTTTTGACGAAGTCATAGGCGTTGCGCGCCAGCGTGATCCAGGCAGGGCGGCCAAAGGTGGCGCCAGCCCGGACCAGCGCGCCGATCATCAGCCCGTTCCAGTCGGCAAGCACCTTGTCATCCCAGCCGGGCCGTACCCGCGTTTCACGTGAAGCAAACAGCTTGCAACGCATCTCGGCTAGGCGCGCTTCCTCCTCGTCTGAGAGCCGGTCAGGACGCTTGAGACGGTTCAGGATGTTCGTACTTTCCCAGTTTCCTTCCGGCGTCACATCGTAGATGCGGGTGAAGAACGCGGCGTCATCAGCGCCAAGCGCGTTGACGATCTCCGAGTAGTCCCAGACATAGAACTTGCCTTCCTCGCCCTCCGAATCCGCGTCCAGCGAGGAGGCGAAGCCGCCATCCGGCGCGATCATCTCCCGCTCCAGCCAGCCCACGGTTTCGGACGCGCGCTCGGCGTAAAGCGGATTTCGCGTTTCTTTCCATGCCTCGGCCAGGAGGTCGAGGATCTGAGCATTGTCGTAAAGCATCTTCTCGAAATGCGGCACGAGCCACTTTTCATCGACCGTGTAGCGCGCGAAGCCTCCGCCGAGATGGTCGTAGATGCCGCCCTGGCACATCTGGGTCAGCGAAAGGTCCACCGCGCGACGGCAGATTTCGATGTCAAAGCGCAGGCCCATGCGCCACAGCAGCGCCAAGATCGAGGTGTTCGGAAATTTCGGCGCCCCTTGCAGGCCGCCGTTGACGGGGTCGATCACTCCGGCAATCTTTCCGGCGAGGTCCCGGATCGTGTCCATGGAGATCGGGTCCATCTCGCCGGCCGCGCTGCGTGGTTCCAGCGCCTTGCGCAGCAGCTGGGCGTTATGCGTGACCTTGTCCGATTCCTCGTGGTAGATGCGCGCGACCTCCTTGAGCACATCGGTGAAAGCGGGACGCCCATACTTCGAGGTATTCGGGAAATAGGTGCCGCCCCAGAACGGTTCGCCGTCAGGCGTGAGGAACATGGTGAGCGGCCATCCACCTTGACCTTCGAGGCTTTGCAGCGCGCGCATATAGAGCGCATCGACATCTGGCCGCTCCTCGCGGTCGACCTTGATGTTGACGAATAGATCGTTCATCACCTGCGCCGTCGCCGCGTCCTCGAAGCTTTCATGCGCCATCACATGGCACCAGTGGCACGCGGCATACCCTACTGAGAGCAGAACCGGTTTGCCCCGCTGTTGTGCATGTTGGAATGCCTCGGTTCCCCACGGCCACCAGTGGACCGGATTGTCCTTGTGCTGAAGCAGGTAAGGGCTCGTCTCCTGCGTGAGATGATTTTGTTCGGGATTGTCGAGCTTCGACGCTTTGTCCATACCTCGTCCTCGTGGTCCGCTGATTTGACTGCCAGTTCTGGGAGAAAGGCCAAGCGTAGCGTGTTGAATACCGGGCATGGTGCGATACAAGTCATGAATATGCAAACGACCATCTACGCCCTTTCCACTGCGCCGGGACGTGCCGGCGTTGCGGTCATCCGTGTGTCTGGTCCGGCAGCGGGCGACGCGCTCTTGGCGCTTGCTGGCGAGGTGCCTGCGCCGCGTGTAGCGAGCCTGCGGGCGCTGCGGCATCCGGCGACCGGCGCAGCGCTCGACCGCGCGCTTGTGCTGTGGTTTCCCGCGCCGGCGAGCTTTACGGGGGAGGACGTCGTCGAGCTGCACATTCACGGCGGACGCGCGGTCATTGAGGCGGTACTATCGGCGCTGTCGGAGGTGGGCGACACGCGGCCAGCGGAGGCCGGGGAATTCGCGCGGCGCGCTTTCGAGCATGGGAAGCTCGATCTCACAGCGGTTGAGGGGCTGGCGGACCTCATCGATGCGGAGACCGAGGCGCAGCGGCTCCAGGCGCTGCGGCAGTCGGACGGGGCGCTGGCCCGGCTTTACGAAGCCTGGCGGCGGAAGATCATTCTGGCGCTCGCCGAAATCGAGGCGGATCTCGACTTCAGCGACGAGGCGGATGTGCTGGCCTTCAGCGACCGCGCCGCCTTCGCCCAAATCGCCGATCTGGAGCGAGAGATCCGCGCGCATCTGAACGACAGTTACCGCGGGGAAATCCTGCGGGACGGTTTGCACGTCGCGATCATTGGTCCGGTGAACGCCGGCAAGTCGAGTCTGCTGAACGCGCTTGCCCGGCGCGAGGCCGCGATCGTTTCCGACAAGCCGGGCACGACGCGAGATATCGTCGAGGTGCGGCTCGACCTGAACGGTTATCCGGTGATTGTCTCCGACACAGCGGGGATACGCGAGACAGACGAGGAGATCGAGGCGGAGGGCGTGCGGCGGGCCATGGCTTGCGCGGGGGAGGCGCAGCTTGTCGTATGGCTGGTCGATGGCGCGCAGGCAGACCCCAGCCCGCCGCCGACGGAGTTTGTCACCGAGAAGCTTCTGACCGTGGTTAACAAGGCCGAGTTGCTGCCTTCGCGCGCGGCGTTTCCGATCGACGCAGACCTGTTCATCTCGGTGCACACGCAGCAGGGAATGAACGAGTTCATTGCGCGGCTTGGGGAGGAAGTGGCCGTCCGCCTGGACGCTGGGGAGAGCGCGCCATTAACCCGCGAACGGCATCGGCGCGAGTTGGAGGAGGCAGCGCAGGCGATCCGAATGTTTCTCAATGGCCCTCCAGATGAACTGGAGCTGCGCTGTGAGGACTTGCGCCGAGCGGCAGATTGCATTGGCCGGTTGACCGGGCGGATCGATGTCGAAGATATTCTGGACCAGATCTTTGCCCAGTTTTGCATTGGCAAGTGATGTTTCACGTGAAACGGCACTTTGACGGGGCGTGCCGCCCTCACTATTTTTTGCACTAATGAACGCGCTCAGAGTATCAGAAAAGACGGGCATGATGACCGATCATCGCTTTGATGTCATTGTTGTAGGCGGGGGGCACGCCGGCTGCGAAGCGGCGGCGGCGGCTGCGCGCATGGGCGCGAAGACAGCGCTCATCACGCATCGGGCCTCGGCGATCGGCGAAATGTCGTGCAACCCGGCAATCGGGGGGCTGGGCAAGGGTCATCTGGTCCGTGAAATCGACGCGCTGGACGGGGTGATGGGGCGCGTCGCCGACAAGGCTGGCATCCAGTTCCGCGTCTTGAACCGCTCCAAGGGGCCGGCCGTCCACGGGCCGCGCGCTCAGGCGGATCGCAAGCTGTATCGCGAAGCGATGCAGGCCGAGATGGCGCATACCGATGGCCTCACGGTCATCGAAGGCTCAGTCGAGGATTTGAGTCTTGAAAATGTCGGCGTCGGCGGCGTGGTCATGGCAGATGGCACGCGCCACGTGGCGGGCGCCGTCGTGATCACCACCGGAACCTTCCTGAGGGGCATCATCCACATTGGCCTCAAGCAAACGCCCGGCGGACGCATTGGCGACGCCCCGGCGATTCGTCTGTCTGACCGCTTCTATGCGATGGGGCTGCGCATGGGACGGCTGAAGACCGGCACACCGCCGCGGCTAGACGGCCAGACCATCGACTGGGGTCGGCTGGAGGTGCAGCGCGGCGACGATCCGCCCGAGCCGTTCTCGTTCTTGACGTCCAAAATCACGACGCCGCAGACCGTCTGCCACATCACTGGAACACGACCGGAAACCCACGAGATCATCCGCGCCAATCTCGACAAGGCCCCGATGTTTTCCGGCCAGATCGATGGTGTTGGCCCCCGGTATTGTCCGTCGGTCGAGGACAAGGTGGTACGCTTCGCTGATCGGGCCAGCCATCAGATCTTTCTGGAGCCGGAAGGACTGGACGACACGACCGTTTATCCCAACGGCATCTCAACGTCTCTGCCCGAGGCGGTTCAGCATGCCTTCGTCGCTACGATCCCCGGGTTGGAGCAGGCGCGGATCATCAGGGCGGGCTATGCGATCGAATACGACTATATCGACCCGCGTGAGCTTCTGCCGACACTGGAGGTCAAGCGCCTTCCGCGTCTTTACCTGGCGGGGCAGATCAACGGCACGACGGGTTATGAGGAGGCTGCCGGCCAAGGCATCGTCGCCGGGATCAATGCCGCCCTCGCAGCCAGCGGCAGCAATCGCGATTTCGTGCTCTCGCGCGCCGATGCCTACATCGGCGTGATGATCGACGACCTGACGACGCGCGGCGTCAGCGAGCCGTATCGGATGTTCACCTCCCGCGCGGAGTATCGCCTGCGGCTTCGCGCCGACAATGCCGATGAGCGCCTGACGCCGGCCGGCGAAGCGATCGGTTGCGTCGGCGCCGAGCGTGCCCGCGTGTTCGCGGACCGCGCCCGCGCCTTGCGAGAAGGTGGCGCCCGTCTGGAGCAGCTCAGCCTTACGCCGCGCGAGGCGGCGGGGCACGGCCTCAGCCTCAATCAGGACGGCCGGCGGCGCACGGCGTTCGAGCTTCTGGCCTATCCGGACATCTCTTGGGAGCGGCTAACGGCAGTTTGGCCGGAGCTTGCCACCATGCCGGATGCAATCGCGCGCCGCCTCCAGATCGACGCGCGCTACAGCGTCTATGTTCAGCGCCAGGAGGCGGACATCGCGGCCTTCCGCAAGGATGAGCAGATTCCCATTCCGCTTGGCTTCGACTACGACTCTATCGTCGGCCTCTCGAACGAGGTGCGCCAGAAGCTGGAGCAGCACCGCCCGGCGACTTTGGCGCAGGCAGGCCGCATCGACGGCATCACGCCCGCAGCGCTGATGCTCGTTTTGGCGCATCTGCGCAAGCCGCCGCAGAAGCAATCGGCATGACCATGAAAACCGTCGTCCAGACCTACGGACCGGAAACCTTCAAGGCTGAATTCGGCGCGACATCGGAACAAATTGCTAGCCTCGAAGTCTACGCGGCCCTGTTGCGCAAATGGCAACAAGCCATGAATTTGGTTGCGCGCGACAGCCTTCAAACACTCTGGCGTCGCCACTTCGCCGACAGCGCGCAACTCCTTCCGTTCATCCCGCCCGGCAGCGCATGTCTGGATTTCGGCGCGGGCGCCGGTTTCCCGGGCCTGGTGGTGGCGATCCTCGCCGCCGATGCCGGCACCCACGTTCACCTTGTCGAAAGCAACGCTCGCAAATGCGCCTTTCTGCGCGAAGTTGCCCGTCAGACCGGAACGCCTGTGGAAATTCACAATGCCCGCGTTGAAGACATTACGGACCGGGGTACAGTGGCCCATATCGATGTTGTGATGGCCAGAGGTGTGGCGCCGCTCACCAAACTGCTCGAATGGTCTCATCCGTTCTTCCGCAGCGGCACTCTGGGCCTGTTTCTCAAGGGCCGCCGGGCGAACGAAGAGATCGCCTTAGCCCGGGAGGCTTGGACGTTTGAAGCTCGCACCCACCCAAGTGCAACGGAACCAGACGGGAAGGTTCTCGAGATCAGAGCTTTGGAGCGGCTGGAAGGTAAGACCTGATGGATAAGCGGTCTTCTACAGGCGACTTTCGTGTGCTCGCGGTCGCCAACCAAAAGGGCGGTGTTGGCAAAACCACCACTGCCATCAATCTTGGTACGGCGCTGGCGGCGATCGAGCAGCCGACGCTGGTGATTGATTTGGATGCACAGGGCAACGCGAGCACGGGCCTGGGATTGCCAGAGCGCGAACGGAATGTGTCCACCTATGACGTTCTGGCGGGTGCGGCGGCGCTGGAGCAGGCGATGGTCGAGACGAGCATCCCAAATCTGTATCTTGCGCCTTCCACGCGCGACCTGGCCGGACTGGAGCCGGAGATTTCCTCCGCCCCGAACCGCGCCTATTTCCTCCGCGATGCGATTATGTCGTTAAAGGCGTCGCAGGAAGAGCGCGCAGGTGGCCCGCAGATCCGTTACGTCCTTATCGATTGCCCGCCCTCGCTGAATATCCTTACGATTAATGCCATGGCTGCTGCGGATTCCGTCCTCGTGCCGGTGCAGTGCGAATTCTTTGCGCTGGAGGGGATCTCACAGCTCAAGGATACGATCGACTTCGTCCGCTCGAGCCTGAACCCGGCTTTGGAGATCCATGGCGTGGTTCTCACCATGCATGACCCTCGGACGAAGCTTGCCGACGAAGTCGCGACCGAGGTCCGGAATTTCTTCGGTGAAAAGGTCTACGATACAGTGATCCCACGCAATGTCCGCGTCGCCGAAGCGCCGTCGCACGGCAAGCCGATTCTGCTGTACGATCAGAAAAGCGCCGGAAGCAAAGCTTACATTCAATTGGCGGCCGAAATCATTGACCGCGAGCAGAGTGCCTCGGCAGCCTAGGACATTGTCACCAAGAGCGGGGCCTGGTTTTGTGTCGGGGCTTGCGGCAGACCATAGAGATTGAGCGCGTTCAAGGGAACCTGCGTCTACGAGCGCGCGAATCGGCTACGCGTGCGAGTGGTCGTTTTGGCCTGTGCAGACTGTCCCGCGTCATCGCGCAATGTGGAGAGACGCATGTCGGAACCGGCATCTACGGCTAATCGTAATCGGCTCGGGCGAGGGTTGGCCTCACTCGTGGGAGATCCCACGTCCTCACGTGGTCGCGCTGGCCCGCTGGAGGGCGATCAGGTCGAGCTTCCCATCGACAGGATCAAGCCCAGCCCGCTGAACCCGCGCCAGAACTTCGCGCCGGCCGAGCTTGAAGAGCTTGCCAACTCAATCCGCGAGAAGGGGCTGGTCCAGCCGCTTGTCGTTCGCCCGATGGAAGACGGCATTCACTACGAAATCGTCGCGGGTGAGCGTCGCTGGCGTGCCGCGCAAATGGCGGGGCTGCACCGGCTACCAACCGTTATTCGCTCGCTCACCGACCAGGAGGCGCTCGAACTCGCCATCATCGAGAATGTCCAGCGTACCGACTTGAATGCGATTGAAGAGGCCACGGGCTATCTGGAGCTGATTGGCCGCTTTGGGTACAAGCAGGACGAGCTTTCGCAGATCATCGGCAAGAGCCGGAGTCATCTGTCGAACATGCTGCGCCTGTTAAAACTTCCGGAGGGCGTTCAGAAGCTGGTGCGCAATGGCGAACTCAGCCCCGGGCACGCACGCGCGCTTATCGGGCGCGAGGATGCCGAGGAAGTCGCCAAGATGATCGTCGAAAAGGGTCTCAGCGTCCGTGATGTCGAGGCGCTATCTCATAAGCGTATGGACGCATCCAATGGCGCGAAGTCGAAGCCGAACGATCCGGATGCTCGCGCTTTTGAGCAGGAGTTGACGGATGCTCTGGGTCTGGCGGTCGCCCTGAAGCCAGGGTCCGGTGAGGCCGGGGAACTTCGGATCCGTTACCGTACGCTTGAGCAGCTCGAAGGCGTGCGGACGCTTTTGTTGCGCCACCGTGCCTGAGGGCCGTTAGCGTCCAGCAATTGCCGAGAGGCGTCGCGTGAGCTGCAAAATCGTTTCGGCCGCGGCTTGATGCGCGATCTCGGGATGTAGGCGTCCGTAGTGCAGCGCTCGTGACGCCCGCTCCAGCGCTAGCTTCAGGCTGCTCCGGTCCCACTGCCGGATTTGCGACTTAATCTCGTCCTGACGGCGAAAATGGAGCGGTGGGCGGATTGCTCTCACCGCAGCATCCGCTGAGCTTCCATTATCCAACTGCGCGCGAACCTGTAACAGACGCATCAGCTGCTGCGTCAGGGCGTAAAGCAGCACGTCCGGCGGCGTCCCGCTCGCCCGTAGCTTTTCCATATGGCTCAGAGCGCCTACCGCGTTCCCCGTCAGGATTTCCTGGACTGCGTCATTGACAGTCGCGTCCGCAGCGTCCCCCACGATGGCGTCGATATCGTCAAGCGTGATTTCGCCGGTGTCCTGTGCGTAGGTGATAAGCTTCTCAAGTTCCGATTTGGCAACGCCGAGGTCGCCGCCCAGCGAGCTTGCCAGATACCGTTCGGCATCTCGTGTGATGCCGAGCTTCGCATTACCGACCTCAAGGCGGATGAGCTGTGACAAGCTTGCGGGATCGTTGCCTTCGTAGCATGCCAACGCCGCCAGGCTATTGCCGCGCTCGAAGACCTTGCGCAGCTTGACCTCGGGCTTCAGGTTGCCGGCCTCGATGACCACGCGAACACCGTCGGACAGTTGGTCCCAGGAAAACTTTGCCAACTCTGTTGCCGCACGTCCCGAAACACGCGCGCGCACAACCTTTCCTGGCGAGAACATGGAGACGGTCTGCGCCTCGACCGCCAGCCGCTCGGCATCAGCCGCGAGATCGTCCTCGTTCAACCTGATGAATTCCGGCTCGTCGGGCAGTTGCGCTCTTAGGGTCTCGCAGAGCGTCGCGGCGTGTTCTCGGATCAGCCCCGGGTTCGAACCGTAAAGCAGGAAAGCTCGTGCTTGAGTATCGGGCTTCTGCACATAGCGCGCCACGCGCGCGGCTTTGATAGCGACCATTGTAGTGCAAATACGCCGTCGTGGTGTGGCGCGGAGCGACCGGTTAGACCTCGCGCGAAAGAGCCATCGCTACGCGCGTCTCGATATCATCAGCCACGGTCCGCGCAGCCCGGTTCTCGGCGTCCCGCCGCGCGCGAATATCCGCGAAGGTCGAGTCGAGGTTATCATAAGAGGCACGACTGACGCTCTGGCCCGACACGATGACGGTCTCATCGTCGATTCGGATCAGCTTGAAAGCAGCCGTCAACTGATAGGCGCGACCCTCGGCTTCGCCGGTTCTTGCCACGAACGTATCTTGAACCGACTCGCGAATCGCAATTTCAAGACGGTACCGGGGCGCATCGCTATACCCCCCGCCCGTAGATGCATAAATCAGTTCATTTCGGATGCGCTGGCCCACGCGCCCGGGAATCGTCGCGACCGACACCGTCCGCATCACGTCGTCAAGCTGCACTCCCGCGGACGTCTCGGCATACATTGGCTGAAAGCCGCAGCCGGCCAGTAGTGGAGCGATCACTGCCATAGCGACGAGCCGGCTCGCAGATCGATGGTTTGCACCTCGCATTCTCGCTCCGTCTCTTTCCGTTCCGCTCACGTTCTAACCAACGACGTTAACGATCCGCTGCGGCACAACAATGACGCGCTTGACTGGCCGGTTGCCGAGGGCGCGATGAACGCTTTCGAGCCCAAGCGCTGCGCGCTCGACCTCCTCCTTCTCGGCGTCGCGGGAAATTGTCAGTTCTGCCCGTCGCTTGCCATTCACCTGTACGGCAATGGTAATCGCATCGTCAATGAGCAACGCCGCTTCCGGCGCCGGCCATGACTGGTTTATCAGCAGACTGTTGTAGCCGAGTCGCGCCCAGCACTCCTCGCCGGCATGCGGAATGATTGGACCGACAAGCTGTGTGATGAACTCCAAGGCCTCGCGCATCGCCCAGGCGAAATCCTGCTGGTTGCGCCAGCCGGACTGCTGCGCGGCGGCGATCTTGTTGGCGAATTCGTGGATTTGGGCGATGGCGCGGTTGAACCGCAGTGCCTCCAGATCTCCTGTGACCGCCTTCACCGCGCGATGGGCGGCGCGGCGCAACTCTTCCGCCGGTTTCGAAAAGCTGTCTGGCGCGGGAGAGCCGTGCTCCGGCAGAGCATCGGCCGCGTCGGTCACCAGCCGCACGAGTTTCTGAATGAACCGCCAGGCGCCGTCGACGCCGGCATCAGTCCACTGAACGTCGCGTTCCGGCGGGCTGTCGGAGAGCATGAACCAGCGCGCCGTATCAGCGCCGAAGCGCTCGACGATATCGGTGGGGTCCACCGTGTTCCGCTTCGACTTCGACATCTTCTCGGCGTGGCCGACCGTGACCGGCGCACCGGTCTCGATCTCCACGGCCTTGCCATCCTCCGTGAAGCGCACTTCGTCGGGGCTGAGCCATTCGCCGCTTTCGCTCTTGTAGGTGTCGTGAACGATCATGCCTTGGGTGAACAGCCCGGCGAACGGCTCTTCCAGTTCGAGATAGCCCATGTCGCGCATGGCGCGCGTGAAGAATCGGGCGTAGAGCAGATGCAGGATCGCGTGCTCGACGCCGCCGATATACTGATCCACCGGGA
>CAZYUT010000025.1:0-22014 GCA_964650735.1 uncultured Hyphomicrobiaceae bacterium
CGGAGTAGCAGACGATGCCGGATGGCCGGTATGCCCACTCCTCAAGGTAATGATCCAGCATGTTCTTGAGCGCGGGCGGGATGCCGTGGTTGTACTCGCCGGAGACGATGATGAAGCCGTCCGCTTCCTGGATGACGCCCGCGATGCGATCCATGAAAGCGGGCGCTTCGCCGGGGCCGTACTCCTTGTACATTCGGTCGAGCAGCGGGAAAGGTTCCTCCATCGCGTCGATGAGCTGGACCGTGTGCCCGCGCGCCTCGAACTGGGTCTTCACGAAGCGGGCAGCCTTGATCCCCTGCCTGTGGTGGCGCACCGAGCCATAGAACATCGCGAAGTTGAGCGGCATTGCATCCTCCTTTTCAGTTGCCGGTGCCGCGTTACCACGGCAGCTGGCTGCCGTCCGCGTGCCAGAAGGTGCCGGTCTGATCCATGCCAAGTGCGTCAAGCCGCTGGATCAGCCCGCGCGCCGACTCGTCCGGGCCGATGTGTCCGCGTCCGCCGGTCATCTCGGTCTGCACGAAGCCGGGATGCAGCAGGAACACGGCGACCCCAAGCGACTTCAGGTCATGCGCGAGGTTGACGCCGGCCATGTTCACTGCGGCCTTCGATATCCGGTAGCCGTAGTTGCCCCCGGAGGTGTTGTCCGCCATCGAGCCGACGCGGCTGGACAGGATGCCGATTTTGCCGCCGGACTTCATGAACGGCGCGAACGCACGCGCGACGCGCAGCGGGCCGAGCGTGTTCACCTCGAACTGTTCGCGCAGCGTGTCCCAGTCGAGCGTGTCGAGATTGTCGCCCTTGAGGATGCCGGAGACGTGCACGAGGACATCCACCGGGCCGTTCGCCTTCACAGCGGCGGTAAAGCGCTCCACCGAGCTGTCATCCGTAACCTCCACATTCTCGTGCACTTCCGCGCCGGTCTCCCGCAGCTCTGGGCTGGCCGCGCGGCAAGCGGCCACAACATCTTCGCCGCGGCCCTTCAACTGGCGGGTCAGTTCGAGCCCGATCCCCCGATTCGCGCCAACGATCACGTATCGCGCCATAATTGGTCTCCTCGTATCCGGTTTCGCGCTCTTCGCGCGTCGAAGGGGCTTAACGCGAGTCTAGCGTTTCGCGTTGCAGCATGAAAGTTTTAGCGGCCCGCCGGGGGCGGCAATGACGCAGGCGTGACTCAGTCCTATGTGGAAAAGTTCGCTCGGCGCGGGCGAAAGGCCGCCGCATGGTATCCTTGGTTCGATTCGGCAATGGAAGCGGGGGAGCAGGCACATGGCAGTCGCCGAGAAAGCGCCGGAGGCAGGCGGCCCGTCAGCGAAAGGCTCGACGAAGGACTGGGTCCGTTACGAAGTCGATCTGTGGTGGACCGACCTCAACCCGACGGAGATCGGCATCTATCAGCATTCGCGTCACCGCGCGAAATCGCGCCAGTTCTCGACGGACAGTGACATTTTCGGCGAGGTGAAGGAGGACGGGCAGCGCACGCATCTCATCAGCTACCGCGAGGGCGCTTGGGACAAAACCGAAGGCATGGAGCGGAGGCTGGTCATCAAGCTGTTCTCGGCGTCGATGACCTGGCGCGCGACGATGGATCTGATGGTGGGGCGCAGCCTGCAGCTTTCCTTCGGCGCTGGCGGTTTTCCGGTTACGGCGTTTTCGGTGAATGTCGCCGGTCACAACCAGATCGTCCATGTTGAACGCACCGCGCGGAAGTGGCCGGGTTTCCCCGAGAAGTTCTCGTTTTTCATCCTCAAGGATGGCCAGCCGCTCCTCTACAAGCTGCGCCGGCACTGGATCAGCATCGGGCCAGACTACTCGCTCTACGACCACAACAACGAGCGCGTCGGCACCCTCAATGGCAAGCTGGTGACGCTGGGCGGACACTGGGACGTGAAGCTGCGCGCCGATCACGACGACCGCATCCTCAACTGCGTCCTGCAGCTCTTCTGCGCGATGTTGCGCTTCAACAGGGCTTGCCGCCAGCACGTCGAGGATCTCGTGCATCGCATGGAGAGGCGGGAGTTGAGCCCGCAACTCGCGCATCACGAGGTCGATCTGTATCTGAACCCGCGGCGCGTGCGCTGAAGCTCAATCGCTCACTCGCACCTTTGAGCCCCTGCCAGAGGCGGCCAGCAGCTTGCGCAGATCGGTTTCGCGCAAAGCAATACAGCCTTCGGTGGGCGGGAAGCCGGGCGCAGCGAGATGCATGAAAATGGCGCTGCCCCGGCCTCGGATGCGCGAATTATCGTTGTAGCCAAGCACAACGACGAGATCGTACAGATGGTCGTCTCGCCATAGCACCTCGTGGCCGGCGGAATAGGGCAGGCGCACAAGACGGTTGTAGTTGCGGTCGCGCGGGTCATCGCACCAGCCATCACGCGGGCGTATGGGAGAGACCGGCAACCCCGTCAGCGGGCGCGCAACACGGTCTGCCCGATAGAACACTTCGCGCATCGGCCAGACGCCGATTGGCGTTGCGCCGTCGCCCTCGCGCTTCAGCGCCCGCCGCCCCCCACGCCCCAGCGAACACGGCAGCCGCAGCGGCCCCGTCGCGGCGATCCCCCGCTGCGCAGCGAGCGCACGCGCATGAATACTCACGTAGAGTTGCATATCCGCGATCGACCTTTCATCCCGTTTGGCAGTGCAGCATATTGCTTTACGTTTTGTCGCAGCCTAAATCGAGACCGAGGTCGGCAGAAGCGAGTTCGGGAGAGCGCATAATGAGCACGGCGCGTCATATTCTGGTGGTGGATGATGACGAGGATTTGCGGGATTCGCTCGCTGAACAACTTGCTCTGCATGAGGAGTTCGAAACCGAAATCGCCGGGAATGCCCGCGAGGCCATGGACAAGCTGAAGAGCCAGCGGGTCGATCTCGTTCTGCTCGACGTCGGGCTGCCGGACATGGACGGTCGCGAAGCCTGCAAGCTTATGCGCAAAAACGGCTTCAAAGGCCCGATCATCATGCTCACCGCGCAAGACACGGATTCCGACATGATCCTCGGGCTGGAATCGGGCGCGAATGACTATGTCACCAAGCCTTTCCGCATCGCCGTGCTGCTGGCCAGGATCCGCGCCCAGTTACGCCAGCACGAGCAAAGCGAGGATGCGGTCTTCACCATCGGCCCGTACACTTTCAAGCCGGCAAGCAAGGTGCTGGTCGACCAGTCGGGCCGGAAGATTCGCTTGACCGAAAAAGAAACTGCTATTCTCAAATACCTGTACCGCGCCGGGGAGGCTGTCATCACACGCGACGTGCTATTGCACGAGGTGTGGGGCTATAACGCCGGCGTCACGACCCACACGCTGGAGACGCACATCTACCGGCTGCGGCAGAAGATCGAGCAGGACCCGTCGAACGCCGAACTGCTTGTTACAGAATCTGGCGGCTACAAACTCATGCCGTGAATCGTCCCGCGCCTTGGCTTGCCACTCGCTGCCGACTCACCCCATCCTGACCTGAGATGGGGGACTGCATGACAAATGAAGCACAGGATTTGCTGGACCAGGTCCAGCTCTTTAAGGGGCTGTCCGCGACCCAGTTGGCGGCCATTTTAGAGTGTGGCGACATGGCGTCGTTCGATCAGGGGCACGCGCTCACACAGGCCGATGAGCCGGGGACACAGGCATTTCTCGTTGTATCAGGATCAGTGATGGTCGCCGATGCCAACGCGCCAGCGGGTTTCCAGGAACCGCTAGGCCCGGGCACGCTGATTGGCGAGCTGGTCATGCTCACTGAAGTTTCCTATGCGGCCACCGTCGTGGCGGCAGAACCAGTGCAGGCGCTTGCGATCACGCGAGAGGCGCTTTATCAGGTGATGGAGGTCGATCCGTCGATCGCCGAGCACTTTTCCGCGAAACTGGTTCGCCGTCTGTCGAACCTTGCGGATGATCTGCGCGCCGTGGACGACCGTTTCGAGGCGCTGGAAAACTCGCTCCAGCGCGCGGCGGACGCTGCATAACTCATCCCAGATCAATGTCGAGGATGACCGGGACGTGGTCAGAAGGCTTTTCCCAGCCTCGTGCATCCTTGACCACCTCCACCCCTTTGGCCCGCTCTTCCAGGTCCGGCGAAGTCCAGATGTGATCCAGCCGCCGGCCGCGGTCCGATGCGCGCCAGTCCCGCGCACGGTAGCTCCACCAAGTGTAGAGCTTTTCCTCGGGCGGAATGAAGCGGCGAACGGGGTCTACCCATGGCCGGGTTCGCTGCACGGCCATCAGGTGCTCGACCTCGACCGGCGTGTGGCTGACGACCTTCAGCATCTGCTTATGCGACCAGACGTCGGTTTCCAGCGGCGCGACGTTCAGGTCGCCCGTGAGGATCATCGGGCCATTCGCCGCCATCTCCGGCTTTTCGAGCCAGCGGCGCATCGCCTGCAGGTAGTCGAGCTTCTGACGGAATTTGGGATTGGCGTCGGGGTCGGGGATATCGCCGCCCGCCGGGACGTAGAAGTTGTGGACAACCGGCTGAAGGGTCGGCGCGTCAACCCGCACGGCGAGATGCCGCGTGTGCCCGCTGGCGTCCAGGTCTTCGGCGAGGACCCGCGCGATGGGCACGCGCGAAAGGACGGCGACGCCGTTATACCCCTTCTCGCCATGCAGCTCGGCATGCGGCAGCCCCAGTTCGGCAAGTTCCGCGCGCGGGAACAGCTCGTTGGGGCACTTGGTTTCCTGCAGGCACAGGACGTCCGGCCGATACTCGGCAACGAGCCGCTGCACCAGTGGCAAACGCAGTCGTACGGAATTTATATTCCATGTCGCGAGCCGGAGGATCATGCCTGCGAGTTAAGGCCGGGCCCGGGGGCGCGTCCAGAGCCGCTTAGCGCATAGGCACAAAAAAAGGGCGCCCAACCCCGGCGATGGTTGGGCGCCTATGTGCGTTACTACGCGGTGCGCCGGGAGGGATGCCGGCGCGGGAACGGATAAGCCGTCGGCTAGACGGGGGGGCACTACCGATGGTGATTGGCTTATCCGATCGACAAAAAAACAATAGCACAGAACTTTTTGCCTTGGGAAGGGGAAAAATCAAAAAATTTTGCTTGACAGTGCCCGAACAGCAAAAGTCACAGGCCGCGGCCATCGTTCTAGCGATAAGGTCTTGGAGCGCCGGTTTGCCAAGGTCTGGTCCCTCCGCTAGCCTGCTGCGCGATGAGGCCACCCGGCGAAGAACCGCATGAAGCAAGACGACGCTCTCGACATTCTGAAGACAGGCGCCTCGGTGTTCCTGACCGGCGAGCCGGGCAGCGGCAAGACGCACACGGTGAACCGCTATGTCGAGTATCTCCGCGCCTGCGGCCTGGAGCCAGCGATCACAGCGTCCACCGGCATCGCCGCGACACATATTCAGGGGCGCACGATCCACTCCTGGAGCGGGATCGGGGTGCGCCTGCCGCTGTCGCGCGGGCAGATCGAGCGGATTGCCGAGAACCGCTATACCGCCAAGCGCATCCGGAACGCGCCAGTGCTTATCATCGACGAAATCTCCATGCTCGCGCCAGAGGTGCTGGACGCGGTCGACATGGTCTGCCGGCACGTGCGCGGCTCGGCAGCGCCGTTCGGCGGGCTGCAGGTCGTGCTGGTCGGCGACTTCTTCCAAATCCCGCCGGTTGTGCGCAGGGACGAGCCGGCCGGCGGCCTCGGCCTCGATGCGCCGGATACCCCGCTCTTTGCGCATGGCGCGCAAGCCTGGCGCGATCTCGATCCGACGGTGTGCTATCTCACCGAGCAACACCGCCAGAGCGATCAGAGCTTTCTCGACCTGCTGAGCGCGATCCGGGCTGATGATGTTGGCCCAGCCGAGCGCAAGGCGTTGGCGGCGCGGCGCGCCGAGCCGGACGATCTGCCGCGCGACCTGACCCGGCTTTACACACATAACCGCGATGTGGACCGCATCAATCTGGCGCGGCTGGACGAAGTGCCTGGCGAAGCGCGCATTTACGGGATGCAGACGCGCGGGCCTGACCCGCTCGTCGCGGCACTCAAGCGCGGCTGCCTCACCGGCGAGGAACTCGGCCTGAAGGAAGGCGCGGCGGTGATGTTCATCAAGAACGACCCCGGCGGACGCTATGTCAACGGCACGCTCGGGATTGTGACCGGCTTTGACGACAAGGGCTGGCCAGTGGTGCGCACGCGCGAGGGCCGGAAGGTCGTGGCCGAGCCGGTCGACTGGCAAATGGAAGAGGACGGCAAATCGGCCGCGAAGATCACGCAAGTGCCGCTGCGGCTTGCCTGGGCGATTACCGTGCACAAGAGCCAGGGGATGTCGCTCGATGCTGCGGCGGTCGACCTGTCCCACGCGTTCGATTATGGGCAGGGCTATGTGGCGCTGTCGCGCGTGCGCTCGCTTCAGGGGCTGCATCTGGCCGGATGGAACGAGCGGGCGCTGCGCGTTCACCCCGAGGCGCTGGCGAAGGATGAGGAGTTCCGCAGCGCGTCCGAAGCGGCGCTGGCCACGCATCACCAGCTGGAGCGCGCCGAGGTCGTTCGCCTGCACGATGAGTTCATCCGCGAGGCTGGCGGCGAGATGCGCGCGCCCGCTGCGCCGCGCACCGGCAAAAGCTTCGCCGACATCCGCAAGACCCACGCCAAAGCCTATCAGCCGTGGAGCCGCGATGAGGAGGACCGGCTGCGCGCGGCCTTCGAGCGGGGCGCGCCGGTCAGCCAGATCGCCGAGACGTTGGGGCGCAAGCCGGGCGCGATCCGCTCGCGGATGCGCAAGCTGGGGCTTATCTCGTGAGCGCCGACCTCGGGGCGCTGGTGCGCTCGCCGTTCGACCGGCTGCGCACCCTGCTCGACGGCATCGAGCCGGGCGCAGAGCCGATCGACATGAGCATCGGCGCGCCGCGCCACCCGATGCCCGATTTTGTTGCGGAGATCATTCACCGCCATGCCGCCGACTGGCAGCCTTATCCATCCATCCGCGGCACGGAAGGCTTGCGCGGCGCGATCGCGGACTGGCACGGGCGGCGCTATGCCGCGCTCGCCGGGCGGGTCGATCCGCAGGCGCATATCCTGCCGCTTTCAGGCTCACGCGAGGGTCTGTTTTCCGCGACCTTTTTGGCAAAGGCGCGCAAGCCGCATGTCGCGCGCCCGGTCATGCTGATCCCCAACCCGTTCTATCAGGCTTATGCAGCGGGCGCGCTCGCCGGCGGGGCCGAGCCGGGCTTCCTGCCGGCCACCGCAGCGACCGGCTTTTTGCCCGATTTTGACACGGTGCCCGTAGAGGTGCTGGCCCGCACGGCGGCGATCTTCCTCGCGTCGCCGGCGAATCCGCAGGGCGCGGTGGCGAGCCGGGCCTATCTGCGAGATGTCATCGACCTGGCGCGGCGCTGGGACGCGATGTTGTTCGTTGACGAGTGCTATTCCGAGATTTACAGCAACGCGCCGCCGCCCGGTGTGCTGGAGGTGGCCGCGGAGACCGGCGGCTTCGCCAATGTGATCGCGTTCAATTCTTTATCGAAGCGTTCCAACGTGCCCGGGCTGCGCTCGGGCTTCTGCGCTGGCGATCCCGACTTCATCGCGCGCTTTAGCGCTTTCCGCAACGTCGCGTGCCCGCAGATGCCGCTGCCGGTCCAGCACGTCTCCGCCGCACTGTGGGCAGATGAGCGACACGCCGAAGCCAGCCGCGCGCTTTACCTGGAGAAATTCGCGCTTGCCGGATCCATTCTGGGCGTGGACACGCCGGCGGGCGGCCTCTTCCTGTGGCTTGATGTCAGCGCGTTCGGCGGCGGGGAGCTAGCCGCCCTTCGCCTTTGGCGCGAGGCCGGCATCAAGGTGATCCCTGGCGCTTACCTCGCGATGGAAGCCGATGGCGCGGTGCCCGGCGCAGAACGCATCCGCATCGCCCTCGTTCAGGATGCCGCCACCACATACGAGGCTCTCACGCGCAGCGCGCGCATCCTTAGCTAAAAACCGCCAGATTTTCTCCACCCTGGAAACCTTTTGGCAACCCTGCGGTGGCACATTCTTACCCCGCGTTTACGATTCGCCATCGCGCAGGCTGTGGCGGCCAGCGAGCGGACATATGGCCACCTACACCGTCTCCCGAGAGCCGCGGCGTCTGTTGCCCGCGTCAATAGAAGCTGCGCTGGCCCGGCTGGCGCGGCGCGGACTGGGCGTAGCCGTGCTATCGCTCGCGCTGGCCGGCTGGACAAGCCTGCTGACCTGGTCGGTGGCCGATCCAAGCCTCAATCACACGACCGAACAGCCGCCGGCGAACTTGCTCGGCGGTTACGGCGCGGCGCTTGCCGATCTGATGATCCAGTCCCTCGGGCTGGCCGCCGTGGCGGTGTTCCTGCCGGTGGCCGCGCTCGGCTTCCGGCTCGCGGCGGAGTATCCGGCTGGCCCGCTGCGGCTCATGGCGCTGCTGTGGCTGCTTGCGACCGCGCTGATTGCGATGAGCCTCAGCCCGCTGCCTGACCCGCAGACCTGGCCGCTGGCCCATGGACTTGGCGGGATCATTGGCGATTTGCTGATGGTCGGCGGCGTGCATGCGCTCGGCTTTGTGCCGGATGAATTCGCGCAAGCCGTCGCGGGCGCAGTGGCGGGTCTGGCGGGGGCCGTGGCGCTGGTGGCAGCGTGCGGGCTGCACATTGGCGATCTGGCGGTGCTTTTCCAAAGCGAGCGGACCGCGCGGCCGGCAGGCACGGGCATTCGCGAAGTCCTCCAGAGGCTGACGCCAGAGCGCGACGGCGAGCCAGAGACGCTGGGGCCGCGCGAATTCTGGATGGATCAGGGCTGGACGGGCACGCCCCAACCCCAGGGACCAGAGGGGCGTGAACGCCGCCGCTTGCGCCGCATCGGCCGCCAGCGCCAGGAGGCGCCGCGTGCCGAGCCGACACTCGACATCGCGCCAACGGAAATTGGCGCGCGGATCGAGCCGTTTTTCGATTCGCTTCGGCCAATGCCGCCCAAGCCCGCGAACTCAGACGACATCTGGGCCGCGCATCATCGCGCCCATCAGGCAATGGAAACGCCGCAGTCCCGGCCCGCGCCTTCGCCGCAACCCAGGCCAGAACGAGCGCGGGCCGCGCCCCGCGCCGCTTTCACGCTGCCACCGACTGGCTTGCTGAGCCTGCCCTCGGGCACACAGATGGGAGACGCTCCAACCGATGAGGAACTCACCGAGCGCGCCGAGCAGCTTGAGGGCACGCTGCGCGACTTTGGCGTGAAGGGCGAGATCACCGAGGTCCACCCAGGTCCGGTCATCACACTCTACGAATTGCGGCCGGCGCGGGGCACCAAATCCGCGCGGGTCATCGGCCTGTCGGACGACATCGCCCGGTCGATGGGCGCGGTCTCCGCGCGTGTTTCGGTCATCCCGGGGCGCGACGCGCTGGGTATCGAGCTGCCGAACGAAAAGCGCGAGACGGTCTATCTGCGCGCGCTGCTTGAGGCGGCGGAGTTCCGCAACAGCCAGGCGAAGCTGGCGCTGGCGCTTGGCAAGAGCATCGGTGGCGCGCCGGTGATCGTCGATCTTGCGCGGATGCCGCATCTGCTGGTCGCGGGCACCACCGGCTCGGGCAAGTCGGTTGGCATCAACGCGATGATCCTATCGCTGATCTACCGGCTGCCGCCCGACCAGTGCAAGTTCATCATGATCGACCCGAAGATGCTGGAGCTGTCGGTCTATAACGGCATCCCGCATCTGCTGACGCCGGTTGTGACTGACCCCAAGAAGGCCGTGGTTGCGCTCAAATGGACGGTCGCGGAGATGAACCGGCGCTATGAGCTGATGCACAAGGTCGGCGTGCGCAACATCCAGGGCTATAACCAGCGTGTGGCCGAGGCGCGGGCGAGGGGCGATGTGCTTGGGCGCACGGTCAACACCGGCTATGACGAGGCGACCGGCCAACCGATTTATGAGCACGAGGATATCGACGCCGAGCCGATGCCCTACATCGTCGTGGTGATCGACGAGATGGCCGACCTGATGATGGTCGCGGGCAAGGACATCGAGTTCGCCGTTCAGCGCCTGTCGCAAATGGCCCGCGCCGCCGGCATCCACGTCATCATGGCGACCCAGCGCCCCAGCGTCGATGTCATCACCGGCACGATCAAGGCGAACTTCCCAAGCCGCGTCAGCTTTCAGGTCACCTCGAAGATCGACAGCCGCACGATCCTGGGCGAGCAGGGCGCGGAGCAGCTTCTGGGGGCGGGCGATATGCTGCATCTGGCGTCGGGGGGAAGAGTGACGCGCGTGCATGGCCCGTTCGTCACCGACCAGGAGCTGGAGAAGGTCGTCCACCACCTGAGGCAGCAGGGCGCGCCGGACTATCGCGCCGATGTGCTGGAAGCGAAGGACGATCCGGTCGATCCGCGGCTCAGCGATGACGCGAAACCATCGGGCGATGACCTGTTCGACGAGGCCGTGGAGATCGTGCGCCGCGACCGCCGCGCCACCACCAGCTATTTGCAGCGCCGGCTCGGCATCGGCTATAACCGCGCCGCGTCGCTCATCGAGCGGCTGGAGGATGAAGGCGTCATTGGACCGGCCGGGCGCGGGGGCAAACGCGAAATCCTGATTGACGAAGCCGAAGACGCGTGAATTTTTCGCGGTGATGTCTCCAATTTGACGCTTTTGTGGTCCAAGCGGCCAAAAACAAATTGAGCGGCGCGCCGAACGCGGTGGCCGTCCCGGCGATGGGTGAACACGAGACGGATTGGGGTGAACGATGAGGGAACGATTGGCTGATCTGACATGGCGGCCCGCGGCGCGCGCGTTGAGCCTGGGGCTCGTGGCTGCCACCGCGGCAGGCTTGGCGGGTGCGCCGGCGCAGGCTGGTTCCTCGACGCACGCCAAGTCCGTCCCCGGCGCAGAGACCTCCGCTCCGGCGCAGGCCGCTCCTGCGGCGACCGGAAACGCGACCGATCCCGCGGCGGAGCCGGCGGAGAAAACCGCCAAGGCTGAACCGGCCGCCGAGGCAGATCAGAGCGTGCCGGAAGATGCGCCAAAGGAAGCCGCGATCAGTCCTATCGGCGGCGCGTGGGAGACCGAGACGCTGGTGCGCCCTGGAGCCGCTGACGAAGAGATCACCGATGCGGAAGCGCTGGCGATCATTGATCGGGTGAATATTTATTTTAATGATCTCACTGAAGTCAAGGCCAAGTTTGTACAGTATGACGCCAATAACGAACGAAAAACGGGCGATTTTTTCTTCAAAAGGCCCGGAAAAGTGCGCTTCGAATATGATCGTCCGAGCCGAATGAGAATCATTTCGGACGGCGAATATTTGGCCGTCGAGAACCATGACCTGCGCACGGCGGATCGTTATGCGCTGGAGTCGACACCGTTCAAGCTGCTGCTGTCCGAAGAGGTGAACCTGCTTCGCGATGCACGGATCCTGGCTATCGACAGGGGCGAAGATGTGCTGATCATCTCGATGGAGGACAAGTCGGGCGAGTCGGCCGGGCAGATCCGGCTGTTTTTCCGCACCGATCCCGACTTTGAGCTCGCGTCATGGATTATCACCGACGCGCAGGGCGTGGATACCCGCGTGGATATCGGCGAAATGCAGCGCGATGTGCAACTCGCAGCCGAGTTGTTCGAGTTCTCGGACATCGGCCTGCCTGACTTCAACCGATAAGGACAGGGGCGGCGCCCGGCCGCCCCGCCCCCGCGGTCAGTTCCCGTGCTGATGGCCGTCGCCGTGTTCGTGAGCCTGGCCAGCCTGGCGTTCCTCGATCGCTAATTCGACCTCGAGCGTGCCCGCTCCCTCAAACGTGAGCGTCAGCGGCACACTCTCGCCCTCCGTCAAAGGACGCTTCAGACCAATCAGCATCACATGCAATCCGCCCGGCTCCAGCTTGACGGTTTCCCCGGCGGGCAACGGCACGCCGCCGTCCAGTTGGCGCATGCGCATCACGCCATCGGTCATCGACATGGTGTGCAGTTCGACCGCCCCGCTGAAGTCGGCGGTGGCGGCCACAAGCGCGTCATCCGTGTCGCCAGTATTCGTGATGGTCATGTAGGCCGCACTGTTGGGCACGCCCTTTAGCGAAGGCTTGGCCCAGGGATGCGAAATTTGCAGGTCGCCTACGCGATAGTCATGCGCGAATGTCGTGGTGCCGAACGCGCAAAGCGCGACGATCGCTGCGATATGAGTGAGCATTTTCATTGGTGATCTCCTTGGAACATAAGCGCTCATGCCGGCTGCCCGCGTGTACAGATGCGCGGCAACCCTGTCGATCCGAGTCTGCGTGGGGCCGCGCGGGTGCGGCCCGCAATCTCAGAAGCGTGGCGGAGCGCGGCTGTTCGGGAGGGCAGGCTGCCGGTCATCTGGCCATTGGTCTCGCGCAGGGCGCACGGCGGCGAAGGACCGGCCCGGCAGGGCGGGAAGAGACGCAAGGGGCAGCAGCAGCGCGCCCGTCAACGGATGCGCATGGGCGCACACGGGACAGGCGCGGGCTCCGGGCATGTCGGGGGTGCGCGGCGTTTCGCCCGGCGTATCGAGCGGGGCTACGCTATAGACAGTGCAGATAAACGGAACGCCGCTCCCGTCGGGCGCTGCCGCGGCAAAGGCCAGATGCGCGCTGCCCACGACCGCCTGGAAGATGAGCGCCGCCACAAGCAGCGCGCGGTGCAAGTCCCGGCCGGTCTGGGCGATCTCGTGCGCAATCCGTTCCATGATCGCGCAATAGCATGCAGCGCGCCGCCTCACCAGCGGACGCTGCGCCGCAGAGCCACTTGATAATAGACGAATATCATTGTTATCAGAACGTAAACGGTCGAGACTTGGCTGATGCCATATTTCTTCCATAGAAGCCCGATTTCTAGCGATCTTGGACAATTTTTTCCCATTGCACCGCCCCGGCGGTGTGCGCCGATTTGAGAGCCCGGCTATCCTTTGGCGGCAGATGCGCGCAGAGGTACGCATTGGTGATCGGGTTCGCTGGCACGATAGCAGATGCGAGCTTTCAGCAAGAATGGACAAGTTGGGGCGATTGGTTCCCGGGAGATCGTAATGCAAGCACGTAATTCGCTCGGACGGCTTTGTTTTGCGGCTATCTCGATGCTCGCGTTCTCCCTCGGCCTGAGCGCACCCAGCGCCGCGCAGACGACCACCGACTACCAGGAGATGGTCGAGCGGGTGAACCAGGGCACTGTCCGCGTCATCTCCGGCGGCATCGGCGGCACCTATATCCGTATCGCCACCGATTTGGCATCCGTGCTGAACGACGGCGAACGTTTGCGTGTCCTGCCAATTGTCGGGCAAGGCTCTGTGCAGAACATCACCGACCTGCTCTATCTTCAGGGCATCGACATCGGCATCGTCCAGTCAGACGTGCTCAGCTTCATCCGGCGGCGCAACATGTATCCCGGCGTGGAGCAGCGGATCGCTTACATCACCAAGCTCTACAATGAGGAACTGCATGTTGTCGGCGGGCCGGATATCGGCAGTCTCCAGGACCTCGCGGGGCGCAAGGTGAATTTTGGCGTGCAAGGCAGCGGCACCGCAATGACCGCCGAGACGGTTTTCCAAAGCCTCGGCATCGAAGTTGAGCCGGTTTTCCACGACCAGCCGCTGGCGCTACAGAAGATCCAGGACGGCGAGATCGCCGCGACGCTCTATGTTGCCGGCAAGCCTGCGAGCGCAGTCGCGGAACTGAACCGGGAGCAGGGTTTCCGCCTGGTGCCCGTGGAGTATGACCCGGCGCTGCAGGAGGCTTATTTGCCCACAACGTTCGCGCACGAGGATTACCCCGGTCTCGTGGCGGAGGGATCGCCGGTACAGACAATCGCGGTGGGCGCGGTGATGGCCGTATACGACTGGAACCCGGAGGGCGAGCGCTACGCGAAGGTGGAGCGCTTCATCAACGACTTCTTCTCCAACTTCGACGCATTCCTGAGGCCGCCGCGCCACCCAAAATGGCGAGAGGTGAACCTTGCCGCCGAACTGCCTGGCTGGAGGCGTTTCCCGCCCGCCCAGGAATGGCTCGACCGCAACCGCGAGACCGCCTCGGCTGAGGTGCGCGAGCAGTTCAACGCTTTCCTGGTCGAACAGACCGGCGCGACACAGCTTTCGGAAGCCGAAAAGGATGCGCTGTTCTCTGAGTTCATGACGTGGCGGCAGCAGCGGCAGGCTGCCGGCAACTGACCGTGCAGCCGGTTTAGCGAGCGCTTCGGCGCGCGACAAGACGAGGGACGCTGTGAGACAGGGGCGCGCGATCAGGCAGGCGAATCGGTCTATCCGGCTGACGCATCAGCCCAACGGACGGCGCAGACCAAAGGCGCTGGCAGCAGCGTTCCTTGCCGCCAGCATGTTGTCGCCCGCGCCGTCGGCGGCCGCGACGGCAGCTGCTCTCCCGGCGTCCTCTGCCGCGGCGAGCCCGGAACCAATCGCCCGGCTCGATGCGAGCCGGCTGGCTGATCGCACCATCCCAGGCGCACTGGCACTGCAGCCGATCGTCCTCGCCCAGCGCGAAGGCTTCTCGGTCCGCGATGTGACCGGTCCGCCAGACCAGCCGCTTCCGCTTGAGATCAGTCTGCCGCCCGAGGCCGGCGACCTGTTCCGCGTTGTCATGATCCGCGGCCTGCCGGACGATTTCAAACTGACTTCAGGCGTATCGCTCGAAGACGCCTGGGCGCTCTCGCCCGGCGAGACGGAACGCGCCGCGCTGGTTGCCCCGCCCGGCTATAGCGGCGAATTCTCCTTCGAAGTGCTGTTCATCCATGGCAATGGCGAGGAGCGGGAGCAGAAGATCGTTAATGTGCGCATTGGCCCTGAACCTGCGCAGGGGCCAAACGCGACGGCAGCCAATCAGACGCAGGAGCCCGAAGGCGCGCGGCAGACGCTCTCGCCCGAGATTCAGGCGTCGATGTTTGACCGGGCCGAGCGGATGATGGCAGACGGGGACATTGCGGGCGCAAGACTGATGTTGCGTTATCTGGCGGAGAACGGCGTGGCCGGCGCGGCCTTCGCGATGGGGCAGACCTACGATCCGGGTTTTCTTGAGGACATCTATGTGCGCGGAGAAGACCCTGCAGACCTTGCGAAAGCGCGCGAGTGGTATCAGCGCGCGGCGCAGATGGGCAACGCCGATGCCCGGTCGCGACTGACGGCATTGGAATAGCAGCCACGCTGGCTGCGTTGACATTGGCCGTCCCGACACGTATTGCTGACCTTGATCGCAACACGCCATCTGCTGATGGCCGAATTCTTTTGCAGGACGAGCCATGAAGGTCAGAAATTCGATCAAGTCGCTGCGCAAGCGCCACCGGGACAACCGTCTCGTCCGGCGCAAAGGCCGCGTTTATATCATTAACAAGACCAACCCGCGCTGCAAGGCGCGCCAAGGTTGAAGCTGCGCCGGCCCGGCTGACATTTTGACCAAGCGCACTTCGGTGTTATCTTGCCTGTATGAGCACTCTCCGGTCGCGTTTTTGTTGGCTCTGCGCGCTAGCTGCGCTTGCGATAGCGTGCGCGCCGCCGCCATCTTCCGCGCAATCTGATTATCCCGGTCCATCGCTGCCGCCGGGCGTTGAAGATGGCGTGAGCGAACTGGAAGCGATTGCGCCGAACCGCGAGATGCTGCTCGACACGCTTTATCAGCGGCTTGAGCAGGCCGAAACGCCCGAGCGGGCGCAGGCCGTGGCGAAAAGCATCGAGAGCCTCTGGCGCAGCAGCGGCAGCCCCACCGTTGACTTGCTTCTGGCGCGGGCGATGACGCTGATCGGCGCGAACGAGCATGATCTCGCGCTGGCGATCCTGGATACCATTGTCATCTCGGCGCCGGAGTTCGCAGAAGGTTGGAGCCAGCGCGCGATGGTGCACTTTCAGCGGCGCGACTTTCGCGCGGCGCTGGGCGATCTGCGGCGTGTGCTCGCGCTTGAGCCGCGGCATTTCCGCGCCCTGCAGGGCGTTGCCGTTATTCTCAACGAGTTCGGCGAACGAGAGCGCGCCCTGGACGCGTATCGCCGTGTCCTCGAAATCTACCCGTTGAAGAAAGAGGCACTTGAGGCCGTCGAGGAGCTTCGGCGCGACGTCGAGGGGCAGGACATCTAGCGCGCATCCGGCGGCGGCTCGGCATCCTCCTTACAACCGATCGCCCCGGCTCAAGCGCCCGCGCCGCGCGGCCATACTTTACGCCAGGGCCTTGCGCGCGCATCCGCCCGTACAATCCAAACGAGGGAGACGCGATTGACCAGCAGCGCAGCCCAGAATTTCATCACGATCGGTGAGCGCACCAACGTGACGGGCTCAGCAAAGTTCCGCAAGCTGATCGAAGCCGACGATTATGATCGCGCGGTCGAGGTCGCGCGCGAGCAGGTCGAGAACGGCGCGCAGATCATTGACGTCAATATGGATGAGGGTCTGCTCGATTCCGAGGCCGCGATGAAGCGGTTTTTGAACCTGATCGCGGCGGAGCCGGACATCGCGCGCGTGCCGGTTATGATCGACAGCTCGAAATGGCCAGTGATCGAGGTGGGGCTGAAATGCACGCAAGGTAAGGCGATCGTCAACTCGATCAGCCTGAAGGAAGGCGAGGCGGCATTTCTTGATCAGGCCCGCAAGATCCTGCGCTACGGCGCGGCGGTCGTCGTGATGGCGTTCGACGAGGAAGGCCAGGCCGAGACGGCGGAGCACAAGTTCAACATTTGCGCGCGCGCCTACAAGCTGCTGACCGAGAAGGTGGGCTTCGCGCCGGAAGATATCATCTTCGACGCCAACATTTTCGCGGTTGCGACCGGCATCGAGGAGCATAACGACTACGCCAACGCCTTCATCGAGGCGGTGCGCCGGATCAAGGCCGAGTTGCCTTACGCGAAGACCTCCGGCGGCGTCTCGAACCTCTCCTTCGCCTTCCGCGGCAACGACCCGGTGCGCGAGGCGATGCATTCGGTGTTCCTCTACCATGCCATCCGCGCCGGGCTAGACATGGCGATCGTGAACGCGGGCCAGCTCGCGGTCTATGAAGACATCAACCCGGAGCTGCGCGACTTGGTCGAGGACGTGATCCTCAACCGCCGCGACGATGCGACCGACCGGCTGCTCGAAGCCGCCGACAAGTTCAAGGGCGGCCCGCAGCAAAAGCGCGTGCAAGACCTGTCCTGGCGCGAGAAGCCAGTGCGCGAGCGTCTGACCCATGCTCTGGTCCACGGCATTGCCGATTATGTCGAAGAGGACACCGAGGAGGCCCGTCAAGAGTTCGACCGGCCGATCCACGTCATCGAAGGCCCGCTCATGGACGGCATGAACGTGGTCGGCGACTTGTTCGGCGAGGGCAAGATGTTCCTGCCGCAGGTGGTGAAGTCGGCGCGCGTGATGAAGAAGGCCGTGGCGTATCTCATGCCCTACATGGAGCACGAAAAGCGCGAACTGGGCATCGAGGATCAGCCCGCCGCCGGCAAGATCGTGATGGCGACCGTGAAGGGCGACGTGCACGACATCGGCAAAAACATCGTCGGTGTCGTTCTCCAGTGCAACAACTATGAGGTGATCGACCTTGGCGTCATGGTGCCGGCGCAGAAGATCCTTGACGCCGCGCGCGAGCACAAGGCCGACATGATCGGCCTGAGCGGGCTGATTACGCCGAGCCTCGACGAGATGTGCCATGTCGCCGCGGAGATGGAGCGCGAGGGCTTCGACATGCCGCTGCTGATCGGCGGTGCGACGACCAGCCAGGTGCATACCGCCGTCAAGATCTGCCCGAACTACAAGCGCGGCCAGGCAATTTATGTTTCCGACGCGAGCCGGGCCGTTGGCGTGGTATCCCGCCTGCTTTCCGATGAGCGCGACAAATATCTGCAGGACATCCGCGACAGCTACGCCAAGGTGACGGCGGCGCATCAGCGTGGGCGCGGGCAGAAAAAGCGCGTGAGCCTGAAAGACGCGCGGGGCAACAAATACGCGATCGACTGGGCGGCGTATCAGCCGACGAAGCCGCAATTCATCGGCACGCGCGCCTTCCGCGACTTCGACCTGCGCGAGCTGGCCCGCTACATCGACTGGACGCCGTTCTTCGCCACCTGGGAGATCAAGGGCACTTATCCAGGCATTTTGGAGCATGAGCGCTACGGGGAGACGGCCAGCCAGCTCTTCGACGATGCGCAGGCGCTACTCAAGCAGATGCTCGACGAACAGTGGGTGCGCGCGCACGGTGTGGTTGGCTTCTGGCCGGCGAACACGGTCGGCGACGACGATATCGCGGTCTTTACAGACGAGGCGCGCCGCGAGCGTCTGGCCACGCTGCACACGCTGCGCCAGCAGATCGCGCGCGACGGCGGCCGGGCGAACACCGCGCTATCGGACTTCCTTGCGCCGGCGGACAGCGGCGTGGCCGATTACATCGGCGGCTTTGCCGTCACCGCCGGGATCGGCGAAATGGCGATTGCGGAGCGCTTCGAGCGCGCCAATGACGATTATTCACGGATCATGGTGCAGGCGCTTTGCGACCGGCTGGCGGAGGCTTTTGCCGAGCGGATGCATGAAAAGGTGCGCAAGGAGCTTTGGGGCTACGCGCCGGACGAAAATCTGACGGTCGAAGAGCTGATTGCGGAGAAATACGATGGCATCCGGCCCGCGCCTGGCTATCCCGCGCAGCCGGATCATACCGAGAAGCGCACGCTGTTCGATCTGCTCGACGCCGAAACGCAGGCCGAAATCGCGCTCACCGAGAGCTACGCAATGACCCCGCCGGCGAGCGTGTCCGGCCTGTATTTCGCGCATCCGCAGACGCACTATATCGGGGTGGGCAAGATCGACCGCGACCAGGTCGAGGATTATGCCCGGCGCAAGGGGTGGCCCGCGGCCGAAGCCGAGCGCTGGCTCGCCCCGATCCTGAATTATGACCCGGATGAGAAGGCTGCCGCCTGAACCGGATCAGTCGATCGTGGCGACGGCGGTGCGCTCGCGCCGCTCCTTGCGCTTTTGCAGCGCGGCTGCGCGATTGCCGCAAACGAGCGGGCGCAACTTAGGCGCGGGCGCGTCAAGCCCCGGACCGTAGCCGTAATGTTCCAGGCGCGGGGCAAACATCTTCTTCCAGTCGTAAACCTCAAAAGCGTAATCGAGCAGCGCCCTGGCCCGATCAGTGCGGTCGCGGCCCGTATACGACCCCATCACAACGGCAATCAGCTGGCGGTCCCCGCGCGTCGCGCTGGCAACAACGTTGAAGCCAGAATCGCAGATAAAGCCGGTCTTCATGCCGTCCGCGCCCTCATAGACCCGCAACAACGCATTATGCGAGCGCATGTAGGCCTGGCCGATGCGGAAGGAGCGCTCCGCGTAGAAATAGGCGTATTCCGGGAATTCGCGCAGCAGCGCGCGCCCAAGGATCGCCATGTCGCGGGCGGTAGAGATTTGCCGCGCGTCGGGCAGACCGTGCGGGTTGACGAAACGCGTGCGGGTCATGCCGAGGCGCTGAGCCGTCGCGTTCATCTTCTCGGCGAAAGCCTCGACGCTGCCAGCAAGCTTTTCGGCGAACATCACAGAGACATCATTTGCGGACTTGATGATTAGCGCGCGCAGCGCGGTCGGCATGCTCATCTCGGTGCCGACCGGCGCGCCGATCTTGCTCGGCGGCTCGGCATGGGCGCGCTCCGACACAATGAGCTTGTCCTCCATCGACAGCTTGCCGTCGCGCATGGCCTCAAAGGCGAGATAGGCGGTCATGAGCTTGGTGAGCGAAGCGGGGTGCCAGCGCAGGTCGATGTCCTCGGCGTAGAGCACCAGGCCAGTCTGTGCGTCGATCACGAGCGCGGGCGCGGCGCGCGCCCCGGATGTCGTGCCCGCCACCAGGACCGCCAGCACTGCCATGATCGCGAAGACCTGAAATCCGGCACGCATCGCAACTCTACCCCGTCTCGCCGTTCGTTCGTGGTTTCCAGCACTCACGCGCAAGACTAAGCCGAAAACTTGACAAATGTGCAAAGTAACCCAGTTAGATGGAGGCGATTTTTCACCTACATGGATTTTTAGCCGCAGTTGCCGGATGAGGGCAAGCGCGCGATCCAATGGACGGAACGTTGGAGGGGCGCGGCGTGACGCCGCGCGTGTTGGTGCCCCAGGCCTGACTCGAACAGGCACGCCCTTGCGGGCAACAGATTTTGAGTCTGTCGCGTCTACCGATTCCGCCACTGGGGCCGCTGCAACCAACCCGCCATCACGACGCCCGATCATAACCGACGCCTTGTTCCGGTCAATATAAGACGCCAGCAAGGCCACTGCCACAAAGCGAAAACGCCCGGCCGCGCGCGGGTTTGATGGACAAAGCGTGCGCGCCGCTGTAAAGCACAGCGTCATGCTCAGAGCCCTTTATGATCGCGTGATGGCGTTAGCCGCTCACCGCTTTGCGCTGTGGTGGCTTATGCTGGTCAGCTTCGTCGAAAGCTCGGTGTTTCCGATCCCGCCGGACGTGATGCTGGTGCCGATGGTGCTGGCCAAGCGCGCCAAGGCGTGGTTCTACGCTGCGATGACGACGCTAAGCTCCGTTGCCGGCGGCGCGGCGGGCTACGCGATCGGCTATTTCTTCTTCGAGCTGGTGGGTCAGCCGATCCTCGAATTCTACGGCAAGACCGACCAGTTCGCGGAGTTCGCCCAAGGTTACAATGAATGGGGGGCAGCGATCGTGCTGTTCGCAGGCATCACGCCGTTCCCCTACAAGGTGATCACGATCGCCTCGGGCGTTACCGGGCTGAACTTCCTGGTGTTCATGCTCGCGAGCGTGGTCGCGCGCGGCTTCCGCTTTTACCTTGTCGCGGCGCTGCTCTACTGGTTTGGCCCGCCGATCCGCAGCTTCATAGAGCGGCGGCTAGGCCTCGTGACCTTTGCGTTCTTCGTGGCCTTGTTCGGCGGCTTCCTCGCGCTCAGATACATTTGAGGCGGCGCGGAGGCTGACATGCAACAGATTATGGACAACATTGGGATGCGCGAAGCGGCGCTGGGCGTGCTGGCGCTGTCCGGCGCGACGATCCTCGCAGCGCTGGCTTACGAACATATCGGCGGTTATGTGCCATGTGAACTTTGCTATCGGCAGCGCTGGGCGTACTATATCGCGATTCCCATGGCGCTGCTCGGAGTGCTGTTGGTGCGCAATCGACCGGCGCTCGCCGCGGCTGCGCTGGCGGTGGCCGGTGTGGCTTTCCTCCTGAACACCGGCCTTGGCGTGCATCATGCAGGCGTGGAATGGGGTTGGTGGGCCGGACCGGCGGGCTGCTCCGGCGGCGCGCAGGTCTCCAGCGATACGGCTGCGCTCATTGAGAGCCTGCGCGATAACCAGATCGTGCGCTGCGACCAGCCGGCCTTCCGTTTCCTCGGCCTGTCCTTCGCGGGTTGGAACGCGGTGATCTCGCTCGCGCTGGCGGTCCTGGCGGGGCTAGGGCTGCGGCGCTTCACGCGTCGGCATCTTGCAACGGCCTGACCGGTGCACAGCGGCAACGCAATCTCGAAAAAACCATAGTTCACTCCAATATCGTACTTGTGCCGTGGCGTAAGGGTAACAGCGTCAGCTGGAGTGAGTTGTGAATCAGCAGTGGAAAGCGTTGGGTGCGCTCGCGGATGGCGTGCTGCGCCAGGCGGCCGAAGCGCGAGAGCAGACGGTCGGCGAGTTGCGTGAGGCGGAAGCGATGCAGGGCGCGGCGGCATATCGGCGCCGGGCACAGCCGGCGATGGTGAAAGCGGCGAAGATCGATGCGCCGCGGCAGCTTGAGTTGCCGCTCGTGTAGCGGGCCAATCAGGACGACGAGCCTTCGCCAGACGCCACGGGCGTATCCGGCGCTTCGCTCCACTCGGTCCAGGAGCCGTCATAGACAGCGGCGCGCTCGTATCCGGCGGTCGCAAGCCCCAGCGCGAGGATGCACGCCGTCACGCCTGACCCGCAAGTCGTCACGATCGGCTTGTTGAGATCAACCTGCGCCATCTGAAACAGCTGCTGAATCTGATCGGGTGAGCGCAAGGTCCCATCATCGTTCAGCATCGCCGCGTAGTGCAGATTGCGCGAGCCGGGGATATGTCCGGCGCGACCTGTTGGGCGTGGCTCCGGCGCCATAGCGTGGAACCGCTCAGGCGAGCGGGCATCAACGATC
>CAZYUT010000026.1:0-21918 GCA_964650735.1 uncultured Hyphomicrobiaceae bacterium
CTGCGCCTCGTCGCCGCCCGGCGCGCGCGCAATCCGTAAGGTGGCGAACCGGCCTTTGCCGCGCTTTCGCCGCAATGTATAGTCGCGCGCATGACGAGCGCGCTGATCGACATCCGCCACGCGAAGGCAGAAGACGCCCCTGCCTTGGCCGCCGTGCGCGAAGAAGCCTGGCGCGCGACCTATCAAGGGCTGATCCCGCACCTCGCCCTGCAGCAGATGATCGCGTCGCACACGCCGGGCTGGTGGGAGAAGCTTTTGCGCATGGGCGCGTCCGTGCTGCTGCTCGATTTCGACGGGCAGACGCGCGGCTATGCCACTTATGGCCGCTCGCGGCATGGGCCTGCCGGTTATGAAGGCGAAATCTACGAGCTTTATCTGATGCCTGCCTATCAAGGGGCGGGCATGGGGCGGCAGCTGTTCGAGGCCGCGCGGCGCGAACTGGCCCGTCGCAACCTGCAGGGGCTGGTGGTCTGGTCGCTGCGCGACAACGAACAGGCCTGCGAGTTCTACGAGGCGCTCGGCGGCAAACCGGGCGGCACGGCGATCGAGCGGCTCGGCGGCGCGCGGTTGGAGCGCATTGCGTATCTCTGGCCGTAAAGTTACGCCGCCATTGTGGCAGCGCGCCTTGATACCCGTTGACGCCGCTCCGGCTCTGGGTCAATCTGCCCCCGGTTTTGCAGCGCAACATGAGCGCGCCCGAACGCGCCTCCGGACCCTCGCCATATGAACAAACGCAATATCGCGATTATCGCCCATGTCGATCATGGCAAAACAACGCTGATCGACGTGCTGCTGCGTCAGTCCGGCCTGTTCCGCGAGAATGAGCAGGTCGCAGAGCGCGCGATGGACTCCAACGATCTGGAACGTGAGCGCGGCATCACGATTCTGGCCAAGGTCACATCGCTCGTCTGGGATGAGACCCGCATCAACATTGTCGACACCCCAGGCCACGCCGATTTCGGCGGCGAGGTTGAGCGCATCCTCAACATGGTCGACGGCGCGATTGTCCTCGTCGACGCCTCCGAAGGCCCGATGCCGCAGACGAAATTCGTCGTGCAGAAAGCGCTCAAGGTCGGTCTCCGCCCCATCGTGGCGATCAACAAGATCGACAAACCGGACGAGCGCCACCAGGAGGTCGTTAACGAAGTGTTCGACCTGTTCGCGGCGCTGGACGCCAGCGAGGAACAGCTCGATTTCCCGGTCCTCTACGGTTCGGCCAAGGAAGGCTGGATGGCTGACGACCCATCCGGCCCGCGCACGGATATGGCGCCGCTGTTCGATCTGGTGCTGCGCCACGTTCCGCCGCCCAATGTCGAGGATGGCCCGTTCCGGATGCTTGCGACGACCGTGGACGCCGATCCCTATCTGGGGCGCATTCTGACCGGCCGCGTCACCACCGGCGTCGTCACGCCGAACCAGACGATCAAGGCGCTCTCGCGAAATGGCGAACTGGTCGAACAGGGACGCGTGTCGAAGGTTCTGGCGTTCCGGGGGCTCGCGCGCACCCCGGTCGAACGCGCCGAGCCGGGCGACATCGTCGCCATCGCGGGGCTGAACACCGCGACGGTGGCAGATACGCTGTGCGCGCCCGAGGTGAGCGAGCCGATCCCGGCCCAGCCCATCGACCCGCCGACCCTGACGATGACCTTCCGTATCAACGACGGCCCATTCGCCGGTCAGGACGGCAGCAAGGTGCAGAGCCGCGTCATCCGCGAACGGCTGCTTAAGGAGGCGGAAGGAAACGTCGCCCTGCAGGTCGAAGAGACCGACGATAAGGACGCCTTCCAGGTTTCCGGCCGCGGCGAGCTTCAGATGGCGGTTCTGATCGAAACCATGCGCCGCGAAGGTTTCGAATTGACCGTCTCGCGTCCGCGCGTGGTGTTCCAGACCGATCCGGAAACCGGCGAACGGCTGGAGCCGATCGACGAGGCGATCATCGACGTCGATGACGAATACGCGGGCACGGTGGTCCAGAAGCTCTCGGAGCGGCGCGGCGAACTGGTCGAGATGCGTCCCTCGGGCGGCGGGCGCCAGCGCCTGATCATGCGCGTCCCCACACGCGGGCTGATCGGCTATCACAGCGAGCTCCTGTCCGACACGCGGGGAACGGCGGTGATGAACCGCATCTTCCATAGCTATGCGCCCTATCGCGGCGACATTCAGGGCCGGCGCACCGGCGTGCTGATCTCCAACAGCCAGGGCGAGGCGGTCGCCTACGCGCTGTGGAACCTTGAGGACCGCGGGCCGCTGATGATCGATCCGCAGACACGCGTGTATCAGGGGATGATCGTCGGCGAACACAACCGCAGCAACGACCTGGAAGTGAACGTGCTGAAGGGCAAACAGCTCAGCAACGTCCGCGCGGCGGGCAAGGATGACGCCGTGAGGCTGACCCCGCCGATGAAGATGACGCTGGAACGCGCGCTGAGCTACATCAACGATGACGAGCTTGTCGAGATCACACCCGGTGCGATCCGGCTGCGCAAGCGCCATCTCGATCCGCATGAGCGCAAGCGCGCCGAGCGGGCTGCGGAATCTGTCGCGTGAGGAAAATGATGCTGCGCATTTGCTGCCTGGCGCTTCTGCTTGGGCTGGGCGCCGCGCCGGCGCAAGCGTCGGACATCCGCTTCGCCACCTGGAACATCGCCAATTTCTGGCACATGCCGGGCGAATATCTCCGTCCCGCGCGCGATGGCGGCCCCGGCCTCATCCGGCTGCGCAGCGATTATGACGGCATACGCGCGGTCATCGGCCAGCTCGGCGCGGACGTGATCGGCCTGCAGGAGATGGCCTCGCCGGAAGCGGTCCGCGCGCTGTTCCCTGAGGATGAGTGGGGGCTGGTGTTCTCCGGCCGGCTGGCGGATGATCTCGCCGCTGACCCCGGCAAGCTGGCGCGGCCGCAGACCCGCGACATCTACACGGCAATCGTCTATCGCAGGCACCTTGCCGAGGTCGTAGCCGTTGAGCGGCTGGAGGGCCTGAGCCAGCCGGAGACGGGCGACAATGGCGAGACCCGCTACACCCGCGAGGGCACGGCGGCGAAGCTGCGCATCGGCAGGCGCGAGGTCTGGGTGGCGAGCCTGCACCTGAAATCGGGATGCGCGCGGGCGAACGACCTGTTGACCCACAGCGATCCCGACCGCCCATGGGTGGAGCGTGCCTGCCGCATTCTCGCCCGGCAGATTCCAGAGTTGGAGCGCTGGGTCGATGACAAGATGGCGGCGGGCGAACACGTCATCCTGCTGGGCGACTTCAACCGTCAGCTTGACCGCAGTGACGACGACGTCCGCGCCGATCTGGATGACAATGACCCCGCGGACCTCTTCATCACGCCGCACCGGCAAAAGATTCTGTGCCCGGCGCACCGGCCCACACCGCAGACAAGCGTCGATTACGTCATTATCAGCGAAAGCCTGCGCGGCCGCGCCAGGCTCGGCAACCCAGCGCCCAGCGTGCTGGTGATCTCCGAGAAGATCAGCGACCACTGCCCGGTCTGGCTGGATATTGACTGGGACTAGCGGAGATCGACGGCGGTGACGCCGATAACGGCCCGCAGCGTGCTCTGCAGGCGCTTGACTTGCTGCGCGTCGACCCCGGCAAAGGCGATCTCCGCCAGCATCTCGCCGCCCTCTTCGCTGAGCACCTGAAAGTAACGCGGCATCAGACCGAGCTTGACCATCGGCTGAACAATTCGCGCCAGGATGTTCGGGTCGGCCTCGCCGGTCACGCGCACCACGCGGACGGGCGCGGCGGTCGTTCGTGTGTCGGCGGCAGTTACGGAAAATTGCGCGCTTTCAGCAGCGCGCGGCATCGGCATGACGGTCATCGGGGAAGTCCTTCCAAATTACGAGCGTCTAACGAGAAGAGCGCTGAAGCTGCGCGCAATGCCCTGCGGCTCCCGGCCCGCTTTCAAGCGGCCGGGCCCTTAAGTCGCAGGGCGCTCGTAATTCGGAAACTGCTCATGGCGCGCAACATGCCGCCGCCTGCCCACGATGTCAACCGGCGGTACGAACGATCGGCTCTGCTTCAGCGCGCGCCGGGCGCGACAGCAGTGACTCGATCGCATCGTCGATGCTCAAACGCTCGCTGAGCACCTCGTGGACGGCCGCGCAGATCGGCATTTCGACCTCATTTTTGCGCGCGAGTTCGACAACCGCACCGGCCGTATAAACACCTTCGCTGACCGAGCGCCGCGCGCCCAGCACCTCTGCCAGCGTCTGGCCCTTGCCCAGCGCTTTGCCCAGCGACATGTTGCGCGACTTTGTGCTGGAGCAGGTCAGCATCAGGTCGCCAAGGCCGGACAGGCCCGTCAGCGTCTCCGGCTGCCCGCCCAGCGCGACGCCGAAGCGGCGCAGTTCCGCAAAGCCGCGCGTCGTCACGGCGGCATGGGCGCTGTCGCCCAAACCGCGCCCGACGACGATCCCGGCCGCGATGGCCAGCACGTTCTTCACCGCCCCGCCGATCTGTACGCCGCGCAAGTCATCGCTCCAGTACAGCCGGAAATTGCGATGGCCGAGCGCTTCGGCCAGTTCGCGCCCGAGTTCCTCGTCCTCTACCGCCAGCGTCAGCGCGGTCGGCAGGTTGCGCGCCACCTCCGCGGCGAAGCTCGGCCCTGAAAGCACGCCGAGCGCCGCGCCCGGCAGCGTCTTCGCCAGCACATCGGTAAGGAAGAGCTGCGTGTGCTGCTCAAAGCCCTTGGCGCAGGCCAGCACCGGCGTGCCCGCTTTCAGATACGGCCCGATTTCGGCGGAAATCGCGCGGGTGAACTGCGTCGGCACGGCCATCAGCAGAAGATCGCAGGTGGCCATCTCGGCAGACTTCGCGGTCGCGCGAATGCCGCGGTCCAGCGTCACGTTGGGCAAGTAGGTCCGGTTCGTACGGTGCTCGTTGATTTCCTCCACCGTCTCCAGTTCGTAAGCCCACAGCAGCACGTCGCGCCCCGCCCGCCGCGCGGATTGGGCGAGCGCGGTACCCCAGGCCCCGCCGCCAACGACCCCGATCTTCTGATAGGCCATCTGCCGCCTCTCCCTCGCTTGGTGACCTACGCCTTGACGCCCGCGCCGATCGCCTTGGGCGCATTCGCATCGAGTGGCCAGCGCGCCCGCGCCGGCACATCGAGCGGGTCGGCCCGGCCGCGATCCAGCCAGAGCGCGCCCGCCCAAGCAACCATCACCGCGTTGTCTGTGCACAGGTGCGGCGGCGGCACATAGAGCGAAAAGCCGTTCGCTGAACTCACCTGCTCCAACGCATGGCGCAGCGCCGCGTTGGCCGCAACGCCGCCCGCGACGACGAAATGGCGCGGCGCGTCCGGAACGCGTTCGGTGTAGAGCCGCATCGCGGTCGCCGCCCGGTCGCTGACCGCCGCGATTGCCGCGCGCTGGAAGGATGCGCAGATGTCCGCGATGTCCTGATCGCTGGCCGGTTCGAGCGCATTCGCTGCCTGGCGCACCGCCGTTTTCAATCCGGCGAAGGAGAAATGCGGCTCCGGCCGCCCGACCATCGGCGTGGGGAAGTCGAAACGCCTGGCATCGCCGGTGGCTGCGGCTTGCTCCAGTGCCGGGCCGCCCGGATAACCCAGCCCGAGCAGCTTCGCGGTCTTGTCGAACGCCTCGCCGAGCGCATCGTCCACGGTGGTCCCAAGCCGTTCATACGCGCCGACATCGCGCACGATGATGAACTGGCTGTGTCCGCCCGAGACGATCAGCATGAGATAGGGCGGCGGCAGGTCATCGGTCAGCCCGGCGGTGAGCGCGTGCGCCTCGAGATGATTGAGCGCGATCAGCGGCAGGTCGCGCACCAGCGCAATCGCCTTTGCCGTCGTCAGCCCCACCAGCAGCCCGCCTGCCAGCCCCGGCCCGGCCGTCGCCGCCACGCCCGAAAGGTCCGCCCAGCCCATGCCGGCATCGCTCAGCGCCGCAGCCACCAGCTTGTCCAGCACCTCGACATGCGCCCGCGCGGCGATCTCTGGCACGACACCGCCGAACGCGGCATGATCGTCGATCTGCGAGCGCACCAGGTTGGACAGGATTTCTCCGCGCCCATCCAGGCCGCGCCGCACGACGGCCGCGGCCGTTTCGTCGCAACTGGTTTCTATGCCAAGCACGGTCTGGCCCGGCGCTGGCTTTGGGGAGGTCATTTTGATCGGCGCGCCGCTGGCAACGCAGGGTTCAAGCTGATATTGCCTTCACAATAGAGTTGTGCCCTTGACGCGCAACAGGAAAAATTCGCGGAAGCCCGCGCCCTGTGCACGACAGGTGTCCATCGGCTCGCAGGTTTGCGATCGAAACGGCCCGGAAAATTCAGGAGGAACGTCCCTTGCCGACCGAAAAACCCATCCGCATCGGCACCCGCGGCAGCAACCTGGCGCTTGCCCAAGTTCACGAGCTGCGCGACCGGCTGTGCGCCGCGCATGGCATGACGCATAATGACTTCGAGATCGTCATCATCAAGACGTCCGGCGACATGATCCAGGACAAGGCGCTACGCGAATTCGGCGGCAAGGGCTTATTCACGAAGGAGATCGAGGACGCGCTGATAGCCGGTGACATCGATCTCGCCGTGCACTCAATGAAAGATGTGCCGACGGTAGAGCCGGACCCGCTGGAGATCGTCTGCCTGATGCCGCGCGAGGACGTGCGCGATGCCTTCATCAGCCTGAAGGTGGCGCGGCTGACCGACCTGCCGGAGGGCGCGGTGGTCGGCACCTCATCCTTGCGCCGGCAAGCACAGGTGAAGGCGCTGCGTCCGGACATCGAGGTCATCACCTATCGCGGCAATGTCGAGACGCGCCTGCGCAAGCTGGAGGAAGGCGTTGCCGACGCCACGCTGCTCGCCGTCGCGGGGCTTCAGCGGCTGGGCCAGTCCGACAAGATCACCGCGCCGGTCAGCCCCGACGAGATGCTGCCAGCGATCGCGCAAGGGGCCATCGGCATCCAGATCCGCAAAAGCGACGATGAACGCCGCGAACTGCTTGCCGCAATTCATGATCGCCCCACGCATATCCGCGTCACAGCCGAGCGCGCCTTCCTCGCCCAGCTCGATGGCTCATGCCGCACGCCGATCGCGGGGCTTGCCGAACTCGACGGCGAGCAGATGCGTTTTCGCGGTCAAATTCTTCTTCCGGACGGCTCGCAGGCCCATGCGACCGAACGCAGCGGCCCCGCTAGCGACGCTGCGGCGATGGGCAAGGAGGCCGCGCAGGAGCTTCTTAAGCGCGCCGGACCCGACTTCATGGCCCAGATCGTGTAATGCGCGTGATCATCACCCGCCCCATCGAGGACGCGGGGCCAATGGCGGAAGGCATAAGGGCGCGCGGGCACGAACCGGTCTTCGCGCCGCTCAGCAATATCCGCTATCACACACCGGAGCCGCCGCCCGGCCAGCCGGCCGCCACGATCTTCACCAGCAAGAACGCGATCCGCGCGCTTGAGGGCATCGCTTGGGCGAAGAGCCTGCACCGGCTGCCGGCCTATTGCGTCGGCGCGGCGACGGCGGAAGCAGCGCGGCAGGCCGGTTTTCTTCATGTCGTCGCAGGCGGGGGCACCGGCGCGCAGCTTGCTGAATACATCGCCTATATGCACCGTCCCGGCAGCGCCCCGCTGCTCTATCTGACAGGCGAGCATCTCGCCTTCGACATGGAGGTGGCGCTTGCCGCGCGCGGGCTGACGGTTTGGCGGCAGATTGTGTACCGGAACGCGCTTGTCAGGGCCCTGCCCTTGCCGGTCACGATTGGGCTGCAGAAGGACTTCTTCGACGCGATCATCTTTATGTCGGCGCGCACGGCCGCGCATTTCGTCGATCTCGCACGGGACGCCGGGGCCAGCGAACACGCTGCCCGGCTCCGCTTCCTGTGCCTCTCGGACCAGATCGCTGGCGCGCTCGCGCCTCTTCAGCCCCGGCATGTCGATGTTGCCGCCCGGCCGGATCACGATGCGCTGCTGGACTTGCTGGGGCCACGAAGGCCTGTCTAGATCGCGTGGCCGCGCGGGAGCATCTCGCGAAAGATTAACCAAAGCCGGATATAGCCACGTTCAGGCGGGATTTGCGCGGCGCGGCCTTTCCGGCGATCATGGATGTGGGCTTTCGGGCCGAGCATGGAGCGATAGCATAGTAATGTCCAACGATACGAAATCGGGAACCGGAAGCAGCGCGCAGCGCCCGCACGCGACGCTCGACCTGAAAGCTGAGCGCGTCGAAGATCCCGCGCTGGAGGAAAGCGCGTCCACCGAGCCTGAATCGAGCGCCGAAGAGCCGCGCGCGCCGGTGGAGACGACGCCGCCGCGCGAGGGTGGCGGCGCGGCGAGTTTTCTGACGCATCTGTCGGCGGGCCTGCTCGGGGGGCTGATTGCGCTCGTCGTCGGTTACTATGCGCTTGGCAACTTCCGCGACCGGCTGCCCTTCATTTCTGACACAAGCGCTGAGCAGATCAAGGCCGCGCAGCAATCGCTCGATCAGCGCATCAGCCAGGTTGCCCAAGCTGCCGGAGAAGCGCGTGCGGCGCTGGCAGACCGCGTTGACGCGCTGACCTCACGCACCGAGGGACTGGCGCGGACCGATGACGAAGCCGTCGTGGCTCTCGCCGCGCGTGTGGACGCGCTGGCGCAACAGGTCGAGACGGCGGCCGGCGAACCCGGCGACACGGCCAGCGCCGATCAGATCGCCAGCTTGAGCGAACAGATCAACGGGCTGCAACAGAGCATCAGCGCCTTGCGCAACGCCCTCCAGGAGGTGCGCGCGCAAGGCCAGCAGAGCGCCGCGAGAGCGCGGGGCGCGGCGCTGGCAGTGGCAGTCAACCTGCTTCGGCAAGCCGTGGACGGCGGCGACGCTTATGCCGCGCAGTTGGAGGCCGTGCGGAGCCTGTCGCGAGAGCCGCTGGAGGCCGGCGCGCTGGCGGCCGCGGCGGAGAACGGGGTGCCGACGCTGCGCGAACTGCGCGGGAGCTTCCCGCAATACGCTAACCGGGCGCTTGATGCCGTCGGGGCAACCGGCGACGACTCGATTATTGGCCAGATCGTCGAAAGCGCGCGTTCGGTCGTGAACGTCCGCCCAGTCGGCGAGATCGAAGGCGATACCCCCAGCGCGATCATCGCGCGGATGGAAAACCGTTTGGAAGCAGGCGACCTTCCCGGCGTTGTCGCGCAGAGCGACGGCCTTACGGGCGCGGCTGCCGTCCAGCTCGTCCCCTGGTTAGAGCAGGTGAAGACGCGGATCGACGCCGAGAAGGAACTGGACGCTCTGGAAGCTCGGATGTTCGCCGCCATCCAGCGATAGGGCGCGCCTGCGCCAGATAAAAGGACCGCGAATGCTGAGACTGCTGCTCTATCTGGTCGTCGTCGGCGTCATCGGCGCAGCCGCCGCTTGGCTCGCTGGAAACCCGGGCCAATTGGCCATCACATGGCTTGGCTACCGGATCGAGACGAGCGTGTTCATCGCGCTGGCGGTTCTGTCGCTCGGCGTTGCGGCGGCGCTGCTGGCGTGGAGTGCGCTGCGCGGCATCCTTGGCGCGCCCGGACGGGTCATTGCGCGGTTACGAGAGAGGCGGGAGCAGCGCGGCCGCGATGCGCTGCGCCAGGGCATCTTTGCCGTCGGCGCGGGCGACGCGCAGCTGGCGGCGCGCTATGCCAGCGAGGCCCGGCAGGTGCTCGAGAACGAACCCCTGACCAAGCTTCTTCGTGCTCAAGCCGCCCAGATCGGCGGCGATCATGCCACGGCCAAACGCATCTTCGAGACCATGCTTGATGACGACGAGACGCGGCTGATGGGCTTGCACGGGCTTTTCCTTGAGGCGCGGCGCGCGAACCGGATCGACGCCGCGGAGCAGCTCGCAGCCGACGCGGTCGAGATCAAGCCGAGCCTGCCCTGGGCCGCCGAGGCGCTGTTCGAGTTGCAATGCAGGAAGGGCGACTGGTCCGGAGCGTTGCAGACACTTGCCTCCATGCGCCAGAATACGCTCGTGGATCGCCAGACCGCCGACCGGCGCCGCGCTGTGCTCCTGACAGCGCAGGCGCAGGCACTCGAGCTGACGGATCAGGACAGGGCCGGCAAGCTCGCCGAGGAGGCGTACAGCCTTGCTCCCGATCTGGTTCCGGCCGCGGAAATCGCCGGGCGCGTGCTGGCGGCGGAAGGTTATGTCTCGCGCGCGGCGCGGCTGCTGGCGAAGACCTGGGAGATTGCCCCGCATCCCGACATTGCCCTCACCTACGCCTATGTCCGTCCTGGCGACTCGCCGCGCGACCGGCTGAACCGCGTGCGCGCGCTCACCCGCAACAACCCGGAGCATGTCGAAAGCCGGGTTGCCATCGCGGCGGCGGCCATAGATGCGCATGAATGGAACGAGGCGCGCAAGGCGCTGGAGCCGCTGCTCGCGGAGCGGCCCTCGCGCCGAGTTTGCACGCTGATGGCGCGGATCGAAGCGGGTGACACGCGCAATGCCGGGCTGGTGCGGGAGTGGCTCGCGCGGGCGCTGCGTGCGCCGCGCGACCCCGCCTGGGTCGCCGATGGGGTGGTGTCGGACCGCTGGGCGCCGCTCTCTCCAGTGACGGGGCAACTCGATGCGTTCGAGTGGCGCATCCCGATGGAGCGGGTGGCCCCTGCGGATCACGATGCGCTGCCGCTGGAAATTGCTGAATTGGACAGGCTGGAGCGGCTGGAACAGGCCGATGCGAATGCGCTCACGAGCCAGCGCGCGGACAGTGTTGCCAAGCTTGAAGCCGCCGATCGGACGGAGACTGGCTCGCAACCTGAAACCAGAACCGATCCAGAGGGCGATGCTGCAGAAACCGTCCGCGCCGACGGCGATCAAACCGGGCACGCCGATAGGAACGCGCCGCGCGCGGCAAACCGCAATGCGCCGGCGGGCGAAACTGTGGTTTTTCCGCTACGCGCACCAGACGATCCGGGCCCAGATGCTTCTGAAATCGACGATGACGGGACGCTGCCGCCGTTTGGTGTGCCAGCGAAAAACACACGTTAAGATTCAATCTGTATGAATGCTTGCATCGCTCGAGCGATTCCGGGTTGCAATGCCTTGGAATTGACGTAGAGCCGGTATTTGCTGTGGTCGTAGGAAGGTCGTGAGGGACCCCGGAGACAGCCGGGCCGTCCCGGGACGGATCAGGAAGGTCGAATGAGATGTCTGTCAGGTTCTTGCGTTACGCCGTCCCGGCCCTGGCAATGCTGGTCATGGCAACTGGGCTGACGGCCCCTTCAGCCGCCAGCGACTCGCGTATTTTCGCGCGCTACAACATCGCCTTCAACGGGCTGAGCATCGGCACCTTCCGTTTCAACTCCGATTGGAACGGCACGGCCTATCACCTTCGCGCGGGCGCGCGCATCAGCTTGCTCGACGGCATCCTGTTCGAATGGAACGCGCAGACCGAGAGCGCCGGACGGCTGACCTCGAACGGCCCGCAGCCAGAGCGTTACAGTTTCGGCTTTGAGTCCGGCGACGAGGCGGGTTCCGTGCGGCTGCGATTCAACGGCGCGGGTGTCAGCTACCTGAACGTCGATCCGCCACCCAAGAGGAACCGCGTTCCCGTCGAAACTCACCATATGCGCGGCGTTATCGACCCGCTCAGCGCCGTTATCGGCCTGTCCCAGTTCCGCCGCCCGAATCGTGGGGCGCGATCCTGCAATGAGGACCTGCAGATTTTCGATGGCAAGATGCGCTATGATATCACGCTGCGCTACAAGCACACGCGCCAGGTCAGCAGCGCTGGCTACAACGGCCCCGCTTATGTCTGCCGCGCCAAGTTCCGGGCGATCGCCGGGCACAAACCGACTAGGGAAGAGATTGGCTTCATGGAGGATACCAATGACATCGAGGTCTGGCTGATCCCGGTGAAGCAGGCCCAGCTTTATGTGCCATATTACATCTATCTGCCGCTGCCGGTTGGATCGGCGTCAATGACCACCGAGGAGTTCCGGCTCGAGTCAGCGCGCGAGGGCAAGCTGACGGTGATTGGTTCGAGCTAGCGGCTGAAATCAGGGCCAAGACCGTGCAAAGACCCCTCAAATGCGGTCGATTTCACATTGCCAACATGTTTTGCTGATCCTACTTGTGCTGAAGGCGGGGCGCTGTTCTAGAGGGCTTTTCCTGGCCACAGCGGCCGCCCTATCCGTCTACGCGGCGTAGATCACCTTCGCCGCACGGCATCTTCTGCTGGCGGCGCCGCCAAGAGGGTGCTGGAGGTTTCGACCCGGAGCGCGATTGCCGTGCCAATGCGCTCTGGTCCGCCGGCAATGGGGAAAACATGCCGCAGAACTCGCCCGCCCCCGCCTCCGCGCCCCGCACCAAAGCCAACCGCCCCGATTGCGCCCGCAACGTCACCGCCGTGCTCGGCCCGACGAACACCGGCAAAACCCATCTCGCCATCGAGCGGATGCTCGGACATGAGACTGGCATCATTGGTTTGCCCCTGCGTTTGTTGGCCCGCGAGGTCTATGAAAAGGTCGCTGCGCGAGCGGGCGCGGAAAACGTCGCGCTGATCACCGGCGAAGAGAAGATCAAGCCTGCCGAACCGCGATACCATGTCTGCACGGTTGAATCGATGCCGCAGAGCGCGGACGTTGACTTCCTCGCCGTGGACGAGATCCAACTGGCCGGCGATCCCGAGCGCGGGCATGTTTTCACCAACCGGCTATTTCATGCGCGCGGGCGGCTGGAGACCCTCCTGCTCGGGGCGCAGACCATGCAGGGTGCGATCCGCGATCTGCTGCCGGAAGCCAATTTCATCTCGCGCCCGCGCCTGTCGAAGCTGAGCTATGCCGGGCAGAAGAAGATTAGCCGGCTGCCGCGCCGCTCGGCCATCGTGGCATTTTCCGCAAGCGACGTTTACGCCATTGCCGAATTGATCCGCCGCCAGCGCGGCGGCGCGGCGGTGGTGCTCGGCGCGCTCAGCCCGCGCACACGCAACGCCCAGGTCGAGCTTTATCAGTCCGGCGACGTAGACTTCATGGTGGCGACCGACGCCATCGGGATGGGTCTGAACCTGGAGGTCGATCACGTCGCCTTTGCCGGCCGTCGCAAGTTCGACGGGCGCGTCCACCGGATGCTGACGCCGGGCGAGACCGGGCAGATCGCCGGGCGCGCGGGCCGCTATATGAATGACGGCACCTTCGGTGTGACGGGCGAGTGCGACCCCTTCGACGCCGATTTGGTTGCGAAGCTGGAGGATCACGACTTCGATCCGGTCAAGATCCTGCAGTGGCGCAACGACAATCTGGACTTTTCGACGGTGGAGGCGCTGCAGAAAAGCCTCAACGAAGTCCCAGCTTCCCCGCGCTTGCAACGCACCCGCGAAAATGACGATCTCGCGGTTCTGGAGCGTCTCGCCGGCGACCATGAGATCATCGACCGGACGACCACGCCGGAGCGCGTGGCGCTCCTGTGGGAGGCCTGCCAGGTACCCGATTACCGCAAAATTTCAGCCGCCACTCACGCCGAATTGGTGGCCAGCTTATACCGGTTCCTTGTCAGCGATGACGGCCTGATCCCCGAGGACTGGATCGAGAAGCAAGTCCGGCAGGCTGCTTCGACCGAGGGCGATATCGACACGCTGGCAGGCCGCATCAGCCTGATCCGCACCTGGACCTTCGTCTCCAACCGGCAGGGCTGGCTCGCCGACCCGGAGCACTGGCAGGGCCGCACCCGCGAGATCGAGGACAACCTGTCCGATGCGCTGCACCAGCAGCTTGCTCAGCGCTTCGTGGACCGGCGCACGAGCGTCTTGATGAAGCGTCTGCACGACAAGAGCGCGCTGGACGCGGAGATCGAAGACGATGGCAGAATCTTCGTCGAAAATCATTACGTGGGCCAGCTTCACGGCTTTCGCTTCACGCCTGACACCCACGCCTCGGGCGCGCAGGGCAAGGCGGCGCGGCACGCGGCCTCGAAAGTGCTGGCGCAGGAGCTGGCGCGGAGGGCGGACCGGCTGGCCGCTGCAAAACCGGAAACGCTGGCGCTGACGCGCAACGGTACGGTCACCTGGAACGGCGAAGAGGTCGCGCGCTTGGAGGGTGGAGAGGGCGGCTTGAAACCCGCGATCCAGCTTCTCGCGGATGAGCACATGAACGCGCCGGACCGCGACAAGGTCACAGGCCGGCTGCGGACCTGGGTGGACCATAACATCGGCCAGCGGATCAAGCCGCTCGTCGATCTCGCCGGGGCGAGCGACGTGGACGGCATTGCGCGCGGCATCGCCTTCCGGCTGGTGGAGAATTTCGGTTCCTTGAAGCGCGAGACCGTCGCCGAGGAGGTGCGCGGGCTGGACCAGACGGCGCGAGCGGGTCTGCGCAAATACGGCGTGCGTTTTGGCGCGTACAACATCTTCTTTCCGGCGCTGCTGAAGCCGGATGCCGCCGAGCTGTTGCTGCTGCTCTGGGGCCTCAAGCACGGGGCGGACGCTGGCCTCGACCCGTATGCGCTGCCCGAGATGCCGCGCCCGGGCCTCACGTCCGTGACGGCGGACTTGGCGCTGCCCGAAGCCTTCTACCGGTCCTGCGGCTTTCATGTGTGCGGCGGCCGCGCGGTGCGCATCGACATTCTGGAGCGGCTGGGCGATCAAATCCGCCCGCTGGTGTCGTGGAAGCCGGGCGGCGAAAACGCGGAACCGCCGGCCGGCGCGCTCGGGGGCGGCGCGTTCAAGGTACAACCCGATATGATGGCGATCCTGGGCTGCTCCCAGGAGGAACTGAACGGCGTGCTCAAGGCGCTGGGTTACCGGCTGGAGCGCCGCCCGGTGACGCCGCAGCCGGCGGAGGCCGCAGCAAATGGCGCGGCGCCGGCGGACGACGCGGCCGCGCTCGCCACCGCTGCGGCTGACGCAAACGGCGAGGTTGCGCATCACGAGCAAGCGGAAGCCGAAACCGAAGCTGCTGACATCGGGAAACAACCGGTCGAGCCGGAATACGAGGAAATCTGGCGCCCGCGCCGACCCGAGCGCCGCAGACGGCCGCATCAGCAGGAGCGCGCCGCGCAAGGCGAGTCGCGCGAGATGTCTCGGAAATCCCGACAGCCGGAAGGCGAGCAAGCCCGCAGCGCCAGACCGGCAAGCGAGAAGCGCGGACACAAGAGAAAACGCGCCGCGCCCGGCAAGCCCCAGCCCAAGCCGGCCGCCAACGCCAGCAAGAAGCAACCGGCCATCGACCCCGATTCGCCGTTCGCCGCCCTTCAGGGCCTGAAAGAAAAGATGGAACGCGATATGCAGGAGCGGGCCTGAGTGCCGCGCCAAAGCCGGAAACGCCTAGTGCGCGAACCGAGCGGGCGGTCGAGTGCGCCTGCCGGGCAGGTTGACGCTGAGAAAACCGCAACCCAACGGCTGGACAAGTGGCTGTGGTTCGCGCGCTTCGCCCGAACCCGCAGTCTCGCAGCACGGCTGGTCGAAGACGGCAAGGTCCGCGTCAACCGCGAGAAAATCCTGAAACCCGCACAAAACGTGCGCGCCGGTGATGTCATTACCGCCGCGATTGGCGGACGCGTACGCGTCATGAGGATCACGGCGCCGGGGGCGCGCCGCGGCCCGGCCGAAGAGGCGCGCGCGCTTTACGAAGACCTGACGCCGCCAGCAGAGCCCGCCACCAGCGAAAAAACGCCAGCGCGGCCAACCCGTGCGCCTGGCGCCGGCCGCCCCACGAAGCGGGAACGGCGCAAGCTCGACGCTGCGCGCGCCGAGGCCGGTCACGACGCCTCCCTATGGTCGAAAAATGTCGACTGACGTGAGGAAAAGCGCGCGCGCTTAACGTTCTATCAATGCGTGCAGGTCACAAATAATGCAACCGAGGCGCGCACAGTCTCGCGAACGCACCGCGTTTCGGCCTGCTCCCGCACCCGAAGGAGCCCCGGCATTCCCCGTGCCGGGGCTCCGCCCGTTTCACAGAACCATCAGCGCGGTGCGCCGACGATGATCGCCGCGCCCAAAAGGCAGATCGCCGCGCCTGCAAGATCCCAGCGATCCGGCTGCACCCCTTCCACGAGCCAAGACCATGCCAAAGAACTGGCAATATATACGCCGCCATAAGCGGCGTAGGCGCGGCCCGCGCCGGCAGTCTCAATCAGCGTCAGCAGCATCGCGAAGATGCCAAGGGAGATGAGGCCCGGCAGCACCCAAAGGACGGACATGCCAAGCCGGAGCCATGCCCAGAACGCGAAACATCCGGCGATCTCGGCGAGTGCGGCGGCGACGTAAATGGCGGCCGTCACGCTCTGGCCCTGAAGGTGCGCCGGCCGCCGGACATGCTCAGCTCAGCCGCCGGTCACGCTCATATGCCGGCTCACGGCGGGCTGATTGCGGTCCCGGTCAATGACGAAGTCATGGCCCTTGGGCTTGCGCGAAATCGCCTCGTCAATCGCGGCGTTCAGAAGTTCGTTGCCCTCGCTGGCGCGCAGCGGCGCGCGCAGATCGGCGGCGTCTTCCTGGCCGAGGCACATATAAAGCGTGCCGGTGCAAGTCAGGCGCACGCGGTTGCAGCTCTCGCAGAAATTGTGCGTCAGCGGCGTGATGAAGCCGAGCCGCCCGCCGGTCTCGGCCACCTGCACATAACGCGCCGGACCTCCGGTCTTGTACGGGATGTCTTCCAGCGTGAACTTTTCCGATAGCCGCGCGCGCACCGTCGACAGCGGCAGATACTGGTCAGTGCGGTCGCCATCGATATCGCCCAGCGGCATCGTCTCGATCAGCGTCAGGTCCATGCCGCGGCCATGCGCCCAGCGCAGCATCTCTTCAATCTCGTGCTCGTTCACGTCCTTCAGAGCAACCGCGTTGATCTTGACATGCAGGCCTGCTTCTTGCGCGGCCGCGATGCCGTCCAGCACCTGATCCAGCCGGCCCCAGCGCGTGATCTTCTGAAACTTCCCCGGGTCGAGCGTGTCCATGGAGATGTTCACGCGGCGCACGCCGGCTGCGTACAGTTCTCTCGCGAAGCGCTGCATTTGGCTGCCGTTGGTCGTCAGCGTCAACTCCTCAAGCGCGCCGCTTTCCAGGTGCCGCGACAGCGATCGGATCAGCCACATGATGTTCCGGCGCACGAGCGGCTCCCCGCCGGTCAGCCGCAGCTTGCGCACCCCCTTAGCGATGAAGGCTGAGCAGACGCGGTCAAGCTCCTCAAGCGTCAGCAGGTCTTTTTTCGGCAGGAAGGTCATATTTTCCGCCATGCAGTAGACGCAGCGGAAATCGCAGCGGTCCGTCACTGAAACGCGGAGATAGCTGATCCTGCGCCCGAACGGATCGATGATCGGGCTCTGCCCGCCAGCCATATGCGTGTCAATGTCCATTATTTTGGCTCCTCCCGTGCGCGCTTCGCCCTATTCCCGACCTGCGCGGTCTGATTTTTGAGTGTAACACTCTGGTCTGGTCGCGCAAGAAACCCATCAGGCAAACGGCTTTTCGCGGGTCACGGCCATTTCACGACCGGCGGCATGGACGACAGGATCGAATCGACATTGCCGCCTGTCTTCAGCCCGAAAATCGTTCCGCGATCATAAAGCAGATTGAACTCGACATAGCGTCCGCGGCGGATGAGTTGCTCCTCGCGCTGCGCCTGCGTCCAGGGCGTGTGCATGTTGCGCCGGACCAGGTCGGGATAGACGTCGAGGAACGCGCGGCCGACATCCTGTGTAAAGGCGAAGTCGGCGTCCCAGTCGCCGCTATTGAGATAGTCGTAGAAGATGCCGCCGATGCCACGCATTTCGCCGCGGTGCTTGAGATAAAAGTACTCGTCGCACCACTCCTTGTAACGGTCATAGTCGGCGACCTGATGCGCCTCGCAGGCCGCGCGCATGGCCGCATGAAATGCCTTGGTGTCCGGGTCATCCTGCGTGCGGCGCGCCGCCAGCACCGGCGTCAGATCCGCGCCGCCGCCGAACCAGCTCTTGGTCGTGATCACGAAGCGCGTGTTCATGTGCACCGCCGGCACATTCGGGTTCTGCAGGTGCGCGATCAGCGAGATGCCCGACGCCCAGAACCGCGGGTCCTCGGCAGCCCCCGGGATCTGCTCGGCAAACTCCGGCTTGAAGGTCCCGTGAACGATTGAGGTATGCACGCCGACCTTCTCGAACACCCGGCCCGTCATGATCGACATGACGCCGCCGCCGCCAGGCGCGCCAGTATGATCGGTGCGGTCCCACGGCGTGCGCTCGAACCGGCCCGGCTCCATGTCCGACAGCGGCCCGTCGCTAAGCTCGTCCTCTAACTGCTCGAAGGCTGCGCAAATCTGATCGCGCAGTTCGGCGAACCAGGCGCTCGCTCGGTCGCGCTCTTCCTCCAGCGCGTCGCGGATCGGAACTTCACGGGGCGCGGCGGGTTGCAGGCTCATGGCTTGCCTCATATCGGGAAACTGTTGGTCTGCCTTAACCCCTCACCTAACACCATTGCAGCAGCGACCGCAACGTTCAGCGAGCGCAAGTGCTCGCGCATCGGAATAGTGATGCGGGCGTCGGCGGCGAAATGAACGGTGTCGGGCACGCCCGCGCTCTCGCGGCCGAGCAGGAGCACATCGCGCGGGCCGAACGCGAAATCCACGTATGACTGCCCGGCATGGCGCGTCAGCAGCACGACACGCGCGCCCTGCCCCCGCATATCGGCCTTAAACGCCTCGAAGCTCGGGTGCCGGTCGATCGTCACATGCTGCAGATAGTCCAGACCGGCGCGGCGCAGCGCGCGATCCGACATGTCGAAGCCGGCCGGCGCGATGATGCTGACAGGCACGCCCATGCATGCGCCCAGACGCAGAATCGTGCCCGTGTTCTGGGCAATATCGGGCTGATAAAGCGCAAGCCGCATCACGGAATCCTCGCGGGGAGACGCAGGCGCAGTCGTAAGGGGTGTGATCTATGCGCCACTTTGTCACCGCATTTGACCTAGACTCCCCGCCGTCTCTGACAATATAAGGCCGTGCTGGTATGCAGCGGCCGCGCATGCGCACATGTTCGCGCGCGCGAAATATTATGAACGAGATCAAAGCAAGCGCGAAAGGACGATTCATGGCGACTTCTGCCGACGAGCCGAACAGGCGTGACTTCATCCACATCGCGACGACAGCATTCCTGGTCATCGGTGGAGCCGCCGCGCTTTGGCCAGCGGTCGACCAAATGAACCCGAGCGAGGCGGTGCTGGCGACCGGCACAGTAGACGTTGACATCGCGCCGATCGAGCCGGGCATGGCGATCACGGTCATGTGGCGCGGCAAGCCTGTGTTCATCCGTCACCGGACGGAAGAAGAGATCGAGGCGGCCAAGGCAGTCGATGTGTCGGACTTGCCTGACCCGAACGTGTTTGCGATGGGGGACCAGTCCGGCCTGCCCGCGACCGACGAGAATATTACGGCCGAGGGCCATGAGCGGTGGCTGGTCGTGATCGGCATCTGCACCCATCTCGGGTGCATTCCAAAGGGCAACAAGCCGAGCGAGAACCGCGGTGAGTACGGCGGCTGGTTCTGCCCTTGCCACGGCTCGCACTACGACACGGCAGGGCGCATCCGCAAGGGACCGGCGGCACGTAATCTGGAGCTGCCGATTTTTGCGTTTACCTCGGACACCACGATTCAGCTTGGTTAAGGACCTGCAAACATGAAGCCAGAGACCACCTACCAGCCGAATAACGCCTTTGAGCGCTGGCTTGACGAGCGCCTGCCCATCCCGCGGCTGCTGCATGACCAGATCACCGCATTTCCGACGCCTCGCAACCTGAATTACCTTTGGACCTTCGGGGGCATTCTGACCTTCGTTCTGATGGTCCAGATCATCACCGGTATTATCGCGGCGATGCACTATGTGCCCGATGTCGACATGGCGTGGGAGTCGGTCGAGCGGCTGATGCGCGACGTCAATTACGGCTGGCTGATGCGTTACACGCACGCGGTTGGCGCGTCGATGTTCTTCCTCGCGGTCTACATCCATATCTTCCGCGGTCTGTATTACGGCTCATACAAGGCGCCGCGCGAGGTGCTGTGGATTCTCGGCGTGATCATCCTGATCCTTATGATGGCGACCGCGTTCATGGGCTATTCGCTGCCGTGGGGCCAGATGAGCTACTGGGCGGTGACGGTGATCACCAACCTGTTCTCGTCGCTGGACCAAATCATCCCCGGGCTTGGCACGACCCTCGTGCAATGGATCTGGGGCGGCTTCTCCGTCGGAGACCCGACGCTCAACCGACTGTTCAGTCTGCACTATCTCTTCCCGTTCCTGATCGCGGCCTGCGTGGGCCTGCACATCTGGGCGCTTCACGTGCCGGGCAACAACAACCCGACCGGCGTGCCCGTCAAGGACGTGAAGAAGGAAACCGTCCCGTTTCACCCTTACATCACGGTGAAGGATGGCTTCGCCCTCGCGGTTTTCGCGATCGTCTTTGCCTATTTCGTTTTCTACATGCCGAATTATCTCGGCCACGCAGATAATTATATCCCGGCCGATCCGCTCGTTACGCCGGCGCACATCGTGCCGGAGTGGTACTTCCTGCCGTTTTACGCGATCCTGCGCGCGATCCCGGATAAGCTCGGCGGCGTGATCGCAATGTTCGCGGCGATCTTCGTCTTGTTCCTGGTCCCGTGGCTGGACACGTCCCGGGTGCGCTCCACCAGCTACCGTCCGCTGTACCGGCCGTTCTTCTGGCTGTTCGTCTTCACCTGCATTGCGCTTGGATATCTCGGCGCCAAGCCGGCCGAAGGCGGCTACCTGATCGCGACCCAGCTATTCACGGCCTACTACTTCATTCACTTCCTGGTGGTCATGCCGGTCGTGGGCATCATCGAACGGCCAAAGCAGCGGCCAGGCAGCATCGCCGAGACGATTTATGGCCCGCAGGAAGGCCGAGGAGGCACGCCCGAAGCAGCCCCGGCCGCGCCAGAGAAGCGATAAGGGAGTGAGATTCCGGCCATGACCCATAGCCTGACGCATTTATTGTCGCCTATCCGCTTCGTTGTGAGCATCGCTGCCCTCGCGGCGGTGTTCGCTCTCGCCGCGCTCCCCGCAGATCGCGCTCTCGCCGCCAAAGCGACAGCTGATATCGAAAAGCAGGATTGGACCTTCGCGGGCCCCTTTGGCTATTTCGATCAGGACCAGTTGCGCCGCGGCTTCCAGGTGTATCAGCAGGTCTGCTCCTCCTGTCACGGCATGGACCTGCTCTATTACCGTAACCTGACCGACGAGAGCGGACCCAACCTTCCCACAGAACAGGTCGAGGCGATCGCAAGTCAGTACACCGTGACGGACGGCCCGAATGACCAGGGCGAAATGTTCGAGCGTCCCGCCACACCGAACGACCGGTTCGTGAATCCATATCGCAATGAGAGGGAAGCGGCGCTGGTGAACAACGGCGTGGCGCCGCCTGACCTGTCGGTGATCACAAAGGCGCGCAGCGTTGGACACAATGTGGCGTGGTATATGGCGCCGGTCGCCATCGCCGAGGACTTGGCGACCATGTATGCCGAGGGCGGGGCAGACTACGTCTACGCATTTCTGTTAGGCTATGAATTCCCGCCGCCGGAGGGTGTCGAGGTGCAGCCGGGCCTGCATTACAACACGGTTTATCCTGGCAATCAGGTCGCCATGCCCCAGGTCTTGTATCCTGACATCGTGGCCTACAACGATGGCACGCCGACGACCGAAGAGCAGTACGCGAAGGATGTGACGGCGTTCCTGATGTGGGCCGCCGAGCCGAGGCTGGAGGAGCGCAAGCAGATGGGGGCGAAGGTGATGCTCTATCTGTTTATCCTGGCAGCGCTGTTGTACATGTCCAAGCGCGTGCTGTGGCGGCGGCTCAAGCATTAAGTCGAGTCCGATTACTGAACTCAAGGGAGCGCGGCCCGTTGCGGCCGCGCTTTTTCGTTATCCGGATGCCGGTGTTACCTGAGCCAAGTCTTCTGGCTAAGCCAAGTCTTGTGGCTAGAGCCTGTTCAACGAAATCCGAATCGCTGAACAGGCTC
>CAZYUT010000027.1:0-13861 GCA_964650735.1 uncultured Hyphomicrobiaceae bacterium
CTACCTCATGCGCCCGCTGACGGACACGTTGACCCGCGCGTTCCGCGAGAGCTAGCGCACTTTCAGCAAGAGCCTGTCCCGGACTTGATCCGGGATGGGCACCGGTTTTGCGTCCGGAGCCAAAGGCGGGCGCGAAGCGACCAAAGTGCCACAAAACAAGAACTTGGAGCCTGTTCAGCGCCTTCAGCTTTTTATCGAACAGGCTCTGGTTACGCCGGCTTGCGGTAAAGCTGGATGCCCCAGGCCAAGTGGCCCTGATCAGCGGCCTTGACCCAGTTCTCCAGCCCAACGGCCATCTTGTCGAGGTAGGCCGCAGAAGCGCCCTTCGCGCGCAGCTTGTCGTAGTTCGCCAGCAGCTCCTCGCGGACCCGGGCGTAATGGTTGCGCAAGTGACTGGTCAACTCGTCCTGGCTCAGTAATTCGAAGCCGAGCGCCTGCGCGGCCTCGCGGTAGAAGCGCGGCGAGCCGAGGCTGGAGAGCTGGAGGCGGTCATACACCGGCTGCAGCGCGGCCGGGTCGGCGTCGTCCGCCTGCATCGGGTCGGTGAAGACGAAGTAGCCGCCGGGCTTCAGCACTCGCCAGACTTCGGAGAGCACCTTGGCGCGCTGGTCCGAATGCAGGATCGCGTCCTGGCTCCAGACCACGTCGTAGCTGGCCTCCGGCTCCGGGATATCTTCGAACACGCCGTGGACGACGCGGATCTTGCCGGCCAGCCCGGCCTGGCGCGTCTTGGCGCGGTTGTAATCGTTCTGCGTCTCGGAGATGTTCAGGCAGGTCGCCTGGCAGCCATGCGCCTTGCAGACCCGGCGCATCGACCCGCCGTAGCCCGCGCCGATGTCGAGAATGCGCGTGGACGGGCCGAGATCAGGCACGACCGAGGCCATCCGATCGACCGTCGCGTCGCTAGCCGCGCGGATATCTCTGGTTTCTTCATAAACGCCGATATGCAGGTCTTCGCCGCCCCAGATGGTCGAGTAAAAGGTGTCGGCGTCGTCGCTGTCATAATAGTCCTCGGCAATATCGCGCACATCGGTTTCGCCCGGCTCGCGGGTGCCGCCGCCCCAACGAATGACGTGCAGCGTGGATTTCTCAGCGACATGGATGAAGAAGTCGGGCTCGTTCTCGGCGTAGGTCTCCTGAAAGTCGCCATAGGTGCGCACGCGCTGGAAACCGGCTTCAGAGAGGAGCCTGCGCGTGTAATTCTTGCGGATCGGGCACAGGTTCAGCGTGTATTCCGAGCCGTCCGGGAAGCTGTAGCGCATCCGCACCAGCCCCTCATCGATATGCGACGGCTCAGCGCTAACCTTGTCACCACAATAGTAGAATTTATGCTTCGAGGAGAAGCCTTCGTCGAGCATCGCGTCGTAGTTGCGCTGATCCAGGATCAGGATGCCGTCATGCTTGAGGGCGGCATAAAATTCGGCGAGCGCGCGTCGGCGGTCGGACTCCTGGTGCAGATGCGTGAAGGAGTTGCCCAGGCAGATGATCGCGTCGTACTTGCCCTGAATGTCGCGGTTGAGCCAGCGCCAGTCGGCCTGCACGGTCTTGAGGATCAGCCCGCGTGACTGGCCGTTCTCGAACGCCTTGGCGAGCATCGCGGCCGAGCCGTCGGCGGTTGTGACATTGAAGCCGGCGTCGGTCAGGCGGACGGAGTGAAAGCCCGTGCCGGCGGCGACATCGAGCACCGTCTCCTTGCCGCGGGCGCGCAGCACGTCGATGAAGAACTGGCCCTCGCTTTCGGCGCGCGCCGTCCAGTCAATCAACTCGTCCCACTTCTCGACGAAGCTCATGATGTACTCGCCGCGATAGAGGTCGGTCTGTCGGTCGGCGATTGGATCGGCGCCGTAATTTTGCCGGTCCAGGCTCAGTTCCGCATTTGTGCTCTTGAGGGCTGCTCGCGCCATTCGATTGCCTCCTGTCGATTTCTGTCGGTTGGCCGCCCCGCGCAGGTGCGCAGTATCAGCGCGTTGGATGCGGAGCGCGTCTTCCGCCGGCAATGAACAGGAGCGCCAGACTGGCGGCCTCCGCGAAAAGCGCTTGCGTGCGCGTGCCGGCATCCTGGCCGCGCCGGCGTCGACGCAGCGTGAGATCGTGCAGAGGATAAATGTCTGCTTGCGACATCACAAGGCCGAAAAGCGACATGCGGCCCCGCAGGGTTGACGGAATAGCGCTAGGCTGTTGTCCAGACACACCAAATTTAGATTACAAATTTCTCATGTTGCAGCAGTTTTTTGAGCCGTTTGACACTGATCTAATGCCCAACTTGCGCTGAATTCACCGCAGCCAGAGGCGCGCTTTTTATTGCGCGCTTTTTCAGAAAACGGTCGCTGCAGCGGCTGATCCGGATCTTGTCAGCGGACAACTTTGGATGAGCCGAAACTTGACTTTCCGGCGATCCGCGACGCCGAGGGACAGACACGCCTGCCTCCTTGCTCGAATGCGACAGAGCGGCCGGCGGACTCACGGCCAATTCGTTGTTGCTTTGTTGCCGGCGACCCTACAAATTTACGCAGCAGAGACGTGAACGACAGCGCCGATTTGCGGGGTGACGGCCATGACGAACACTGCTCTCGACGAACACTTCAAGTTCGGCGATGCGCACCACCAGGCGGGGACGCGCACCAAGATCTCCGTTCGCCGGCTCAACTTCTGGTACGGCGAGGCACAAGCTCTGCGAGATATCGACCTCAACATTTACGAGCACGAGATCACCGCCTTCATCGGCCCGTCGGGCTGCGGCAAGACCACGCTGCTGCGCTGCTTCAACCGGATGAACGACGTCATTCCCGAGATCCGGGTCCAGGGCGAGGTGCTGCTGGACGGCGAGGATGTCTACGCGCCGGGCACGGATCCGGTCGTCTTGCGCCGGCGGTTCGGTTGGGTGGCGCAAAAGCCCAATCCATTTCCGTGGTCGGTCCATGAGAACGTCGCATATGGCATTCGCATTCACGGTCTGACCAACACGCGCGAGGAACTCGACGAGTTGGTGAAAGTGAGCCTTGAGCGCGCGGGCCTGTGGGACGAGGTGAAGGACCGGCTGCGCGAGCCCGGCACCGATCTGTCGGGAGGTCAACAGCAGCGCCTGTGCCTTGCGCGAGCGATCTCAACGAATCCTGAAGTCATCCTGATGGACGAGCCAGCTTCCGCGCTCGACCCGCTGGCCACCGCGCGGCTGGAGGAGTTGATCGGGGATCTTCGGAAGGACTACACGGTCGTCATCATCACGCACAACCTGCAGCAAGCGGCCCGCGTATCGCAACGCGCAGCGTTCTTTCATCTTGGCCGGTTGATCGAAGTGGGCGACACCGAAGAGATGTTCACGCGTCCGGCCAATGAGATGACGCAGGACTATATCACCGGCCGTTTCGGCTAGAGCGCTCGCAGCAAAAGCCTGTCCCGGACTTGATCCGGGATGGGCTCCGGTTGTGCGTCCAGAGCCGCGAGGCGCGAAAGGTCTTGCGGTTACAAGCCTGGAAAATCGGCGTAGATTGCAGCGTGATCGCTCGCATGGGGCCGTGTGGCGCGCACGGCTCGAAACTGCGGCCCTCGCGCGGCTGCTGCGTCGGGGTCCATGCCGGCGCGGAAGATCTCTGGACGCACATCGGGAAACGCGCGCGCCATCGCCGGCGAGACCAGAATCGTGTCGGGGTGCGAGCGGATGCGCGTCTGCGGATCGCGAAACGTCCAGTCTGCGCCCTCGCCCAGCCGCGTCATGAGGTCAATAGCAAACCCTTGCGTCAACGGCCGGATCGCTGGTGCGAACGGGTCGGCTTCGCTTGCGAACTCGTTGAGATCGCCAAGGATGATCCAGCGGGCCTCAGCCGGTTTGGCAAAGCGCATTTCGATGATGCGCCGAACGCCCCGCGCCTCTGCCTCGCGCACGCCCCAGGCCTTCTGCGGGTCCGGATAGGGCGCCTTGAAATGGCAGATAAACAGCGTCACTGCGCCAAGGTCCACCTCCAGACAGTCGCGCCGGAAGAGCGGCCCCTCGCGCAGCCTTTCAGGCACCTCGAAGAGCCCCAGATCCGCCGCTGTCACGTGCGCATGGCTGGTGACCTTCACAGGCGGCCGCCGCGACATTACCGCAACATTGCGCCCGTGCCCGTCATTGCCCGGGAGACAGTGCCGGTAGGGATAAGGTGCCGCGCCCGCCGGCAGCAAGAATGCGTCGTGAAAATGATCCAGCGTGGCCTGGTCAAAGACTTCCTGCAGCGCGATCGTGTCCGCCGCCACTGACCGGATGACCTCGGCGGTCAGCCGCCGGTCGATGAAATCGAGGGCCATGTCAGCGGCTTGCCCATCCAAATCAGAGTCCCTAGCCCCGTCGAGTGCGGGGCCATCATCCCCCATCCGCAGCCGCATGTTCTGCACATTGAAGGTGGCGATACGCATCGTCAGTGTTCCCCCGCCACGGTGTTCGCGGGTCAACGAATACCATAGGATGCCGCTCGCGGCCGCCGTCTGACGCTCCCAGCTTGGCGTCTCCACATCGCTTTGGAGACACGGCTCCCAGTCACCCGACCAACTTCATCATAAGGCCGCAATCGGCCCGTCGTTAGCAGACTGCCCAGGAGCATTTGCTCGCGATAGAGCACTTCCAGCAAAACCGGTTTCCGCTTTTGGTGAAAGCGCTCCAGCAAACAGGCGTTCGATTTTGTCCAGTTTTTATGTCCGGCCAATTCCACTCGCGGCCTTGTTGGCTCTGGCTTGGTTGACAGTCGGCTTCGACGCCGTCCTCATCTTCCTGGCCGTGTTCGCCTTTGCTTTTGGTGTGCGCTGGTTCACGGCGTGGCGCCACGCCTGGCTTGGCGGCAGACCGCATCCGGTCCCGTTGATCTATCTTGAGCCGCGGATGGCTGTGCGGCCCACCGTTCTCTCGCACCCGGTGCCGGAGGGCTACCGGCTTAGCTGCCTGTTCTTCGGGTGCGGCCTGATCGACCGGACGCGCACGCTTGACCACGGCTTCCCATACGAGGTGCTGGACCCGATCCCGGCAGTCCGTCAGGCGACGCAGCCGAGCCTCGACGCGCTTTGCGATGAGCGCGCGCGGCATCTGGTTGATCGCGCGACCGGCGAAGGCCGTGCGATCCGGCTGTTCTGGTCCGGCGGGATCGACTCGACCGCCGCGTGCGTGGCGCTGCTGCGAGCACTCCGGCACGACCCGGAAAAGCTGGAAATCGTTTATTCGCCGCAGTCGCGCGGTGAATACCGACGCTTCTTCAGGGAGACGGTGCGCCGTCACCCCCGCCGGCGCAAGATATCGAAGATCTCGCAGGCGCTGGACGACCGCGCGCTGATCACATCCGGCGAACACGGCGACCAGATATTCGGAAGCATCAAGGCGCTTGGCGTGCCGCTCAACGAATTGGCGCAGCCGTGGGAGGAGGCCTTCCCTCGCCTGCTTCGCACGCAGCTTGCCTCGGCCGGCCGCGCGAATGTGGTGATGTCGTATCTATCGCCGCAGTTCGCGCGCTGCCCGGTCCGACTGCGCACTCTTTTCGATCTGTTGTGGTGGCTCAACTTCTCGATGAAATGGCAAACGGTATCGATACGAATGCTTGGCACACTCGATCAGTCCGGCTTTCGCAAGGTCCAGCCGCATGTCGATCACTTCTTCCGCACAGACGCGTTTCAGCGCTGGGCGCTGATGAACGACGGGCACCGCTTGCCGAGCGATTGGAAAGCCTACAAACAACCGCTGAAAGCCTATATCCGCGACTTTACCGGCGACGCCCACTATTACGAGACGAAGGAAAAGGAGCCGTCGCTTCGCAACATGCCAAGGGCCGGCCGCGGGCGGTTGACGCTCGCCGTCGATGGGGGCTTGCGCTATCTGCTCGAACCCTTCGACGACCGGCTGCGCGGGCAATCGACCGCCGATAGCGGCGCAACGTTCAGCATCACGGTGGGCGTTGAGGGGAGCGAAGTGACGGTCGGCGCCTCGGACGCGGATCGAGAACGCGCGCCAGCCGATTTCGAGCCGCGGCGCGAGGACCCGCTGTGGGACGCAATGTCGAACGGCGAGTGATCTTGCCGATCTGCGGCCGCTCTTCAATCTACCTCTCGCCCTGGTGATGATGTATTGTGCAGCGCGGCATTGAGGCGGACCGCAGGGGCATCCGAAATGCGCGATGCGTTGCGGTTTGAAGCGGGTGTCGAGTTTGGCCAAGGCGGGGAAGGTCGCGACCGGCTCCGCTGCTGCGGAGCGATTTTGCGATGAATGTATTTCAGAGTGTGCCATTCGACCGGCTGACAATTGGTATGGAAGCGCAGGCCGAACGGTTGTGCCAGGCGGACGACTTTTATGTGTTCGCCCATGCGTCGGGCAACATGAACCCAATGCATCTGCCTGACGCCGATGGTGACGGTGACGGCGTGAACGAGGCGATTGCTCCTTCGGCATGGGTGGGCGCGTTAATCTCAGCCGTGCTCGGCAACCAGTTGCCGGGGCCCGGCACGGTCTATGAAAGCCAGACCTATCGCTTTAGGGGCCGCGCGGCGGCGGGCGACAAGCTGATCGCGAAGGTTCGTCTGACCGAGAAGCTCGACGGACGCAGGGTCAGGTTCGACACCTGGGTCGAGAAAGACGATGGCACGCGCATCCTTGACGGCGAGGCCGTGGTCGTCGCCCCCGACCGGGACATCACTTACGACAGCGCAAATCTGCCGGGCCTGGGCGTGCACCGCCATGTGCACTTCGACAGGCTCTTGGAAGAGGCGGTGCCGCTTGCCCCGATCCCTACCGCAGTCGTCGCCCCGGAGGAGAGCCATGCGCTCGGTGGCGCGCTGCTGGCGGCGGAGCGGACGCTGATCACGCCGATCCTGATCGGCGACCGCGCGAAAATCGAGGCGGCGGCGCGCGAGATCGGCAAGGACATCGCGGGCTACCAGATCGTGCACGCGGCAACGCACAGTGACGCCGCGGCCGCCGGCGTGGCGATGGTCCATGATGGATCGGTCCGCGCGATCATGAAAGGCCATCTCCACACCAACGATCTCCTGTCGCATGTGGTCAAGAGCGATGGCGGTCTGCGTGCCGGCCGGCGGCTTTCCCACGTTTTCGTGTTCGACGTGCCGGGGATCGACCACCTGCTCACAGTCACGGATGCGGCGATCAACATCGCGCCCGATCTGGAAACCAAGGTCGACATCATCCAGAACGCCATCGATCTGATGCGCGCGCTTGGCGTGGACACGCCGAAAGTGGGCGTTCTTTCCGCTGTGGAGATGGTCAACCCGAAGATCCCGTCGACGCTCGATGCCGCAATCCTCTCGAAGATGGCCGAGCGCGGCCAGATCAAGCACGGCCTCGTCGACGGGCCGCTCGCGATGGATAACGCCATGGATATCGAGGCCGCCCGCACCAAGGGCATCAAGTCGCTGGTCGCCGGGCGCGCAGATATCCTCGTCGCCCCCAATCTGGAGGCGGGCAACATGCTGGCCAAGGAACTCGCCTATGCCGCCCATGCCGAAGGCGGCGGGCTGGTGATGGGTGCGAAATGCCCGATCATCCTGACCTCGCGGGCTGACGGCGAAAAGGCGCGGCTTGCCTCCTGCGCCATCGCCGCGCTTTATGCCAGCAAGATGGGCGCGCTATGAGCACGATCCTGACGCTCAACGCCGGGTCGTCCTCCATCAAGTTCTCGGTCTATCGCGCGGCCCGAGAGCCTCAACTGCTTGCCAGTGGGCAAATCGAGCGCCTTGGCAGCGAAAACGCCCAGCTTACGCTTTCCAGGAATGGCGAAAAGGCGGACTCATCGATTGGCAAGGCCGATCACATGAGTGGCGTGCGCGCCATCCTCGAGGCCGTCGGGCCGGTGGTCGACGGCGAGACCGTTGCCGGGGTTGGGCACCGGATCGTCCACGGCGGTGACAGGTTCGATACCCCGGTTGCGCTCAATGAAGAGGCGATGCGCTATCTGGAGCAATTCCAGCCCTTTGCGCCCCTGCATCAGCCCCACAATCTGGCAGGCGTGCGCGCTGCGATGGCGGCCTTCCCCAATGCCGTTCAGGTCGGGTGTTTCGATACAGCCTTCCACCGCGGCCACCCATGGGTCAACGACACCTTCGCGCTGCCGCGGGAATACTATGAGAAGGGTGTGCGCCGCTATGGCTTCCATGGGCTGAGTTATGACTACATCTCGTCTGAACTCGGCCGAATCGACCCGGAGGATCACCACCGCCGCACCGTTGTCTGCCATCTCGGCAACGGCGCGTCGATGTGCGCGATCAAAAGCGGACAGTCGGTCGGCTCGACGATGGGCTTCTCCGCGCTCGACGGTCTGCCCATGGGCACACGCTGCGGTCAGCTCGATCCTGGCGTCATTTTGTATCTGATCCAGCAAGAGGGCATGACCGCCGGCCAGATTTCGGACCTGCTCTACAAGGAAAGCGGCTTGAAGGGCCTGTCCGGTCTATCCAACGACATGCGCGAGCTTGAGGCAGCGGGCACACCACAGGCCCAGCAGGCGATTGACTATTTCGTATTCCGCATCCGGCGGGAATTGGGCGCGATGTCAGCGGTGCTGGGCGGGCTGGATACGGTCGTGTTCAGCGGCGGCATCGGCGAAAACTCGGCGACTGTGCGCGCGCGCGTCTGCGAGGGGATGGCTTATCTCGGCATTGTCCTCGATAAGGACGCCAACGAGCGCGGCGCCGACATTATCTCGACGGGCGATGTAACCGTCCGCATAATACCCACTGACGAAGAGATCGTGATCGCCCGCGCCGTGACCGCTTACCTTTGAAGCGCGTTTGCGCAAGATGGAGCACCCGTTTTGCTGAAAATGCTTTAGAATTGAAGCCGGCGGCCGGTCGATGTGGTGAAGCGCGCCGCCCCGCGCCCATAGCGCCGTCATCCGCTGCAAGCTCATGAAATCTTGAGGTTCATGGAACACCCGTTTCTCGACCGCGCGGCCTGCGCCAATCTCGCCGACCGCGCGCTCCACAAGGCCCGCCGGGCAGGCGTCGATTACGCCGACATCCGTATCGGCGGCAACCAGAGCGAGTTCCTTTACGCCCGAGAGGACAAACTCAAGGCGGTGAATTCGGCGGTCGAGACCGGCATAGGCATGCGCGTGCTGGCAAACGGCAGCTGGGGCTTTGCCGGGAGCAACACGGTCGGCGAAGTTGACCGGCTCGTGGACGCCGCCGTCGAAAACGCGCGCGCCGCCGCCCGCATCCAGAAAACGCCGATCGTGATCGAGGACCTGCCCGCCCATACCGCGGATTGGGCCATGCCGGTGGGGGTCGACCCGTTCACCGTCCCGGCCGATGCGAAGGCGGCGCATCTGCTTGCCATCAACGAGGCGGCGATGAAGGCGGGCGCGGACTATTGCGCGGCGATGTTTCAGTTTGTCCGCGAGCAGAAATTCTTCGCCAGCACGCGCGGCAGCGAGATCTACCAGACGCGCGTGCGCAGCTACCCATTTTTCAGGGCCACGGCGGTCGACAGAGACACCGGCCGGTTCGCGACCCGCGACAGCCTGGCGGCCGCGCGCGGTGCAGGTTGGGACTATGTCGAGCGCTGCGATCTCGTGGCCGAGGCGGCCCGCGCCGGGGCGGAAGCGCGCGAGAAGCTGCACGCCAAGCCGGTGGAGCCGGGCGCGTATGACGTCGTCATCGACCCGACCAACCTGTTCCTGACGATCCACGAAACCATCGGCCACAGCACCGAGCTGGACCGCGCGCTGGGCTGGGAGGCCGATTTCGCCGGAACCTCCTTTGTCACACCGGACCAACTCGGCAAACTGCAATTCGGCGCGCCGATGATGACGGTCATCGGCGAGCGGTCGCAGGCGGAGGGGCTGGCGACGGTGGCCTTCGACGATGACGGCGTGCAGACGCAGGGCCGGGAATTCCCGATCATCGAGAATGGCGTCTTCAAGAACTACCAGATGGCGATGGGACAGGCGCAGCTCATCGGCCGCGACCACTCGAACGGCTGCGCATATTGCGCCAGTCCGGCGGATTTCCCGATTCAGCGGATGCCGAATATTTCGCTGCAGCCGAACCCGGAGACCTGCTCGCTGGACGACCTGATCGGCGGGGTCGAGCGCGGCATCTACATCAACGGCGCGGGAAGCTGGAGCATCGACCAGCAGCGCGACAACTTCCAGTTCTCCGGTCAGCTTTTCTATGAAATCAAAAACGGCAAACTCGGCCCGATGCTGCGCGATGTCGCCTATCAGGGGCGCACGGTGCCGTTCTGGAATTCGCTCGACGGGATAGGCGATCGCTCGACCTATTTCCTTGGAGGCACCTTCTCCTGCGGCAAGGGCCAGCCGATGCAGGCCGCGCCTGTCTCGCACGGCGCGGTGCCAGCGCGTTTTCGCGGCGTCACGATCCTGAACACCGAACGGAAAGCCTGATGCTGCTGTCGCGCGAGGATGTCGAACGGATCACGGCACGCCGGCTCGCGGCCTCGCAGGCGGATGGCTGCATCGTGCATGTGAGCGGCAGCGACAAGGTCAATCTGCGCTTCGCCCGGAACAGCGCGACCTCGAACGGCGCGCACAGCGGCGTGAGCGTGACGATCACCTCGCAGTTCGGGCAGCAATCAGGCTCGGCGACGGTGAACGGGCTCGATGAAGAGGCGCTTGACGCCGCCCAACGCCGCTCGGAAGAGATCGCCCGCGCCGCGCCCCCCGACCCGGAGCAGATGCCGCCGCTCGGTCCCCAGAGCTATGCGCCGAATATTGCGTTTGACGCCAATACGGGCGAGATGGAGACCGCGCGGCTGGCGGAAGCTGCGCAGAAGGCCATCGCGGCAGCCGAAGCGCGCGGCGTGGAGGCAGCGGGCTATGTCGAGGCGGGCGGCCGGTTCCACGCGGTCGCCAACAGCGCCGGGCTGTTCGCCTATGAGCGCGACAGCATCGCGGACTTTACCGTGACCGCGCGGCGCGAGGATGGAAGCTGGTCCGGCTGGGCCGGCGGCTCGCAGCATGGCTTCGATGCGCTCGATCCGGCGCAAATCGCCAGCACAGCCGTTGCCAAGGCCGCGCATGATGCCGCCCCGCTTGACCTTGACCCAGGGCAATACACGGTCTTGCTGGAGCCGCCGGCGGCTGGTGAAATGTTGCGCTATCTGATGTGGGCGCTGGACGCGCGCGCGGCCGATGAAGGGCGAAGCTGGCTGAGCGGCGCAGGCGGACAGTCGAAGCTGGATCAGCGGCTGCTCGATCCGCGCGTCACGATCATCTCGGACCCGGCCGACCCGCTTGCGCCCAGTCCAACATTCGATGGCGAAGGCCGCCCGCGGGAGCGCACGGTCTGGGTCGAGGACGGTGTGGTCAAGACGCTCGCCTGTTCGCGCTACTGGGCGCAGAAGACCGGCCGCATATCGCTTCCTGGTCCCGCCGCGCTGTCAATGGCTGGCGGGCCCACATCCCTTGAAGACATGATCCGCTCCACGCACAGGGGCATCCTTGTGACCCGCGTGTGGTACACCAACATGCTCGATCCGCAGAGCTTGCTGCTGACCGGGCTGACGCGCGACGGCAACTTTCTGATCGAGAACGGCGAAATCGTTGCGCCTGTGCGCAACTTCCGCTTCAACGAGAGCCTGATCGCGATGCTGTCCAATATCGAGGCGATTGGGCCGGGCCAGCGCATACATGGCGGCGATCTGCACGGTGCACCCGTCTACGCGCCACCGCTTCTCGTGCGCGACTTCACCTTTAGCAGCCGCTCGGCGGGAATTTAGACTGCGCCGCCGGTGTGCGCTCCAGGCCAATGGGAACGCAAGCGACGTCAAAACGACAAAAGCCGGCAAGCTGCCGGCTTTTGCATTTCCACACAAAGCGCAACGGCGCGGCTGGAGGTTACACCAGACCGACGATCACCAGCACCGAGACAGCCGCGACAACCGCCATACCGACCTGGTTGAAAGGCGGCTGCTCCGCCCACCATCCGAAAAACGTCATTTGCCTTCTCCTCCTCATGAAACTGGAAAGTCGTCCCCTTCACGTACGCTGATGCGATATGGGCCGGCCCGGTAGCAATGGAAACATCTGCATATCTCTCATGCAGCAGACGAGGGGGTGGACGCGCTTAGACCCCGCGATATCATCAACGCCTCAGATTGTTGCGCGGACGCAGGGAGCGCGGACGGATGGAGGAAAGAGTCGCGCCCAACAGCGTCCCAAGTTATACTTTCGCGACGTTTCGCCGCTTGCAGGGCAAGGTCAGCCAAATAGGCGCGAAACGGGCGGTTCCTGCTCCGCTGGGCAAACCGCGCGTGGTTAGCGGACGAATATTCGTTGCGACAGCGGCACACATTCGTGCGCACGCGGCAGCGCTGTCGATGTGGGGATATTGCGGGGTGGTTGCTCAAGATCTTGCCAAGCAGCAAGACCCGGGGGCTGGCAGCATCGCTTCACCGGAGCGCCCGGAGAACGCGATCCGCGTCAGCGGCACCGATAAGGCATTTGGCCTCGCGGCGATCCTGGGTCTGATCGTCATCAGCCTGATCCTTCAGCACGAGGTCTCTACACAAAAAGCGATCCTCTTCCTGCTCGGCGCGGCGCTAGGCGTGTGCTTGTTCCGATCGCTCATCGGGTGCACAGGCGGCTGGCGGCGTTTCATCCGCCTCGGGCGCAGCGATGCGGTCCGCTCGCACCTCCTGCTGCTGGCCGGCTTGTCGATCGCCTTCTTTCCTATCGTCGGCGCCGCTTTCCCCGATCTTCAGGCGAGCGCAGCCCTCGGGCCGGTGAGCCTTTCCGTGCTGATCGGCGCGCTCATCTTTGGCTTCGGCATGCAGCTCGGCGGCGGTTGCGGCTCAGGCACGCTCTTTACGGCGGGCAGCGGCAACGTGAAGATGGTCGTCACCCTCGTTTTCTTCATCATCGGCGCGACGATCGGCTCGCTGCACCTACCCACCTGGCTTGAACTGCCCAACATGGGACCTGTCTCAACCGTCAATTCCTTCGGCTGGCAGACCGCCCTGGTGGCGCAGCTCGCAGTAATCGCGGCGCTTTATCTCTGGGTTCGCCGCATCGAGGCGCAGCGCTGCGGCGACGTTCTGGATATTCGCGCGGAAGACGGGCCGCAGATGCCCTTTATTGACCGGCTGATTTTCGGCCCGTGGCCGCTTTTGTGGGGCGTCATCGGGATTGCCATCTTCAGCCTGCTGACAATGGTGATCGCGGGGCATCCCTGGTCCATCACCTTCGCGCTGGGGCTTTGGGGCACCAAGATCGCCGGCGCGCTCGGTTTCGATGTCGCGAACTGGACTTACTGGTCGAGCGGATATCCGGCCATCGCGCTTCAGCGCAGCGTGCTGGAGGACACCACATCGGTGATGGATTTCGGGGTTATCCTGGGCGCGCTGCTGGCTGCTGCGGTCTCAGGGCGCTTCGCGGCCAGCCAGCCTATCAAGCTGAACGCGCTTTTACTCGCGATCATCGGCGGGCTGATGCTGGGTTATGGCGCACGGCTCGCCTTCGGCTGCAATATCGGCGGGCTGCTGGCCGGGACGGCAACCGGCAGCATGCATGGCTGGCTCTGGCTGCTGGCCGGATTCACCGGAAGCTGGATCGGCGTTCACGCGCGGGTCTGGTTCGGCCTCGATGCGCCAATGGAAAAGACGGATGGATAAATTCTCCAACAGTCTCGTGATGGGGTCGGTGCTCACCGCCGCGACGCTTGGCGTCATCATTGACCACACAAGCCACAAGCTGCCGGAGCCTGCGGAAGCCACAGGCGCGCAAACAACAGGCGATGCCGCTGGGACCGACGCGACGCCTTGCTGGTTGGGCGGTGCGCCTTGCGACCTGACTGCCGGAGGAACCCCGTGCGGGCTTGGCGGCACGCCTTGCGGCCTGGGCGCAATGCCCTGCGGCCTGGGCGGCACGCCATGCGG
>CAZYUT010000027.1:13961-21668 GCA_964650735.1 uncultured Hyphomicrobiaceae bacterium
GGCACGCCATGCGGTCTCGGGGGCACGCCATGTGGGTTGAGCGGAACCCCTTGCGGCCTTGGCGGCGCCCCCTACGATAGCGCCACGCCGTGCGGGCTTGGCGGCGGCACCCCGTGCGGCCTGTAGCGGAGTGAAGCCGGGGGTGGCGCTAACAGGAGGACGGCCCATGACGCAACATTCTGGGGCAGCTTCCCGGACCGCGCTGGACAGCACAAGCGCAACCCGGCCCGACTTGCGGCACCAAGCTGCGCTGGAACTGGTCGCTTGCCTCCAGACCCTCGCGGCGCAGAACACCAACGCCGTGCTCGCCATTATTGGCGATGCGCCTTTTGTCGCGAACAAACATTATCCTGCCGGCGATCTGGTCTTCGGCGGAGGGCTTTGGCGCGCCTATTACCACGCCCATGACATGCCGGGCGCCGCTGATCGCCCGATGCATGGCCACTTTCACATCTTCGCGCGCCGTGACGAGAGCGACAGCTTCGCGCATGTGGCCGGCCTCGCGGTCGATGGCAACGGCCAGCCGCTCAAATGGTTCGCGGTCAATCACTGGGTCACGGGCGAAGCCTGGCGCGCCGGCGAGCAGCTTGCTGCGCAAACGCCTCCGCCCGAACCGGAAGACGCGCATGCATCGGCCCGGTGGCTTGCCGCGATGCTGCGCTTCAGCGCGCCAGTTCTGCCCGAGCTGCTGGCTGAACGCGACGCCGCGCTCGCACGGTACTGCGCGCGCACCGGCCAGAACGCGGACGAGGCGCGGGCTGATCGCAACGTTTATCTGCTGTCACAGCGCGAAATCGACCTGAGGAACGAGCTTCGCGCCGCGCTCGGGCTTCAAGGAGCTTGACAGCGTTGGAGAGATCCGCGCCGAACAATCGGGCGGACGCGAGGAGGCCGGGCGGCAGCGGCGTTGGCGTAAGCCACGCCGGCCCGGCCATGCGGATGGCTACGGAACCGGGCAGTTTCCGAACGGGCTGATCGAGATTGGCGGTCTTTCGCGCCAGCAAGCCCGAACATCTCGTCCGCGGCCATCAGTGAAGCGACGAGCAAGGGAGGACCAGCCATGAAGTCGCTTTTAGGAATTATTGTCGGAACGCTTGTCGCGGCCATGTCGAGCGCCGCGCTCGCGAAGCAGCCGCTTGTGGATGTCGCTTGGCTCAAGGCCAACCTCGACAACCCCGAAGTCGTGATCCTCGACATCCGCAGCGCTATCAGCGGATCGTCGAAACAAACCTACGCCCAGGCGCACATCCCCGGCGCGGTGCACTCGGATTATGTCGCTGATGGCTGGCGGGTAACAGACGCCAACGGCACGCCGGGCATGTTGCCGAGCGCGGAACAGCTCGCCAGCTTGATAGGCGGGCTGGGTATCGAAAATGACTCGCATGTCGTCATCGTCTCGCGCGGTGCAAACGGCCTCGAAATGGGCGCGGCGACACGGGTCTATTGGACCTTCAAGGTTGCAGGGCATGACAAGGTGTCCATTCTGGACGGCGGCTTCGCGGCGTGGATCGCCGAGCGCGACGAACAGACCAGGCGGCCGGTCAATCCGCTCGAGACCGGCGTCGTGGCCCCGACGCCCACGACCTTCGAGGTCAGAATGCGGCCCGAGATGATCGCGACGAAGGAAGACGTTCAGGCAGCGCTTGAGGCGGGTGTGCCAGTGATCGACCATCGGCCGACGGACCAGTTTCTCGGCGTGACCAAGCCCGGCCCGGTCGCCCGCGCGGGCACCATCGCTGGCGCGATGAGCATTCCGGAAACCTGGCTGACGAAGAACGACGGCGGCATCATGCGCTCCGCAGCGGAATTGACCAAGATTCACGAAGCGGTTGGCGCGCCGACATCTGGAGAGGTGATCAACTTCTGCAATACGGCGCACTGGGCCACGCTGGGCTGGTTCGTGAATTCTGAAATTCTGGGCAACAAGCAGGCCAAGGTCTATGACGGCTCAATGATCGAGTGGAGCCGGACCGACCTGCCAATGAGCCGGGAGATTTCGCTGGAGTAGGCGGGCGCACCGCAAACGAACAGCGTTGACGGGAGCCTCGTTTCTGGGCTCCCGTTTTTCGTTCTTCGCGCCTGGCAGGCTGTTTGCAGGTACGTCAAGCGCGCGCCGATCAGACCGCATGACGCTTCGCGCTGGCCTCAGGTCCGACCGCCGCGCGGCTATCGGCCAACAGGAGAATAGCGATCCAGCGCAGCGACGGCACATGGCTGCAGACGATCACGAAGGCCGTCGTCATCGGTACGCTTAAGAACGCGCCGATCACGCCCCAGATCATGCCCCAGAACGCCAGCGAGGCCATCACCACAAACGGGCTGAGGTTAAGGCTTCGGCCCATCAACCGCGGCTCGATGATGTTGCCGATCATAAACTGCGTACCGGCAAGCAACACCGCGATGACGAAGAACTCCCACAGCGTCTCGAATTGCACGAGCGCCAGCAGCGCCGGGAATACCACGCCCAGCACCGAGCCGACGCTCGGGATGTAGTTGAGCAGGAAAATCAGCAGCGCCCAGGTCTCGGCGAAATCGACGCCCAGCACCTTGAGCACGCCATAGCTGATCCCGGCCGTAAAAACGCTCAGTATCGTCTTGATCCAGATATACCGGCGCACGCTTTCGGTGATATCTGCGATGGCGCGCTTGATCTGCCCCGCTTCGCCGGGTCCGTCGGCCAGCCGGTCTATCTTCGGGCCGAGACGGCCCCGCTCGGCCACCAGAAAGCCGATGTAAAGGGCCACCAGAGCCAGCGTCGCCGCAATGCCGCCCGCCGTGCCGAGCAGGCCAGGGACACGGTTCAGAATATCGATCTCGCGGATCGACTGGCGGATTCGCTCGGCCAGCTCCGGCCCCAGCCAGCCCAGCACCTGATCCGCCAGCGCGTTGAACCGGGCGACGTAGCCCGGCCAGGCGCGCGCCACGTCATTAGTCTGGCTGGCGAGAATATTGAATACCGCCACGATCAGCACTACGAACAGGACCACCGCGCTCAGCGTTGCGAACGGTTCGGGCAGCCCGAGCCGATGGATCCGGTCGCCCGCCGCGCTCAACAGGATCGTGAGCAAACCCGCCACGACGATCGGGATCAGAAAGGGCGCGCCATAAACCAGGCCGGTGATCAGCAACCCGACCACGATGGCGAGCAGCGCGATATTGTTCAGGCTAGGCTCGCCGTTGCGCTGTGATGACATCCCGCTCCCCGCTTGATCGCCCGCCGCGTTCAAAATCTTTCGACCCAGGGGCGAAGCGCAACCTCAAATGTCCAGGCGCTGCGATCCTGATGCAGCACGTGCAGATAGGTTCGCGCGATCGCGTCAGGGTCGAGCATGCTGTCCGGCGCATCCGGCGGCTCCGAGCGCCCCGGATTCCGGATCGCGCCGTCAATCACGAAATGCGCGACGTGAATACCATGCGGCTGCAATTCCCGTGCGATGCTCTCGGCCAGCCCGCGCAGCGCGAACTTGCCCATGGCGAAGGGCGCGGACTGCGGATAGCCCTTCACGCTGGCCGAGGCGCCGGTGAACAGGATCGCGCCGTGCCTGTTCGGCAGCATCCGCTTGGCCGCGGCCTGCGCCACGAGGAATCCGCCATAGGCCGTCACGTTAAGCGCGTTCGCGACGCCCTCGTGGTCCAGCTCGGTAAACGGCCCGCGCACCCGCGCGCTCGGGTTGTAGACCACCACATCGGGCGAACCGCCGAGTTCGCGGTCCATATGCACGAAGAGCGCATCCACCTGTTCCGGCTGCGTCACATCGCACGGATGCGTGGCCGCGCCGGTCTCGGCCATCAGCGGCCGTAGCTTGTCCACATTGCGCGCCGCCAGACCGATCTTGAGCCCTGCGCCCGCGAGCGCCCGCGCGACCGATGCGCTCAAGCCATCGCCAGCGCCAACGATGAGCGCGCGTTGATAGGTCTCGATCATGCCCTATCTCCAGTGAGACCGCGACGGTTTACGCCAGACTCGCGCAGTTCGCCGACGATGGCAAACGCTTCTCGCCCTAAATCATATTCGACGGCAAGATGTGAATTGCCGAGGGGTCAGATCCGCGTTTCCCTGGCATGACACTCCAACCAAAGGCGTAGCATGTCCGACATCCCGGCGATAAACACCTCCATGGGCGCGAGCGAATGGGCGATGCTCATCACGCTGTCGCTGCTCTGGGGCGCGTCTTTCTTCTTCAACGGCGTCGCGGTGCAGAGCCTGCCGACCTTCACGATCGTTGTCGCGCGTGTGGTCATCGCGGCGGCAATCCTGCATCTGGCGCTGCGCGCCAGCGGGCTGCGGATGCCCGGCGACGCCGCGCTTTGGCGCACCTTCTTCGCGATGGCCTTCATCAACAACGTGATTCCGTTTTCGCTGATCGTCTGGGGCCAGTCGCACATCGCCTCCGGACTGGCGGCCATCGTCAACGCAACGACGCCGCTCTTTACCGTTATGATCGCGCACGTGTTCACATCCGATGAAAGGCTGACGCGCGGACGGCTGGCCGGCGTCATCATCGGGCTGTCCGGCGTGGCGGTGATGATTGGGCTGGATGCGCTGCGCGATCTCGGCGTCAATGTCCTTGCGCAGCTCGCCGTTTTGGCCGGGGCAATGTGCTATGCCTCGGCGGCGGTGTTCGGACGGCGGTTCCGCAACATGAGGATCACGCCGATGCAGACTGCGACGGGCCAGACCACGGCGGCGAGCGTTATCCTGCTGCCGGTCATGCTGCTTGTCGATCAGCCCTGGACATTGCCGATGCCTGGCGCCGGTGCGATCGCGGCGCTGTTCGCCGTGGCAGCGCTATCGACCGCGCTCGCTTACGTGATCTATTTCCGTCTCCTCGCGAGCGCGGGCGCGACGAACGTGCTGCTGGTGACGTTTCTGGTGCCGGTCGTGGCGATCCTGCTGGGCGCCGCCTTTCTCGGCGAGGTGCTGCAGCCGCAGCATCTGTTCGGTATGGCATTGATCGGCCTCGGGCTCGCCGCGATCGACGGGCGGCCCTGGCGGATGCTGATGCGCACTTGGACGCCGTGAAAGGGCGGCGGCGCGCGGCGCGCGACCGCCGGCTTCGCGATTAGGCAGCGACAGGATGGCCCTCGGCCAGGAACGGATAATCCGTGTAGCCGTGATGGTCGCCGCCATAAAAGGTCGCCTGATCCGGCTCATTCAGCGGCGCCTGCCGGCGGAACCGCTCGGGCAGGTCCGGGTTCGCGATGAACGGCCGGCCGAAGGCGATCGCATGCGCCCGGCCCCGCGCGATCCAGTCCGCGGCTGTCCGGTCGTCGAAGTCGCCATTGGCGATGTAAACGCCCGCCCAGCGGTCCCGAAGACGCTGTCGCATCGCCTGGTCCGCATCGCTGACCTCGGCGCCCGGAAATTTCTCGACCACATGCAGATAAGCGAGGCCGATGCGGTTCAAACCGTCGATCACGGCCGCGAACGTCTCCTCATCGTCGGGCCGCATATCGTTGAAAGTGCCTGTTGGCGACAACCGCACGCCGACCCGGCCAGCGCCGAACACCTCGGCCACCGCCTGTGTCGCCTCCAAGGTCAGCCGCGCGCGGTTTTCAGGGTTGCCGCCATATTGGTCAGTCCGCAGGTTGGTATGCGAATGCAGGAACTGATCGAGCAGATAGCCGTTCGCGCTGTGCACCTCGACGCCGTCAAAGCCCGCCTCAAGGGCGCGGCGCGCCGCCTGCCGGTATTCCTCTATCAGCGCGGGGATTTCGCTGGTCTCCAGCGCGCGCGGCTGCGACGTATCGACGAAGCCGCTTTCGGCGAATGTCTGCGCTTCCGCCCGCACTGCTGAAGGCGCCACCGGCGGCTGCCCATCGGGCAACAGGCTGGTGTGGCTGATGCGCCCGACATGCCAGAGCTGGACAAAGATGCGCCCGCCCCCGGCATGGACCGCGTCGGTGATCCGCTTCCAGGCGGCCGTGTGCGCGTCGGCGTGAATGCCAGGCGTGTTGATGTAGCCCTTGCCCATCGCGCTGATCTGCGTCGCCTCGGTAAAGATCAGGCCCGCCGAGGCGCGCTGGCGGTAGTAGGTGGTCGCCGTGTCATGCGGCGTGCCGTCCGGATGCGCGCGGTTGCGGGTAAGTGGGGCCATCAGGACGCGATTGGGGAGTTCAAGAGAACCCATCGTCAAGGGTTTAAACAGCACTTCAGGATAGGCGGCGGCATGCGCGCCGGCCAGCGATTCGACACTCTTCTGCACGAAACAGCTCCTTCTGTCGCCGAGGTTGCTTCGCTCCCGCTCCGCTTGTCGGGGCGAACCGAAATCCCCTCCCCGGCCTCCCGCGCTCTTGCTTCACCGCGTATAAATTCGCTTTGCGGGACCGGACAAGGCGTCGAACACGACTTTGTGATAGTGCACCGCTTGTCGCGGGTGCGCGGGCGGCCCGCTTCGTAAGGGGGCAATCCACTTCTCGCGCATGCGGCAATGCTGTACACATGAGCCATGGATCAGACGGCGCCGCATATCGACTGGATTTCGCAGTTTTCCGGGCTCGCCCGTCTTGAGGGGCCGATCCGCACGCGCCTGATCGCCGAAAGCACCATCGTCTCTGTCCCAAAAGGCACGGTCATTTTCGGCCCCGGCAAGGCTCCGGAGAACCTGCTGCTGCTGCTTTCCGGCACGGTGCGCGTGCATCAGACCTCCGAGAGCGGGCGGGATATCGTGCTCTACCGCGTTTCGGCGGGTGAAAGCTGCGTGCTCACCACCGCCTGTTTGCTCGCCTATGAGGATTATCTGGCCGAGGGCGTCGCCGAGACCGACATTCAGGCCGTGGCCATCCCGCGCCGGGTGTTCGAGGAACTGATCGCCGAATCACCAGTGTTCCGCCGCTTTGTCTTCACCGCCTATTCGCGGCGCATCACCGATCTGTTCTTCATCATTGAGGAAATCGCCTTCCGGCGCATGGACCTTCGTCTGGCGCAAAAGCTTGTCGAACTGCCCGCGCCTGGCGGAGTCATCACCACGACACATCAGGACCTGGCTGCCGAGCTGGGCACCGCGCGCGAAGTCATCTCCCGCCAACTGAAGGAGTTCGAACGCCGCGGCTGGGTCGAACTGGCACGCGGCGAAATCCGCATCCGCGACCGCGAAGCCCTCAAGGCCCTCCAAGCCGCAAGCTGACCCCGCGCTCCCGTCTTTTCCTGGCCCGCAATTGATCTGTGACAAGGTCACCGACACGCCCGCTCCGTTAGGCTAGTGTCGCGATCCAATCATCGGGAGACAGAAAAATGACGGCCAATGTCGGAACCTTCGATCGCGTCTTGCGCGTTATCCTCGGCGCTCTGCTTGTGATCGCGCCATTCGCAACGGAAATCGCGCTATTTCAGGGCCAGACTGCGACGATCGTGTCGGTGGTTGTCGGCGCGGTGCTCGTGCTGACGGCGCTGGTGCGCGTGTGCCCGCTGTATTCTCTGCTCGGAATGCGGACCTGCAGCAGTTGAGGCCTTGATGACGGAATTCACCCCTTTCGCTTCGCTGTTCGGCGGCGTCCTGATCGGGCTTTCGGCCGTTTTGCTCATGCTCGTGCTCGGCCGGGTCATGGGCGCCACCGGGATTGTCACCGGCTTCATCAATCCGGCTACCGGCGCGGACTGGAGTTGGCGCGCAGCCGTGCTCGCCGGGATGGTCACCGCGCCGTTGGCCTATTTCGCCGTGATGGGCGGGATGCCCACCATCCAGGTGCCGGTCTCCACGCCGCTGA
>CAZYUT010000028.1:0-20103 GCA_964650735.1 uncultured Hyphomicrobiaceae bacterium
CGGTACCAACGTGGTCGATCCGGCGCCGCGGACCTTCGCGGGCGCGCAGTTCTAGGTGTTTAGTCCCACTGTGTGATGGAATCAGTCTAACGGATCCCGCAACGCGGGAGGCCTTATGGGACAGATTCTTCACGGCAGCGCCACGACCACGCACGCAGTCCGAGCGGCAATACAGCGATCGCAAGCTACGGCCAAGGAATTAGCGACGCGGTACGGGCTGAACCCCAAGACCGTGGCGAAGTGGAAGAAGCGCCGCTTTGTGCACGATGCTCCCATGGGGCCAAAGGAGGTCCGCTCGACGGTGCTGACGCCGGAACACGAAGCGATGGCCGTGGCATTCCGCAGGCATACCTTGCTGCCGCTGGACGATTGCCTGTACGCGCTTCAGGCCACGATCCCAAGTCTCACGCGCTCCTCGTTGCATCGGCTGTTTCAACGCCACGGCATCAGCCGTCTTCCCGAGGTCGAAGGGAGCAAGCCGCAGAAGAAGAAATTCAAGAGCTATCCGATCGGGTTCTTTCACCTCGACATTGCTGAAGTGCGCACCGGGGAAGGCAAGCTCTACCTCTTCGTCGCCATCGACCGGACCTCGAAACTCGCCTTCGACCAGCTTGTGGAGAAGGCGACCCGCACCACAGCATCAGCTTTTCTTCTCACCCTGATCGAGATGGTTCCCTATAAAATCCATACCGTTCTCACCGACAATGGCGTGCAGTTTTGCCATCAGCCCGGCAAACGCGGCGGCCCGACGGCGCGGTACATGACGCACATGTTCGATCTGCGCTGCCGCGAGCATGGCATCGAGCACCGGCTGACCAAACCCAACCACCCCTGGACGAATGGCCAGGTCGAGCGGATGAACCGGACGATCAAGGAGGCCACCGTCAGGCGCTATCACTATGACAGCCATCAGCAGTTGAAACAGCACCTGAAAACCTTCCTGGCGGCCTACAACTACGCCAGGCGCCTGAAGACGCTCCGGGGGATGACCCCGTACCAATATATCTGCAAATGCTGGACAGAAACACCGGATCGGTTCAGGCTGAACCCGCTCCATCACACAGTGGGACTAAACATTTAGACTCACATCCGCACTACGGCGTGCGTGTTGACATAACCGGGATGAAGCTCCCGATCTCTGATTTTACGCGCGATTTTCCCGAAGACCGGTTGCCATCCCGGCTCGGAAGGCGGGGACATGCTGTTCGGATCGCGCTCTACCGCCCCTCGCGGTACCACGTCAGCGCCAGCAGCCCGAGCAAAAGCGCCAGCGCCAGCGCCCCGGCATAGAGCGGCGTATATGTCACGCCGGTGACCATATAGGCCTGCCGGTCGCGCAAGCCTGCCCAGTCGGCCCCGTGCATCTTGGTGCTTTGGCCCAGCAGGCTGATGCGCGGCAGAGCCGCGGCCGAAACCTCCGGCGGCCCGCCAAGCCAGAACGCGCCGCCGCCTGTCTCATCCAGAACGGGATCGAGCGGCTCGCGGCTTGCCGTCACCTCGGTCAGTTCGCGCGAGTTGACTGCGCCGACATGCGCCACGGCTGCCAGATCGCCAGATGTCACGCGATAGAGCCCGGGCGTCTCCGCCGTCACGTTCGTGCGCCAGCGCCCGGTTTCGACCGTCTCCAGCGTCACCGTCCGCGTCTCGCCGTCTGGTCCGTTCACCTCCACCGGCCCGATGCTGTCGGCCATCGACCGGCGCGTGATCGTCAGGCTTTGCTGCCCAGCCGTCACATCAAGCGACTCTTCCTCCAGGTCTGGCTCTTTCATTAACCAGTGCGAAACGCGACGGAGAATGTCGGCGTAGGGCCCGCCGCCCTCATAGCCGCGCGCCCACAACCAAGCATGGTCGGACAGGAACATGCCGACGCGGCCCTCGCCCTGCCGGGCAAGCACAAGAAGCGGCGTGGCGTCCGGGCCGGTCATCAGCACGTCGCCCTCCTGGGTCTGGACGTCGACAGTGCGGAACCAGCGGCCCCAATCCGGCTCGCCCCCGCCATTTGCGCCAGGAAGACCGGCGGTGACAGGGTGGCGCAAACCGATCTCGGACACCTGCGGCTTGAATGGCTCTTCAATGATCCGGCCGGTTGGACGCGCCGGGACGATGCGGGACAGCGGCGTCCGGTAGAGGCTCAGGGGCGATGCGAAATCCGGCCCGGCGGCGATCAGCACCGCGCCGCCCTCGCGCACATAGCGCGAAACGTTGTCGAGATAGATCAGCGGCAGCACGCCCCGGCGCTGGTAACGGTCGAAGATAATAAGGTCGAACTCGTCGAGTTTTTCGGAAAACAGCTCGCGCGTCGGGAAGGCAATCAGCGAAAGCTGGTTGATTGGCGTGCCGTCCTGCTTCTCTGGTGGGCGCAGGATGGTGAAATGCACGAGGTCGACGGAGGCATCGGAGCGCAGCAGGTTGCGCCAGGTGCGCTCGCCCGCATGCGGCTCGCCGCTGACCAGCAGCACGCGCAGGTTTTCGCGCACGCCCTCGGCCTTCAGAACGATGCGGTTGTTCGCTTCCGTCAACTCGCCCTCGACCGGCTCCAGCGCAACCTCCATGTAGGTCGGCCCGGCGCGGGTAAAGCGGAACGGCAGCCGGATTCTCTGACCCACGCCGACATTCAGCGTTTCCGGCCCTTCTCCTTCGCGGCGCAGGTTGAGCGTCGCGGTTTGCGGCTGGTCGTCCGCGCCGGTCTGCACCACCTCGATCTCGGCGGTCTGCGTGCTGCCGACGAGGCCGAAGCGCGGCGCGGTATGGATCTTGATATGGCGATCGAACTCGCCCTGGTCGCCTGTCAGCAATGCATGGAGCGGCGCGCCAAAATTCACCTCGGCGGGTTCGCGTGGGACGTCATGGACCTGACCATCGGTGATCATGAATACGCCTGCCAGCCGCTCGGCCGGGACATCGGCCATGCCGCGGTTCAGTGCGTCAAACAGCAGGGTTTCCTCGCGCTCAGCGTCGCCGCCGGGTCCAGCGCGGACGAAGCGGATATCGAGGTTGGGGATTTCCCGCAGCCGCTCGGACAGCTCCTGCCGAATTGCGCCGGTGCGCTCGGGCCGCCCTGCGATCTTCTGGCTTGAGCTCTCGTCGGTCACGACTACGGCGATGTTGCGCAGCGGTTCGCGCTCCTCATGCTTGAGCACCGGGTTGGCCAGCGCCAGCAGCAGGAACGCCCCGGAGAGCAGGCGCAGAAGCGCGCCGCGCTGGCGGCGGATCAGGTGCCCAAAAACCGCCAGCGCCACGAGCACGCCCGCCCCGATCAGCACGCTTTCCGGAAGGAAGGGCGAGAATTCGATGGACCAGTTCATACGAAATCCTTGCTTCGGCCTATTGGCCAAGCCGTTCGAGCAGCGCTGGCAGATGGACCTGATCGGCCTTGTAGTTCCCGGTCAGCGCGTACATCACAATATTGACGCCGGTGCGGTAGGCCATCTCGCGCTGTATCTCGCCGCCTGGCACCGTCGGAAACATCGGGCGGCCGGAATCGTCGCGCGCCCACGCGCCGGCGAAATCGTTCGAGGTGATGATGATCGAGCTGACACCGTCCGCACGCACTGCCTGCCCCGGTTCCGCGGAGCCGGAGCCTGCCTCGACCCAGAGCGGCCCGCCGTCCCATCGGCCCGGGAAATTGTCCAGCAGATAGAACGATTTGGTCAGCACATGGTCCTGCGGGACCGGCTCCAGCCGCGGCAGATCCAGGCGGCCGATCAGCGCCGCCAAACCGGTTTCGCCCGGCGCGCCGCCAAGGCCCATCTCGTCGAAGGTGCGGCGGTTCTGGTCGCGTGTGTCGAACAGGATCATGCCGCCCTGCTTCATGTACGCATCAACGCGCGCCAGCGTCTCGTCATCCAGCGGCGACGGTTCGCGCGGAACCGGCCAATAGATGAACGGGAAGAAGACCAGTTCGTCGCGTCCGATATCGAGCCCAACCGGTTCGGCAGGCTCAACTGCCGTGCGCGCGGTGAGCACCTCTGACAGCCCCTGCAGGCCTGAGCGGCTGACGCTGTCGATCTGCTCGTTGCCGGTAATCACGTAAGCGAGCCGCGTCTCAAGCGACGCCTTCAGCGCAAGCGCCTCGGCGCGGCGGTCCTCGTCCTGAGCGAGAGCATCTCCCGTCAGCGCCACCGGCACGGCGACCGCGAGCAATACCGCTGCCGAGCGACCTGCAAGCCGCCCGGTTGCGCGCAGGTTCATGATCAGGATCGCCAGGCTCTCGATAATGAAGACCGCGAGAGCGGCCATGAAAAGCCAAGGCGTAAGGTCCACCGTGTCACCGCTCTGATACACGGTCATTTGCGCTCCTGAGATCGGTTCCAGCGGTGTGATCTGCGCGCCCTCGCGCACAACGTTCAGCGCGAAGGCGCCGCCCTGCGGTCCGTAGAGGCCGGGTGGACGCTCTGGTTCCGGTTCCGCAGAGCCTGCCTCTGCGGCCGGTAGCGGCGAGGCAGTCGGCGGGGGCGGACCAAGCACGCCGAACCCGTCGATGATGCGGCGCGGGACGAGATAGCCCGTCTGCTGCGCGCCAGTCTCGCCGGAAGCTTCGCCATCACCCGCTGGGCCAGCGGTGTCGGCCATTGCAACCGTGCGGCGCAGCATCTCCACGAACGCGCCGGAAAGCGGCAGGTTCGACCAGTCTGAATTCGCAGTGACATGGAACATCACCAGCCGGCCGTCGCCGCGCTGGCGCGCCGTCACGAGAGGCGTGCCATCTTCGAGGCGCACCCAGACTTCGGAGTCGCCCAGGCCGCTCGGATCGGCCAGCACCTGCCGGCTGATGGTCACATCTTCCGGCACCGCCATGCCCGCGAAAGGACTTTCTGCGGGGTAGGGGGCGAGCTTCTGCGGCTGGCTCCACGACAGCGCGCCGCCGAGGACGCGCCCGCCGCGGCGCAGGGGAACGGGCATAAGCTGGTCGCTGGCGCGCTCCAGGCGCGGTCCGGCGAAGCGAATCAGCATCCCGCCGTCCTCGACCCAGTTGCTGATCTGTTGGGCGGACTGGCCGATAAGCTGGCCGACATCCGAGAGGATCAGGACGGAGGGCGAGCGGCTGAGCACATCGTCTACCGCAGCCGCGATATTGCGCTCCGACACCGAGATAACCTCGGCAAATGGGTTCAGCGCCTTTTCAATGTAGTAGGACTGCGAGAGCAGCGGCTGCGCCTGTCCGCGCGCCTCGCCGGTGATGATGCCGACGCGCCGCCAGCGCGCCCGGTCGTCGATCAGGTGGACTGCGCCTGCCGAATTTTCGCCTGCGATGCGCAGTTGCGCCACATCGTTGCGCAGTTCCAGCGGCAGCTCGAAGAAGGCCTCGGTCGAGATCGCGCCGGCCTCGAAGCTGTAAGTGGCCTCGGCCAGCCGGTCGCCGCGCGCGGACAGCGCATGGACTTGACCGGATACGGCTTCGCCTCCGGGCCGGAGGATGCGCGCGCGCAGGGATCGGTCCTCGGCGGTGTAGCTGTACATGCCAAGCGGCGTCTCCCCTCCCGGATCGCTCACCACCGTCAGGTTGCCGGCCACCTCGCGCAGGCGCTCTGCAAGCGTGTCGGTGCCGGGATGCGCTATGCCGTCGCTCAGCCAAAGCACATCGAATGCCTGATCGCCCGCCAGCGTTTCGCCAAGCCGTCTGGCCAGCAGAGGATGATCCGGCGCGTAAGGTTTCGGCTCCAGGCTCGCGGCGCGTTCGCGCACATCGGCGGGTGTTGCCGGCGTGGCGGACCAGCTTTGCGGGATGCCGGCAGTAGGGGCCAGGATGACCGTCTGGCCGTTGCGCTGCGCCGCATCGAGCGCAGTTTCCATCGCTGCCTTGCGCGCGTCCCATCGGCTGGCCGCGCTCCAGCCATTGTCAACGACCAACAAAAGCGGCGCACCGCCAGCCGTTTGCGCGCCTGGCGGGTTGAGTACTGGGCCGGAGAGCGCCAGCACTGCAAGCGCCACCAGCAGGATGCGCAGTGCCGTCAGCCACCACGGGCTGCGCGCCGGCGTGCGCTCGCGCGATTGCAGCCCGGCCAGCAGGCGTGTGCCCGGAAACATGATGCGCGTTGGGCTGGGCGGCGTGAACCGCAGCAGCCACCAGATCAGCGGGATCGCGGCGAGGCCGAGCAGCAGCCACGGATTGAGGAAAGTGAGCGCGCCCAAACCCATGCGTTAACCTCCCGCGCTTTCAGCAGCATCGGTTCCTTGGGCGGCGCGGCCCGGTTTGGCGCGGTAATGCTTGTCAAGTCCCGCCATGCGCGTGTGCACCGCCAGCAGCGTTTCCTCCGCCGGGCGGTCGGTGTGATGGCATAAGAATGGCCATTGCAGCCTGCGCGCGAAGCTCTCAACCTCGGCGCGGTGCGCCTGCAGTCGCGACTGGTATTGCTCACGTAGCTCGCCCGCGCGCTCAGCGGTGATGCGCTCGCCGGTCTCGCTGGCGATAAATTCCACGCGTCCGTCATAGGGCAGCGTCTCCTCGGCCGGATCGAGCACCTGAACGAGATGTCCGCGCGCGTTCTGGTCGGCGATGCGCTGGACACTGCTCTGGATGTCCCCCATCGGGTCGAGGAAGTCGCTGAATATAAGGCAATTGGCATAGCGGCTGACGCGCGCAGATGGCGGCAGGCTCGGCATTGGCAGGCCGCTTTGCAGCTGTTTGGTGAGTGCCACGGCCATGCGGTGGACGCTGCGCCGGCTCGTGCTTGGCGGGGTCAGCCCGAGCAGGCCGACGCGCTCCCCGCCCTGGATCAGCAACTCAGCCATTGCGAAGCCGAGGATAATTGCGCGTTCCGCCTTGGTTTGCGCAGCAAGATGCGAGCGGAAGCCCATCGAGTCCGACAAGTCGAGCCAGATCCAGACGGTGTGCGCGGCCTCCCATTCACGCTCGCGAACGAACAGGTGGTCGGAGGTTGCCGAGCGCCGCCAGTCGATACTGGTCGCGGCGTCGGTCGACTCGTAGTGGCGGAACTGCCAGAAGGTCTCGCCCGGCCCGGCGCGGCGGCGGCCGTGAATGCCGTGCGCCACAGTGTGCGCGGCGCGGTTCGCCTCGATCAGCAGGGCAGGCAGGCGGGTGGCCAGCGCATGTGCCGTGTTCTCAAGGTCTTGCGGCGCGGGCGCAGGGAAATGCTGCGGCATCGCTGGTGGTGGCACCTTGCTTAATTCAAGACTTCGATGAGATCGCCGATCACGTCGTCGATCGAGACATCCTCCGCCCGGGCGGAGAAAGACAGCGCCATGCGATGACGCAGGACCGGCCCGGCCAGTTCTGCGACATCATCGATAGATGGGGACAAGCGCCCGTCGAGCAGCGCGCGCGCCCGGATTGTGAGCATCATAGCCTGAGTGGCGCGCGGACCAGGGCCCCACACGACCAGATCGTTGATGCGCGGTAAAGCTTCCGGGGTTCCGGGGCGCGCAGCGCGGACGACGCGAAGGATCGCATCGACCACCTTCTCGCCCACGGGCATCTCGCGCACGAGCCGCTGCGTTGCCGTCAGTTCATCCGGCGTCAGCGCGCGTCTGGGCTTGCGCCGCTCCGCGCCGGTCGTCGCGAGCAGCATCTGACGCTCCGCGGCTTCGTCCGGGTAATCGACGTTGATCTCAAGCAGGAAGCGATCGAGTTGCGCCTCGGGCAGCGGATAGGTGCCTTCCTGCTCCAGCGGGTTTTGCGTTGCCAGCACATGGAACGGGCTTGGCAGCCCATGACTTTCGCCGGCCACGGTCACGTGATGCTCCTGCATCGCCTGCAACAGCGCGGACTGGGTCTTGGGGCTGGCGCGATTGACCTCATCGGCCATCAGCAATTGGGTGAACACAGGACCGGGAATAAAGCGGAAGCTGCGCGCGCCCGTCTCGCTTTCCTCCAGCACCTCCGTGCCGACAATATCCGATGGCATCAGGTCCGGCGTGAACTGGATGCGCTTGGCGTCAAGGCCAAGAACTGCGCCCAAGGTCTCCACGAGGCTGGTCTTCGCAAGGCCCGGAACGCCGATCAACAATGCGTGACCGCCCGACAGGAGAGTGATGAGCGACTGCTCGATGACGCGCTGCTGGCCGAAAATGACGGATTCTGTTTCTTCCCGTGCCCTGTGAATCTTGACAGCGGCCTCTTCGATTTGCTGGATGATGCGGTCTTCAGACTGTCGAATATCCACCATTTTTAGACTGCATACCTTGTTGATGGCCGCGATATGTTGCTTGCGTCGTGACTCAGGGTATCACAACGTCATTTGGCTTTCCGAGACATAAAGTGCGGCCGGGTGTTTCGCAAGTTCGCACGAGGGGGCAGCGATCATGGCGAATCGGGCATCGTTCAAACGGGCGGCGCGGGTCAAACGGACCGGACGCATCCGGCCGCAGTTGCGTTCAGCGCGCAACGCTGTCGTCGTTGCCGTTCAGGCGGATGCTTCAAGCGCGCCGCCGATTCGCATCGACAAGGAGGGTCAGTGGCATTCGCGCTACGGCCCGATCACGCGCCGCCGGGTGCTGAAGCTCTACGCCAAGGCGCTTCGCCGCGACGGCTATCGCCAATACTCGCTTGCCGCGCCGTGCGACAAAGTGCGCGTCGAGGTTGAGGATGCGCCGTTTATCGGCGTGCAGCTCGTCTCTGATGGCGAGGGCCCGGAGCGCAAGCTGAAGCTGCGCACCAATCTCGACGATGAGGTGACGATTGGGCGGCAGAACCCGGTCCGCTTCGAGCGGGATGCGGAAACCGGCGGCCTCATCCCCTATGTGCTTCTGCGGGACGGCCTGGAGGCGCGGTGCTCGCGCTCGGTCGCGTTCGAGCTGGCTGCTCTCGCAAGCGAAGAGGTCTATGGCGGGCTGCAGCATCTCGGCGTGTGGAGCGCCGGCGTGTTCTTCCCGATCTGCGCCGCGCACATGGCGCACTCCGCTTGAAGCCTTTAAGCTGGCCCGTGCGTCCAGCGAGAAGGTGACAGTTGGCCAGCGCGCATCGGAAGTTCAGCGAAGACGATTTGCGTGAGCGCGTGCAGCGCCGGCTCGGCGGCGGTATCGTCTCGTCGCCCGCGCCGCAGTCTGGCGGCGACCATGAACTCAACCCGGAGTGGCCAGAGGCCGAGGCGCACGGCCCGGTCCGGCGGCCCTGCGCTGTCCTGATCCCGCTGACGATCCATCCGGCCGGGGCTTCGGTCCTGCTGACCCGGCGCGCGGACCATCTGCCGCAGCACGCTGGCCAGATCGCGTTTCCCGGCGGCAAGATTGGCCCTGAGGATCAGACGCCCATGAATGCGGCTCTCCGGGAGGCCCAGGAAGAAATCGGGTTGCACCCGCAATTCGTTGACATCCTCGGGCGGCTGGAGGATTACCACACCGCGACAGGGTTCGACATCGCGCCCTTTATCGGCATTGTGCGCGCCGGTTTCGCGCTGGTGCCGGACCACAACGAGGTTGCGGAAATCCTGAAGGTGCCGCTGGCGTTCCTGATGTCGCCGGCCAACCACCAGATCCGCGAGGTCATCTGGCGCGGGCGGCCGCGGCGCTTCTACGCGATGCCATACAAGAAGCACTATATCTGGGGGGCCACGGCCGGCATCCTCAGGCGCATGTATGAAAGGCTCTACAGCGAATGATCCGCGTTATTCTGATCAACCTGTTCCTGCTGCTGCTGCCCTTCATCATTTATTTTGCTTATGTATATCTGGTCAGAGGCGGCAGCGGCAAAAACGAACCGATAAATTTCACGCCGCTGATCGTCTTGTTCGCGATCGGATTGGTTCTGATGATGGGCGCAATCGCTTATTTCATCCAGTTCGAGGCTGGCGAGCCAGGCCAACGCTACATTCCGCCGCGCGTTGAGAATGGGGTTTTGCAGCCCGGCCGGCTTGAGTAGCGGCTGGCAATCGCAGGGGCGAGCGGGAGCGGTTGACTGATGAGCGACGCTGCGCACACGCAGGTTCAAGTATGGCCCAGGCTGCTGGCCGGTGCGGAATGGCTGGAGCGCGGTTCGACGCGCGCAGTGCTGGACTTGCTCAACCGCGACGGGCACGAGGCGCGCGCGGTCGGCGGCACGGTGCGCAACGCGCTGATGGGCGTGCCCGTCACCGATGTCGATGTGGCGACGACGGCGACGCCTGACGAGGTGATGCGGCGCGCCGAAGAGGCGGGGGTCAAGGCGGTCGATACCGGGTCCGAGCACGGCACGGTGACGCTGGTGCCCGATCACGAGCCGATCGAGGTCACGACGCTGCGCCAGGACGTCGAGACCTATGGCCGCCACGCCCGCGTGACCTTTACCCGCGACTGGGCGAGCGACGCGCGGCGGCGCGACTTTACCATGAATGCGCTTTACGCCGGTCCGGACGGCACGGTCTACGACCCGCTGGGCGGTTACGACGATCTCAAGGCGCGGCGCGTACGCTTCATCGGCGACCCGCATGAGCGCATCCGGGAGGATTATCTGCGCATCCTCCGCTTTTTCCGCTTCGAGGCTGAATACGGCGCTCAGGAGACGCCGCCCGCGCCGATGGATGCTCAGGCGCTGGCCGCGATCGAGCAGGAGAGCGAGGGGCTGGAGCGGCTATCCGGCGAGCGCGTTCACACCGAGCTGGTGCGATTGCTTGCGGCGGGCTCGGCGGGCCGGTCGCTGCGTGCGATGATGGACACCGGCGTGCTGGTGCGGCTGCTCGGCGGCGCGCCCCGGCTGACGGCCTTTTCGCGGGTGCAGGCGATCCAGCGGGCGCGCGGCTTCACGGCTGATCCGATGGTCCGGCTGGCGGCGCTCGCGGTGCGGGTCGAGGAAGAGGCTGAGCGTCTGGCGCGCAACCTGCGCCTGTCGAATGCCGAGCGGGACGAGCTGGTGGCGCTGCCGCGCGCGGCGCGGCGGCTGGATGCGGGAATGGCGTCGCTGGAGGCGAAGGCGGCGCTCTACCGACTGGGGCCGAAGGTCTATCGCGGCGGCGTGCTGCTGGCCTGGAGCGATGCGCGCGCCGAAGTCAAGGATGCGGCGTGGAGCGCGCTGTTCGCGCTGCCCGAGGACTGGGCACCGCCCGCCTTTCCGCTCAAGGGCAGCGACCTGCTCGCGCTCGGGATGAAGCCGGGGCCGGAGGTCGGCGAGGCGTTGCGCGCGCTGGAGCAGCGCTGGATCGAAGGCGACTTCGCCGCCGACCGCGACACGCTCATAGGCTGGGCGCGGGAGATACTCACTAGCCGCGCTTGAGCATGTTGCGCAGCGCCAGCGCGGCCAGGACCAGCAACACCACCCCGATGACGTTCTGCACGAGCGCGGCGACCGAGGCCGCCAGCGGCACGACTGGCGCACTGCCCTCCAGCCCGTATAGACAGCCATAGACGCGCTCCGCTGCCATCGGGCTTTCCCACGGCACGAAGAACAGGCTGTTCTTGAAGGACAGGTAGAGCGCCTCGGCCGATGCGCTTCCCGCCCCCGCCACGCAGCCGCCAGTGGCGTATAGGTTGGCGATCATCTGGAACGCCCACTCGCCGACGCCCGCGAGCCAATCCAGCACGCTTTCGAACGAAGGCGCGTCCGGCCAGATTGGAAAGCGCGCCGCCGGCGTTTCCGGCGCAGGCGCGTCCCGCAGCCCGAGATAGACTAGCGCAAACAGCACCGTGGTCACCGCCCAGATGGTGAGCGGGCGCAGCACAGACTGCCCGAAATTCGCGATCCCTCCGTAAAGCCAGCCGAGCCAGAAGCGCCCCGCGCCACGCCCCAGCGGCCTGTGCCGCCAGAAGCGGGCGGCGCGCAGCTCATCGGCATAGAATGCGCCCTCGCGCTCATGATCCAGCCCGGCGCGCGCCAGATGCCGGAGTTGGCGGAACCGCGCGGCCTCCAGTCCATCCCGCGACACCTTCATCAGCCGGAACAGCCACGGGCGCGGATCGCGCTCGCCCTCGCCCCAGCGGCGGAAGCGGCGCATCGGCGCGTCGATCCGCATGTTCTCCAGCCGCGGCGGTTGGGCGATCTCCGCGTTCAAAAAACCGGGCGCGCCAGCGAAGCGGGTTTCGGCCAGCGTCAGCGCGCTCTTGGCTTGCAGACCAGAGAAATCAGCTTTGCCGGCGAAGGCCGCGCCCTCGAAGTCGGCGGGGCCGCGAAAGCGCGCGCGCTGGAAGCAGGCATCGGCAAAGCGCGCGGCGGCAAAGTCGGCCTCGCCCTTGAAGCGCGTGGCGGCGAAGCTCGCTGGTGCGGCGAATTGACAAGCGCCGAAGCCGGCCCGTCCGTCGAATTCCGCGCCTTCGAAGGAGGCATTGCCGGCGAAGACCGCGCCGCGGAACAACACGCCATCCTCAAATTCTGCGCGCTCAAAGGATGTGTGGCCGTCAAAGCGCGCCTCGGCAAACCGCACCTCGTCTTCCAGTTCCGCATGGGCGAAGCTGGCGTCGCCCGCGAACCGCGCCCGTGCGAATGCCGCAATGCCTTTTGCGCAGACGCCGGCGAAGTCCGCCGCGGCGTTGAACGCGGCGGCATCGAAACGCATCCCCTCATCGAAGCGCGCGCGCGTGAACTTGGCGTTGCCTGCGAAGGCCGTTGCGCGGAAATCGGCCCGGCCGGCGAAGTGGCAGCGGCTGAACCGCGCCGCGATCACCAGCGGTCCGTCGCTCTGCATGGCGAACTGCGCGTGCTCGAAATCCGCGTCGGCGGTGAAGGCCGCCTCGTCGAAATCCGCGATGCCAGCGAAGTGCGCGCGCTTGATGCTCGCTGCGGCCTCGAACCGCGCCTTGGCGAAGGATGCGCCCGCCTCGAACCGCGCATCATCGAAGGTCGCGCCGCCTGAAAACGTGCAGTTGGCGAACACGACGGGGCCAGGGAAGATATAGCCGGCGAAATGCACGGCCTCGGGAAACACCTGATCGGAGAAATCCGCACGGGCCTCCGCCAGCCAATCTCGCGTGGCGGCGTTCTCGCCCTCGCCGAACGGGTTGGCCGCCCATTCTCCCGCCTCGACCAGCCGGGCTTTGCGCGCCAGTAGCTCCTCGGCCCAGGCGTTCCAGCTTTCCTTGCCGCCGCCCCAGCGCGCCAGGGTCTGCTCGACGCTCATGTCGCGCTCGCCATCACAAAAAATTGCCTCGCGCATCGGAAACCGGCCTTGGTCCTGTAGGCCGTTATCATTAAACAGTGTGGTAACGAAAAACAGAGCGTCGTCCGCAGACAGCGGCGTTGCGCGCGCCACTTGATGCCCCGGCGCAACACAGCGAAGGAGTGCTCCATGCTTTTTGCCTGCATTTGCAAGGACGCGCCGAACGCCGGCGAGCTGCGCCAGCAGACGCGCGAGGCGCATCTTGAGCATCTGAGCGACAATGCCGATGCAGTGATCTCGGCTGGGGCGCTGCTCAACGATGATGGCAGCGCGCCGGTCGGCAGCCTGTTGATTATCGAGGCGGACTCGCTCGATGCCGCGCGGGCGATGATGGACGCCGATCCGTATACCAGGGCCGGGGTGTTCGCGGACGTCCAGATCCGTCCGTGGCGCTGGGCGGTTGGGACCGTCAATTTGCAGCAATAGAGGGCAGCGATGCGTTTGCGTTATCTGATCCCGCTGATCGCGTTTATCGTGTTTCTGCTGGCTGTGCCGCCAGAGCGGCTTGTTGCGGCGTATACCGGCGATTTCCGGGACCGTCTTGTCGCCGCCGCGATCGAGCGCACACGCAGCGTCATCATCTACGATCCGGCCTATCGTGACATCCCCAACCAGTGGGGCGACGTAGACCCGAACCGCGGCGTGTGCACTGACGTTGTTGTGCGCGCATACCGCGATGTCGGGATCGACCTGCAGAGCAGGATGCATCGTGCGCTGGGCGGCGACCCCAACATCAAGCATCGTCGCGTCCGCGAGCAGCGCAAGTTCTTCGCGCGCTACGGTCAAAGCCTGCCCGTTTCCAACAACCCGGAGAACTACAAGCCCGGCGATCTGGTGACGTCCGTGCGGCCTGACGGGGTCACGCACATCGTCATCGTTACCGGGCGGCGCTCATGGGACGGCAAGCGTCCGCTAGTCGTGCACAACGAAGGCTTCGGACCGAAGCTGGACGACGCGCTGTTCAGGTACCGGATCACGGGCCATTACCGCTATTTCCCCGAGTCGTAGTCGGTCAGAGCGACGCTGCGCCGCCCCTCCCGGACGATGCGCCCGGCCAGTTCCAGCTCGATCAGCACGATGGAGACCGTGCGCGCGGTAAGGCCGGTCGCACGAATCAATTCGTCAATCTCAACCGGCACGGGGCTGAGCGCATCGACGACTTGCTGGCGGGCATGATCGTCGAGATCGAAGTGCGCGCCGTCCGGCTCGGCGAAGCCTGGCGGCGGTGGCTGCGGTTCTGCGAAGATTTCGGCCGCGTGCAGTGCTTCCAGAACATCCTCGGCGTTGCGGACGAGCGCGGCGCCCTCCTTCAGCAGCGCGTTTGGCCCTTCCGCGCGCGGGTCGAGCGGATGGCCCGGTACGGCCATCACGTCGCGCCCCTGCTCGGCGGCATGGCGCGCGGTCACCATCGAGCCGGAGCGGCGCACGGCCTCCACGACAATGATCCCCGAGGCCATGCCAGAGATGATGCGGTTGCGCCGCGGGAAATCCACGCCGCGCGGCTTGAAGCCCGGCGCGCTTTCCGCGATCAGCAGGCCCTTTGCGGCGATCGCGTCGTACAGCGCCTCGTTTTCCGGTGGATAACGGATATCGATACCGCCCGCGAGCACGGCGATGGTGCCGCCGTCAAGTGCGCCCTGATGCGCGCTGGCGTCAATGCCCCGCGCCAGGCCGGAGACAACCGTGATGCCCTCCGCGCTCAGGTCCCGCGCGATGTCATGGGTGAGCCTGCGTCCGGCCGCTGAGGCGTTGCGCGAGCCGACGATGGCGACGACCTGCCTGCGCGCGAGCGCTGGGTCGCCGGCCAGGTAGATGAGCGGCGGCGGCGTGGGGATCAGGCCCAGCCGGGCGGGATAGTCCGGCTCGCCAAGCGCAACGAGGCGCGCGCGGCTGCGCTTGTGGGCGGAGTTGATTTCGGCTTCGGCGTCGCGGGCCGAGCAAATGCGCAGCGGCTTGCGGCGGCCGCCGCGCCCGGCTAGCTCGGGCAGCGCCTCCAGCGCCTCTGCGGCAGCGCCATAGCGTTCAAGAAGATGGAAAAAGGTGGCTGGGCCAACATTCTCGCTGCGGATCAGCCGCAGCCAGTCAATACGCTCCTGATCGCTCAGTTGCCCGCCGGCGCTCACGGCCCGCACCCTCACAGCTTGATCCGGGATTCTTCACCGCGCACGAGCCGGCGGATGTTGCCAGTGTGCTTGATGATGATGAGCGCCACGAGCAGCGCAAACAGTCCGGCGGCGAGCCAGCGGTCAAACGCGATGGCCGCCAGCGGCGTGATGGCCGCGCCGATCAGCGCAGACAACGATGAATAGCGCGTGACTGCCGCAACCGTCAGCCAGACCATCGCGAACGCGATCCCGGCCTGCCAGACTGTCGCGGTAATCACGCCGAGGAAAGTCGCCACGCCCTTGCCGCCGCGAAAGCCGAGCCAGACTGGAAACAGATGGCCAAGAAACGCGCCCAGTCCAGCCAGCGCGGCGGTGTCCGGCCCCCAGCGGGCGGCAATGAGCACGGCGGCGGCCCCCTTCCCGGCATCGGCGATCAGCGTAGCGGCGGCGAGCCCCTTGCGGCCAGTGCGCAGTACATTCGTCGCGCCGATATTGCCAGAGCCGATCTTGCGGATATCGCCCAGCCCCGCCAGCCGGGCGAAGATGTAGCCGAACGGGATCGACCCGAGCGCATAGCCGAAGGCCAGCGCGGCGGCGAAGTACGGCCATGAGGCCACCCAGGCGTTGTAACTGAACATCGCGCGGCTCGGACAAGCTAACGTTAGGCGTGATCGGCCGCAGCGTAGCGATAGACGATGCGCCCGGCAACAAGCGTCATGATAACGCGGCCCTCAAACATCTGGTCCTCGAAAGGCGTGTTCTTGGATTTTGACCGCAGCGCGCGCTCGTGCACGACCCAGGGGGCGTTCAGATCGACGACAATGAGATCGGCCGGCGCGCCCACCGCCAGCCGGCCGCCCGGCAGCCCCAGCAGCTCGGCCGGGCGCGCGGAGAGCGCGTGCAGCAGGCGGCGAAGCGGCACCTCGCCATTGTGATAGAGCCGGAGCGCCGCCGCCAGCATCGTCTCCAGGCCGATCGCGCCATCCGCGGCTTCCTCGAACGGGCGGCGCTTGGCGTCGAAATCCTGCGGGTCGTGGCTGGACACGATGACGTCGATCTCGCCGTCGCGCAGCCCGCCGACCATCGCCTGCCGGTCCTCTTCGCTGCGCAGCGGCGGGCGCAGCTTGAAGTAGGTGCGATACGCGCCGACATCGTTCTCGTTCAGCGCGAGATGGTTGATCGACACGCCGCAGGACACCGGCAGCCCGTCCGCCCGCGCCCGGCGGAGCACATCGAGCGAGCCAGCGCAGGAAATCGGCGCAGCATGATAACGCGCGCCCGTCAGCCCGACGAGGCGGACATCGCGCGCAAGCACGATGGTTTCGGCGACGGCGGGTATGCCGGGCAGGCCGAGGCGGCAAGACACTTCGCCCTCGTTCATCACGCCGCCTTCGGATAGCGTGCGCTCCTCGGGGAACTGGACCACGAGCGCATCGAAATCACGCGCATAGACAAGCAGCAGGCGCATGAGTTGAGCGCTGGCGACGCTTCCGCGCCCGTCGGTGAAGGCGACCGCGCCAGCGCTTTTCAGCAGGCCGATCTCGGTGATGACTTCGCCGGCGAGCGCCTTGGTGGCTGCGGCCATGGGGTGGATGTTGACGATGGCGATGTCGCGCGCGCGCCGCTCGATGAAGTCGACCAGCGCGACCCCGTCGATCACCGGCTGGGTGTTGGGCATGCAGATGATCGTCGTCACGCCGCCCGCCGCCGCCGCCAGGCTTGCCGTCTCCAGCGTCTCGCGGTGCTCCAGCCCGGGTTCGCCGGCGAAGACGCGCATGTCGATCAAACCCGGGGCGAGCAGCTTGCCGCCGCAGTCGATGCTCTCGACGCCAGGGGGGCCGTTTTGCGCCAAATGCGGTCCGAGGTCGGCGATCAGGCCGTTTTCAACGACAATGCCGCCGCGCTCGTCGCGGCCGCTTGCCGGGCAGATCAGGCGCCCGTTGACAAGAGCGAGCGGCTGGCACGGTTCGCGGCGGGCAGGCGGAATGGGCGCGGGCATCACATCTATCTCTCCGGCAGATTCGCAGCGAGCGCCTGAAGCACGGCCATGCGCACTGCGACGCCCATCTCTACCTGCTCCTGAATGACGCTGCGGGTATCGTCGGCGACGCCGGAGTCAATCTCGATGCCGCGGTTCATCGGGCCGGGATGCATCACAAGCGCATCGGGTTTGGCATAGGCCAGCTTGGCGTGGTCGAGGCCGAAGAAGTGGAAATATTCGCGGCGCGAAGGGACAAAGGACTGGTGCATCCGCTCGCGCTGCAGGCGCAGCATCATGACGATGTCGCAGCCCTCCAGACCGTCCTCCATGCGCGTGTAGAGTTCCGCGCCCAGCTTTTCGGCGGCTGGGGGCATCAGCGTGGAGGGGGCTACGAGGCGCACGCGCGCGCCGAGCTTGTTGAACAGGATGATGTTGGAGCGCGCCACCCGCGAGTGCAGGATATCGCCGCAGATGGCGATTGTCAGGCCCTCGATGCGGCCCTTGTGATGGCGGATGGTCAGCGCATCCAGCAGCGCCTGGGTTGGGTGCTCGTGCGCGCCGTCGCCCGCGTTGATGACCGCGCATTCCACTTTTTGCGCCAGTAGCGCCGCCGCGCCCGCCGCGTGATGCCGCACCACCAGCAGGTCGGTTTGCATGGCGTTGAGCGTGATGGCGGTGTCGACCAGCGTTTCGCCCTTCTGCACCGAAGAGGTCGGCACCGACATGTTCATCACGTCCGCGCCGAGGCGCTTGCCGGCCAGTTCGAACGAGCTTTGCGTGCGCGTGGAAGATTCGAAGAAGATGTTGATCTGAGTACGCCCGCGCAGGGTGTCGCGCTTTCGCGCACGCTCCTGATTGCCATGGTATTCGCGTTCAGCGAAATCGAGCAGATAATGGATGTCCGGGACCGAAAGCCCCTCGATCCCAAGAAGCTGACGGTGCGAAAAGGTGTGTGTGGAAGCGGAAAGAGCGTGTTTCATTAAAGCCCGGGTTATACGCCTCTCCGCGCGGATCGGCAATGAGATGTGCGGCCGCGCGCAAAAATGAATGAACAAATTCGCATTGCGAAAAACGGAGGAACGCCATGCCAGGTGACGCCCTGAGCGAAACCGGGACAGCCACGGATACCCATGAGGTCTTCAACCAGAGCCCCGTCTTCGCGGATGTCGACTTGTTTGGAGCCAATCCGGGCCTACAGGCCGCGCTTCAGCGCGAGGGTGCGGGCTGGGCGGCTGACGAACTGGCCGCGCTAGGACAGCGCGCTGGGAGCGCCGAGGTGCTGGCCTGGGCGCGGCGGGCGAACGAAAATCCGCCGGAACTGCGCACGTTCGACGAGAAGGGCCGGCGCATCGACGAGGTCGAGTATCATCCGCATTATCACGCGCTGATGCAGCTTGCCTCGGAACATGGCCTGCACGCGCGCTCATGGGAACATCTGGCCGAGGGGCGTCAGCGCCGGGCGGGCGAAGCGGTGGCGCGCGCCGCCGGGTTCTTCCTGATGGCGCAGGCGGAGGCCGGGCACTGCTGCCCGATCACCATGACCCATGCCAGCATTCCCACGCTGCTGCTGAACTCAGAGCTGGCGCGGGAGTGGCTGCCGAAGATCGTGGCGCGGGACTATCAGCCCGAGCTTGCGCCGCTGGCCGAAAAGCGCGCGGTCAAGTTCGGCATGGGCATGACCGAGAAGCAGGGCGGTACGGATGTGCGCACCAACACGACCCGCGGCGAACCGGCGGGCGACGGCACATTCCGCTTGACGGGTCATAAATGGTTCATGTCCGCGCCGATGTCGGATGCATTCTTCGTGCTGGCGCAAGCGCCGGGCGGGCTGTCCTGCTTCCTCGTGCCGCGCGTTTTGCCGGACGGCGCGCGCAACGCCATCCGCCTGCAGCGGCTCAAGGACAAGCTGGGCAACCGCTCGAATGCGTCGTCAGAGGCCGAATTCGTCCGGGCGCATGGCTGGCTGGTCGGCGAGGAGGGCCGCGGCGTGCCCGCAATCATCGAGATGGTCACGTATACGCGGCTCGACTGCGCGCTTGGCTCGGCCGGGCTGATGCGGCTCGGGATTGAGGTCGCCGCGCGGCATTGCGCGCACCGCACCGTGTTCCAGAAGAAGCTGATCGACCAGCCGATGATGACGCGCGTGCTTGCCGAACTGGCGCTGGACGCCGAAGCCGCGATGATGCTGGCGATGCGTCTTGCCGGCAGCTTTGACCGCGCGGACGCCGATGAGGACGAAGCCGCCTACCGCCGTCTGATGACGCCGGTCGTCAAATACTGGGTGTGCAAGGCCGCGCCGCCGTTTCTGTATGAAGCCATGGAGTGCCTGGGCGGCAACGGTTACGTCGAGGCAGGGCTGCTGGCCCGCGCTTATCGCGAAGCGCCAGTCAACGCGATCTGGGAAGGCTCTGGCAACGTGATGTGCCTTGATGTCCTGCGCGTGTTGCAGCGCAGCCCGGAGGCGGCGGGGCGCGTGGTTGACCGGCTCGCGCGCGGAGCGGCGGGCGAGCCGCGGCTGATCGCATCGGTGGAGAGGCTGAAGGACATGCTGCACGCGCCGTCCGAAGCCGATGGCCGCTACCTGACCGAAACGCTCGCGCTTGCCGCCGCGGCCTGCGAGATGCGCCGGCACGCGCCAGCGGCGGTGGCGGACGCTTTCATCGCCTCGCGCCTGGCTGGCGGCTTCCGTACGACCTATGCAGCCGCGCCCAACGAGAGAGATGCCCGTGCGGTGCTTTCCGGCGTCGTTCCCGAAGCCGTTTAAAGCACTTTCATTAAAAGCCTGTCCCGGACTCGATCCGGGATGGGCACCGGTTTTGCGGCCGGAGCCAAAGACGGGCGCGAAGCGACCAAAATGCGATACAAAAATTAAGTCTAGCGCGCTTGCTGACACGGATTTCCTCGGAAGCGCTCTAGCGATCAGGCGTGCCGGGCGGCGGCGTTTGCGGCGCGACCCTGCGCAGCCGGACATACAGCGCGCCCTCGCCGCCGTGTCGCG
>CAZYUT010000029.1:0-19877 GCA_964650735.1 uncultured Hyphomicrobiaceae bacterium
TTCGCCGCGTCGGCGAGAATGCTCAGCTTGTCGATAATCGTGCGCTTGGCCATTGCTTTTCCCCGGGCCGTGAACATACCGCGAACATTGATGGCGACCAAGGCGTTTTCCGGTGGCGCAATGCCGCAGGTTACGCACCTGTCGCGGCAAGGGATTTGCGGTCGAACGTCACCGCCTTGATGATGGCGTAAACCGGCGCGCCAGGGGCCAGCCCCAATTCAGCGACCGTTTTGCGGGTGATGCGCGATCGCAGGCTTGCCCCGCCGATGTCAACAAGGGTTTCGGCGTAGGCTGTCTCCGGCTCCTCGGCGATTTCGCGGATCGTCCCGCGAAGGATGTTGCGCGCGCTGATGCCCGAGGGGCGCTGCGTCGCCAGCATCACGTCGCGGGCGCGCACGCGAAGGCGGACATGTGCCCCGATAGCAAGCTCCGCACGCGGCGCTTCGATCCGCTGGCCGGCGTGGTCCAGAACCGTGAGCTGATAGGCGTCGTCGTGGCCAATGACGGTCGCGGTCAGCACCGCCCCGGCCTCAAAGCGGCCTGTCTCGGGGTAAAGGTCGAGGCGCGTGAGCACATCGGCGACCGGCCCATGGGCGGCGACGCGCCCACCGGACAACACCAGCATCCGGTCCGCCAGCCGCGTCACCTCGGCCATGTTGTGGGTGACGTAGATGGTCGGCACGCGGAACGCGCTCGGGAGACGCTCGATATAGGGCAGGATGTCGGCCTTGCGCTTTTCGTCCAGCGACGCGAGCGGCTCATCCATCAGCATCAGGCGCGGGCGCGCCAGTAGTGCCCGGCCGAGCGCGACGCGCTGACGCTCCCCGCCGGAAAGTTCGCCGGTGCGACGGCCCAGCAGCGGGCCGAGGTCAAGGCTTTCGACGACATCATCAAACTGGATCGCGCAGCCGTCGCCCGCGCGCCGGGCGCTGTAGCGCAGATTGCCCGCGACCGAGAGATGCGCAAACAGCCGCGCATCCTGAAACACGTAGCCGGTTCCGCGCCGGTGCGGCGGCACGCGGCGTCCGTTGCCGTCCTGCCAGAGCTCATCGCCGAAGCGCACCACGCCTCGCGCGCGCTTCTCCAACCCGGAGATGATGCGCAACAGCGTGCTCTTTCCCGAGCCGCTTGCCCCGAACAGCGCGGTGACGCCCTCAAGCGGGAGCGCGCAGTCCACATCCAGCGTGAAGTCCGAAAAGGCGATGCTCACGTGGCAGACCAGATTGGTCATGTCCGGCCTCCCGCATGGATCGGGAAGCGCCGGTTCACGGCGTAGACGAACAGCAGCACGAGGAAGGAAAAGGCGAGCAGGATCGCTGAGAGGGTGTGCGCGTCGGCGTAGTTGATGGTCTCGACATGCTCGTAGATGGCGATTGCGATCACGCGCGTCTCGCCAGGAATGTTGCCGCCGACCATCAGGACGACGCCGAATTCGCCCATCGTATGCGCGAAGGTGAGCACCGTTGCGGTGAGGTAGCCGCGCAGCGCCAGCGGCGAGGCGACGGTGAAGAAGGCATCCAGCGGGGAGGCGCGCAGCATTGCGGCGGCCTCCATTGGACCGCGCCCGAGCGACTCGAAGGCGGCCTGAAGCGGCTGGACCGTGAAGGGCAGGGAGTAGATGATCGAGGCCAGCACCAGACCCGTGAAGGAGAACGAAAGCGTGGAGCCGGTGACGCTCACCCATGCGCCGCCGAACAGCGAATTCGGGCTGAACAACACGAGGAGATAGAAGCCGAGCACCGTAGGCGGCAGCACCAGCGGCAAAGCCGTGACCGCTTCGATGCTCGACTTCAGCCGCGAATTGGTGAATGCAAGCCACCACGCCAGCGGGGTCCCGACCAGGAGGAGAAAGAGCGTTGTCACTGCGGACAGTTCCACGCTGAGCCACAGTGGTCCGAGGTCGGGCATACTCACGCTGTCACTCCACAGCGTATCCGAAACTCTTGATGACTTCGGCTGCTTCGTCCGAGCGGATAAAGTCTAGAAAGGCCTTCGCGGCCTCGTTATCCGCGCCCCGCTTCAACAGCACCGCGTCCTGACGGATCGGCGCGTGCGCCTCGTCCGGCGCATCCCACCAGCTTCCCTCTTGTTCATTTCCGGGCGCGAGCACCGATGACAGGGCAACGAAGCCAAGCTCGGCATTGCCGGTCGCCGCCATTGAGAAGGCCTGACCGATATTCTCGCCCATGACGATCTTCGGGGATAACGCTTCCCAGAGACCGTAATGCTCCATGACCTGCTGCGCAGCCAGGCCGTAGGGCGCGAGTTCCGGGTTGGCGATCGCGATAAAATCAAAATCGCCGGCCTTGAGCACCGCGACGCCGTCGCTGCCAATGCGTTCAGGATCAGGACTCCAGAGCACGATCTGCCCAACAGCGTAGGTGAACCGGCTTTCCGGAACGATGTCGCCTTCTTCCTCCAGCATCATCGGCCGCGTCTGATCGGCGGCCAGGAAGGCATCAAAGGGCGCGCCGTTCTTGATCTGGGCGTAAAGCTTGCCGGTCGAGCCTGTGGTGATGGTCACGTCATGCTCGCTGTCGGCTTCGAAGATCTTCTCAAGTTCCGCGATGACGGCCTTGAAATTTGTCGCGACCACAAAGGTCGCGTCGTTGGCGCGGGCTGGTGCAGTGGCTCCTGAGGCGAAAATGACGACCATGACAGCGATCAGACAGGCACGCGAAATGTACCGGGCCTTGGCGTCGCCGAGCCGCATGGCATCCTCCCTCAGCAATCGACTGAAGCGTTATGTGCAGATAAACATAACGAGACCAGCAAGAGCGGGCAACCGTTATTTCTGCCCGGACATATCGCTGAGCAGCGCGCGCAACGCGCACATCTCCTCTTCGACCGCCTCGGCGGCCTTGGCCTCCATGCGCCGGTAGTGCGCCAGCACCTGCTCACCCGTTTCGGTCAGCCGCGCTCCGCCCTGGCTGCGCCCGCCCCGGCTGGTTTCGACAAGCGGTTCGCGGAAGCAGGCGTTCATCGTGTCGACCAGCAGCCAGGCGCGCTTGTAGCTCATGCTCATGCGCCGGCCCGCCGCGGCGATCGAGCCGGTTTCGCGAATGCCTTCGAGGATTTCGGCCTTGCCCGGCCCGATCGCGATGTCGGGATCAAGGAACACGCGCAGCCGCAGCCCGGCCTTTTTCATCTTGGATGGCATGGCCGCACCCTTGCCCGATCCGCCTGCGCGCGCAAGTTCGCCGTTGTTTGAAAAGCGAGGATTCGGTCAGTTGACGCCTTTTTGAAGACGGCACATATCCAGCGTGGATGCTTGGAACCGATTTGCGAATGCTGCGTTTGAGAAATGCAGGTGTAATTGAAAGGAGGGAAGTCAATGGTATGGAACCCGCTCATTCCCAGAGGCCGGCCGAGCGTTGTTGGCCGCGGCCGCGATGATGATCCCTTCGCGCTGATGCGCCGCGAGATGGACCGCGTATTCGACGACTTCATGCGCGGCTTTGGCACCCCCGCTGCCTCGCTGCCCGAAGGCGTCATCTCCCCGCGCGTGAATGTCGTTGAAAACGAAAAGGGTCTGGAGGTCACCGCCGAGCTTCCGGGCGTGGATCAGAGGGACATCGAGCTTGACCTGAGCGAGGGCATCCTGACGCTCAAGGCTGAGCACAAGAAGGAGAAGGAAGAAGGCGGCGAGGGCGAGCGCTACCACGTCGTCGAGCGCGCCTATGGCACCTACATGCGCCGCTTCGCGATCCCCTTTGAGCCGGATCAGGACAGGGTCGAGGCGAGCTTCGACAATGGCGTGCTGAAGATTTCCATTCCGCGTTCGCCGGAAGCCGAGAAACAGACCCGCAAAATTGAGATCAAGAGCAGCTGAACGCATGCGCCGGGCGCGGCGTCCCAAAAAAAGGCGTTGCGCCCGCCGTTCCTTCCAGTTGACACACATCAAAGCCGAGGCGCACGCATCTGCCCATGATGCTATACTCCGGTGCGCAAAAGCACACCCCAAGGGAGCGCCTCATGACCATCAAGACCGTCCTCGCCTATCTTCCCTCAGAAGAGCTCGCTGAACCTGTGCTTAAGTCCGCCGTCGCGCTGGGAAAGGCGCAGGGCGCTCATATCGTCGGCTTGCATCTGGAGGCCTCCTATTACCCGGCTTATGGCGAGGTCGCGATCGCCATGCCGCCGGATGTCATCGAGCAGATGCGCAAGCCGCTCCGCGAGCGCGCCAAGAAGCTGGAGGAAAGCTTCAAGGCCCGTATGGCCGATGAGAACATCAGCTCGGAATGGCGCTCTGGCACTTCGGAATACAGTGCGCTGCCGGGGCGCATCGTCGAGGAAGCCGTGAGCGCCGACCTGGTGCTGTGCCCACAGGTCGAGCCGGAGAGCGTGGATGTCACGACGCTCGATTTGCCGGAGCGGCTGATCCTCGAGGGCGGGCGCCCGGTGCTGGTGATACCGCCCGAGGCATCCGTGCAGATCCCGCCAAAGCGCGTGCTGATCGCCTGGAACAACTCGCCGCAAGCCGCCCGCGCGGTATTCGACTCACTCGCCCTCATGACGCATGCAGACGCCATCACCATTCTGACGCTGGCTAGCGATGCCGACGCGCGGCGTGAGGCTGAGGAGCATGCGGGCAAGCTCGCCGCAAATCTCGCGCGGCACGGGCTGCCGGCGAAGGTTGAGGCCGTCGAAACCGGCCACAGCTCCGCAAGCGATTACCTGAATTCACGTGTCGCGGAAGAGGGAGCCGATCTGCTCGTTATGGGCTGCTATGGTCATTCGCGCTTCCGCGAACTGGTGTTCGGCGGCGTGTCGCGGACCATGCTCGGCGCGGTGAAGGTTCCCACGGTGATGTCGCACTAACAAAAGCAGAAATCGGGAGGACTTTCATGGGCCTGAAGAAAATCCGGCTTGAACTGGCGCGCGATCACGAGTTTCCGCGGGGCAGCCGCCGGCACGGCTACGATCTGGTCGCGCCGCTCGACGCGGACGGCAAGCTCGACCCGGAGCTCTGGAGGAAGGAGCGTGCGCACTGCCGCGTGCGCCGTTTCTGGGGCGACGAGGATGACGAGCTCGGCCATCTGGTGCGCAAACCCGGCGGGCACTGGGCCTTCCACTACGATATTTACGGCGACGAGGACGACGACGAGGCGGGCTACCGGTTCAATGACGAACACTTCATCCCCGGCGAATACGTCTCGATCCACGAGCAGGACGACACGATGCGCACTTTCCGCGTGGTGACGGTGGATGAAGTCAACCTCAAGGATTGATGCGCTTTTCGAGCAGGAATTCAGCGCGATAGTCGTCATTGCCGGACTTGATCCGGCAATCCAGCATCGAGTTCTGGCTTCGGCAATGGATGCCCGTGTCAAGCACGGGCATGACGTAGCCCCGGTTGATCGAAAAGCGCTTCAGCCCTCTGCGGCCATAAACTGGCGCAGCCGTGCGATCGCCTCGGGCGAATCCCACTCCGCAGGGCCGATCATCCGGGCGATCTCGCGGCCCTGCGCGTCGATGATGAGTGTCGCGGGCAGGCCCATGGCTTCGAGCGTGAAGTTCAGCCGCGATGTCTGGTCGAGCAGCAGCGGCAGGTTATCCGCGCCGATCTCTCCCAGGAACGCGCGCGGCTTGTTGAGCCCGCCTTGGTCCACGCTGATCGGCAGCACCGCGAAACGCTCGCCGCCCAGCTTGGCCTCCAGCCGGTCGAGCGCGGGCATCTCTTCCTTGCACGGCGCGCACCATGTCGCCCAGATATTGACGAGCAGGAGCTTGCCGCGCCAATCCGCGAGCGTGCGCGTTTCGCCATCGCCGTCGATGAAGGAGAAGTCGGGCACCTCGCGCGGCGCGCTGTGAACGACGAGCTTGTCGAGGCCAGTGTCCTTCAGTGCGGCTCGCGCGCTGTGGCCCGAGGTCGGCAGAGGCTGCTGTGCGACCATCAGTGGCTGCTGCGCGGGAGGCACCACAAACTCGGCGACAGCGAAACCGGCGATTGCCGCAAGCGCCATCCCCAAGATATAGATGAAGAAACCGGGGCGGCGAGGCGTCTTGCCAGTGGTGTTCCCGTTGTCGCATGCCATCTCATTCACTCAGCCGTTGGTGAAACAAATCTCTCATGGGCAATAAAATGTGGGGCGGGCGGTTTGCAAGCGCCGCTGACGCCATCATGGCGGAGATCAACGCCTCGATCGACTTTGACAAGCGCCTTTACCGCCAGGATATCGCCGGCTCGAAGGCGCATGCCGCCATGCTTGCCGACTGCGGCATCTTAACGCGCGAGGAAGCCGGCAAGATCGCAGCCGGGCTCGACCAGGTGGAGCAGGAGATCGCCGAGGGCCGCTTTGCGTTCTCGCGCGAGCTCGAAGACATCCACATGAATGTCGAGGCGCGGCTGGCTGAGTTGATCGGACCGGCGGCTGGGAAGCTGCACACCGCGCGCTCGCGCAACGACCAGGTGGCGACCGATCTGCGGCTTTACATCCGCGATGCGCTCGACGATCTGGCTGGCGAGATCGTCAAGCTACAGACCGCGCTGGCGCGCAAGGCGCAAGAACATGCGGACGACGTCATGCCTGGCTTCACGCATCTGCAGACCGCGCAGCCAGTGACCTTCGGCCATCATCTGCTCGCCTATGTCGAGATGTTCGCGCGCGACCGCGGCAGGCTGACGGATGCGCGCGCGCGGCTCAACGAAAGCCCGCTGGGCGCGGCGGCGCTGGCCGGCACCTCGTTCCCGATCGACCGCGCTCAGACCGCCCATGCGCTCGGCTTCGACCGCCCGATGGCGAACTCGCTGGATGCCGTCTCCGCGCGCGATTTCGTCATGGAGACGCTGGCGGCCGGGACCATACTCGCGGTGCATCTTTCGCGGCTGGCAGAGGAAATCGTGCTGTGGTGCTCCGCCGAGTTCGGTTTCGCAAAGCTGTCAGACCGCTTCACCACCGGCTCGTCGATCATGCCGCAGAAGCGCAACCCTGACGCGGCGGAATTGGTGCGCGCAAAGGTTGGGCGGATCGCCGGAGCGTTTCAGGCGCTCGCAATCGTGTTGAAGGGGCTGCCGCTCGCCTATTCCAAGGACATGCAGGAGGACAAGGAGCCAGCCTTCGCCGCGCTCGATGCGCTCGCGCTGATGCTCCCGGCGATGACCGGCATGATCGAGGACCTGCAGCCGAACCCCGAGCGGATGCGCGAAGCGGCGGCGCGCGGCTATTCCACCGCGACGGACCTGGCGGACTGGCTGGTGCGCGCGCTCGGGATGCCGTTTCGCGAGGCGCATCACGTTGCCGGCCGCATCGTGCGGCTGGCCGAGGAGCGTGGGCTGGCGCTGGAGGCGGTGCCGCTTCCCGACATGCAGGCGGTCGAGCCGCGCATCACAGCAGATGTGTTCGGGGTCCTCTCGGTGGAGAATTCGGTCGCCAGCAGGGTGAGCTTTGGGGGCACAGCGCCGGAAAATGTGCGCGCCCAGGCCAGCGCATGGTTGCAACGCCTTGCCGATGAGGCTTAATGAGAGATCGAGGCACCGGCCGGCGACGGACAGGGGGACGAAGCCATGCGAAAGAAACATGTTGCGCTGTGTGCGGCGTTGCTTGTGCTTGCCTTCGGGTTGACCGCCTGCGGCAAGCGCGGACCGCTGGAGCCGCCGGTCGACCCGGCCAAGACGGCCCAGGCCGACGGCGTGAGCGGCGAAGGCGGTGAAGTCATCGAGGAGCGCGAAGAGAAGGTCGAAGAGCCGCACGACCCGTTCATCCTCGACGTTCTGCTCTGATCCCGCCCGCGCCGCGCGGGTGACAGACACATCCCGCACAAGCGCTCAAGGGCAGATGCAATGCATCATTTCAGTTACCGTCGCGGGACCCTCCACGCCGAGGACGTGAACCTCGCCGATCTCGCTGCGCATATCGGCACGCCGTTCTACTGCTATTCCACCGCGACGCTCGAGCGGCATTACCGCGTGTTCGCTGATGCCTTTGCAGGCCGCGACACGCTGATTTGCTACTCGATCAAGGCGAATTCCAACCTGTCGGTCATCAAGACGCTGGCGCAGCAAGGCGCGGGCATGGACGTGGTTTCCGGGGGCGAGCTGCGCCGCGCGCTTGCCGTGGGGGTGCCGCCGTCGCGCATCGTCTTCTCCGGCGTCGGCAAGACACGCGACGAGATGGCGTTCGCGCTCGATACCGGAATTTATGGCTTCAATGTTGAGTCGGAGGCTGAGGCCCGCGCGCTGGCCGGGGTTGCTGAGGCAGAGAACAAGACTGCGCGCATCGCCTTTCGCATCAATCCCGATGTTGACGCGCGCACCCACGCGAAAATTTCGACTGGCAAGGCCGAGGACAAGTTCGGCGTGCCGTGGAACGACGCACAGGCGCTCTATGCGCTCGCGGCGGAGCTCCCGGGGCTGGAGCCATGCGGCGTCCACATGCATATCGGCAGTCAGATCACCGACCTTGAGCCGTTCGAGCGCGCCTTCAAGCTGTTGAGCGATCTTGTCGGCGAATTGCGCTCTGCCGGACATGCGATCGACTTCGTCAATCTCGGCGGCGGCCTTGGCGTGCCTTATCGCGGTACGGACGACATTCCACCGCACCCGGATGACTATGCGCGCGTCGTGGAGCGGGCCGCCGGGTCGCTCGGCTGCCGGCTGCTGTTTGAGCCTGGCCGCATGATCGCGGGCAATGCCGGCATCCTCGTGTTCCGCGTGCTGTATCTGAAACACGGCGACCAGAAGCGCTTCACGATCGTCGATGCCGGTATGAACGACCTGATCCGCCCGACGTTGTATGACGCCCATCACGACATCTGGGCTGTGGACGAGGCGCGTGCGTCCGAGCCTGCACTTGTTCAGGACATTGTCGGCCCGGTCTGCGAAACCGGCGATTTTCTGGCGCGGGACCGGGCGCTGCCACCGTTTCGTGAGGGTGATCTCGGCGCGGTGATGACAGCAGGCGCATACGGCGCGGTGCAGGCCTCGACCTACAACAGCCGGCTGCTGGTGCCCGAAGTGATTGTGCGGGGCGATGAATACGCTGTCGCACGCCCGCGCCCCAGCTACGAAGACATGCTCGCGGCGGAGCAGATTGCGCCCTGGCTGAGCCCGCGCGAGGCGATCGGCCGCGCCTGACGTTTTCCGCTGGCGCGGTTTTGATTTCGGTATCGCGCAATTTTGCCTTACCCTGTGGCGAATATGATGCGCCCTGCGGCTCGTGCCGCGCCACAGCAATGGACCGAGCGATTTGACTTCGACCGAGCCTTCTCCTGAACGCCTCCTGCAACGCAAGATTGGCCAGATGCGCCGCGTCATGCTGCTTGAGCGGCTCTGGCCGCGCCTGTGGCTGCCGGTTGGCGTTGTTGGCACTTTCGTTCTCGTCTCGCTCATGGGGTTGTGGCCCCTGCTCGGGCGCACGGTCCATCTGGCGCTGCTCTGGGCCTTCGCGATCGCCTTGGTGGCCTCGCTCGTGCCGCTCGTGCGCGTCAACCTGCCCACGCGCGACGAAGCGCTGCGGCGGCTTGAAAAACGCTCCGGGGTGCCGCACCGCCCGGCGACGGCGCTTGAGGACAATCCAGCGGGCAATGCAAGCCCGGCCGCGCGTCGTCTCTGGCAGGCCTATCGCCGTCGTATGGCAGACGCGGTGCAGAAGTTGAAACCCGGCGCGCCGCATCCGCGCACCGACCGCGCCGATCCCTTCGCGCTGCGCGCACTCCTTACCCTAATGCTGATCGTTGCCGTCACCGCCACCTGGGGCCAAATGCGCGAGCGCATTGCAACCGCGTTCGATCTCGGCGCGTCCAAGGCGGTCGCATCGTTGCGGCTCGATGCGTGGATCGCCCCGCCGGTCTACACGGGCCAGGCGCCAATCACGCTCGCCAGTGGGCCGGTGCGCGTGAGCGATGCTCCGGAGCGCCGCGAGTGGGAGGTGCCCGAAGGCAGCGAACTGACGATCCGCGTGAACAACGCCGCTGCGGAAGACCTCACGCTGGACATTTCGGGCGACGGGAAAAGCGAAGCGCTTGCACTCGAAGGCGCCGGGGATGCCACGGCGGTCGCGACTCTGCGCCATACACTGGACTGGTCCCAGACGGCCACGCTGCGGCACAACGGCCAACTCGTGGCCGCCTGGCCGATCTCGGTGATCGCCGACGATCCGCCTGTCATACAGTTCTCCGAAGATCCGGCAGAGACGCAGCGCCAGGCTCTGCAGCTGTCCTACAGGGCGGAGGACGATTATGGTCTGACCTCTGCTGTGGCTGAGTTCCGCCTGCTCGATGACAAGGGCGAGGCGCGTCTGCGCGATGGGCCGTGGGCTGCTCCGGAGATTGCTCTGCCGCTTTCTGGCGGCGACATGAAATCGGTCGAGGACCAGACCTTCAAGGATCTGACATCGCATCCGTGGGCCGGCCTGCCGGTTGAGGTGATCCTGAAGGCGCGCGACCTCGCGGGACAGACCGGCTACAGCGAAACGAAGCGTTTCACGCTGCCCGAGCGTGAGTTCACAAAGCCCCTGGCCAAGGCAGTGATCGAGCAGCGTCGTGCACTGGTGGCCAATCCTCGCGATGTGCGCGGCGTGGTGCGCATGCTGGATGCGCTGACGCTCGGTCCGGACAAGTTTTTCGATGATAAGGTGGTTTATCTGGCCCTGCGCTCGGTTTACTGGCGGCTGATCCACGAGACGGACATCGAATCGGTCAAGTCCGCCGTCGACCAGCTCTGGACGATCGCGCTGCATATCGAGGACGGGGACTTGTCGGATGCGGAGGCGCGGCTGCGCCAGGCGCAAGAGGCGCTGCGCCAAGCGCTGGAGGAGAACGCTTCGCCCGAAGAGATCGAGCAGCTGATGCAGGAGTTGCGCACAGCGCTTTCCGAATTCCTGCGCGAACTGGCCGAACGGGCGCAGCAGAATGCCGGGGAAATGGGCGAGATGCCGCCGATGGACCCGAGCCGGATGCTGTCCGCGCAGGATCTCGACCAGATGCTGCGGGACATCGAGGATCTTGCCAAGACCGGCTCGCGCGAGCAGGCGCAGCAGATGCTCAGCCAGTTGCGCAACATGCTGGAGAACCTGCGCGCGGGCCAGCCCGGGCAGTCGCAGCAGGCCCAGCAGATGATGGAGATGCTGAAGCAGTTCAGCGAGATCGTCCAGGAACAGCAGCGCCTGCTCGATGAGACCTATCGCGCGCAGCGGCAGGGTGAAGGCCAGCCGCAACAGGGGCAGCAAGGGCAACAGGGTCAGCAAGGCCAGCAGTTCGGCCAAGGGCAGCGCGGCCAGGGCCAGCAGGGTCAGGGTCAAGGTCAGCGCGGTCAAGGCGGTCAGGGCGAGGGGCAGTTCGGCCAGCTCGGCAGCCAGCAGCGCGAGCTTGAGGAGGCGTTGCGCCGTCTCATGGAGCAAATGCAGCAATCCGGCGCGCAGATCCCGGGCGAGCTTGACGGCGCGGGCGAAGCCATGGGCGAGGCCGGAGAGGCGCTAGGCCAGGGCGACGGCCAGCGCGCGACCCAGCAGCAGACGCTGGCTCTCGACCGGCTGCGTCAGGGCGCGCAAGACATGGCCCAGCAAATCCTGCAGCAGTTCGGCCAGCAGAGCATGGGCGCGATGGGGCCGGGAATGCGCGGGCGCGATCCGCTCGGCCGGCCGCAGCGCAATCAAGGCATGGAAACCGGCGACAGCGTTGCAATCCCGGAGGAATTTTCTGTCGAAAGGGCGCGCGAGATCTTGCGTGAGCTGCGGCGGCGGCTGGGCGACCCGTCACGCCCGACGATCGAGCTGGAATATTTGGAGCGGCTGATCGAGCGGTTCTGACGCCGTCGCGCGCTATCCACTCAGGAGCAGCGTTTGGTGTTGAGCTGCCGCACCGTTGATAAGGCTGTCCGGAAGTTTGAAAGTGGTGCCCAGGAGAAGACTCGAACTTCCACGACCATACGGTCACTAGCACCTGAAGCTAGCGCGTCTACCAGTTCCGCCACCTGGGCCTTGCGTCAATAGCTATTGCGACAGCGTGACGTTGTCAATGTCCGGCCGCCGCCGCTTCACACGGCGTTGGCGGCGTTGTAAGGCTGTGCGCGGCGAAGCGAACGCGTGAGGGAAAGGATTGCCGCGATGGCGAGGACGCTGGAAGGCTCGAAGCTGGTCACGGTGTTCGGCGGCTCGGGCTTTATCGGCCGCCACACAGTCTGGGCGCTGGCGCAGGCAGGCTATCGGGTCCGCGTGGCCGTGCGCCGGCCAGAGCTTGCGGGCTTTCTGCGCTCCTATGGGCTTGTGGGGCAAATCCACCCCATCCAGGCGAATGTGCGCGATGACGCTTCTGTCCGCCGCGCTATCGTTGGCGCGGATGCGGTTGTCAATCTGGTCGGTATCCTCGCGCCAACGGGTAAGCAGACTTTCAAGTCGGTGCAGTCCGAGGGCGCCACGCGCATCGCCCGGATGGCCGCGGAAAACGGCATCGCCAATTTTGTGCATGTGTCAGCGATCGGCGCAGACCGAAACTCCAACTCGCGCTATGCCCGCACCAAGGCCGAAGGCGAGGACGCGGTGCTGCAGGCGATCCCAAGCGCGGTGATCCTGCGCCCGTCGATCGTGTTCGGCCCGGAGGACGAGTTCTTCAACCGTTTTGCGGAGATGGCGCGGATTTCGCCGGTGCTGCCGCTGATCGGCTTCGGCAAGACCAAGTTCCAGCCGGTTTATGTCGGCGACGTTGCGCAGGCGATTTGCGCGGCGCTTGAGGGCAAGGCGAAGCCCGGCGCGATCTACGAGCTGGGCGGCCCGCATGTCTACAGCTTCAAGGAATTGCTCGACAAGATCGGCGAATTCACGATGCGCAAGCGCGCATATATCCCGATCCCGTTCTGGATGGCGACGATCCAGGCGGCGCTCGTTCAGTGGCTGCCCAACGCGCCGCTGACCGTCGATCAGGTGCGGCTCCTGCGCAAGGACAACGTTGTCAGCCAGCGCGCCAGGGACGAGGGCTTGACGCTGGAATCGCTCGGCATCGAGCCGCACAGCGTCGAGGCGATCGTGCCGGATTATCTCTGGCGGTTCCGGCCAAGCGGCGAGTTCGCGACCGGCGACACTCCGCAGGGCTGATCCCTGCGCGCCGGATCAGCCATAGACGATGACAAACAGGAACGCGCCGACCGCGAAGCGGTAGACGACGAAGGGCAGCATGCTCATGCGCTGCAGCAGCCACATCATGAACCAGATGGCGATAAAGGCGGCGACGAAGGACAATCCGGCCGCAATCGCGCCTTGCTGGAGCGAAGCGGCCCCGCCGGTCTGGTAAAGCTCCAGCGCGCTGCCCGCGCCAAGGCCCAGGATCGAGGGGATCGCCAGCAGCATGGCAAAGCGCGCGGCTTCCGCGCGCTCCATGCCGAGATAGCGCCCCGCTGTCATGGTCACGCCCGCCCGGCTCGCGCCGGGAATAAGCGCCAGCACCTGCGCAAAACCGATGAACATCACACCGGGCAACCGCAGATTGCCGATGTGCCGGTCGGTCGGGAAGCGCTCATCGATCACCAGCAGGATCAACGCAAAGATGATGTTCGCCCAGGCAATGACTTCAAGGCTTCGCAGGCTGTCGTAGTAGCCGGATTTCAGCAGCGCGAAGCCGATGACGAGCAGCGGCAGCGATCCGAGGATCAGATAGACCAGCACCCGCGCTTCCGCGCTTTTGCGGCCGCTCAACAGCGCCAGCGCGCCGCGCATGAGGGCGCGCATCTCCTTATGGAAATAAATGATGACGGCGAACAGGCTGCCGACATGCATCGCCACGTCGATCAGCGGGCCCTGATCCGACCAGTCGGAGACGAAATTCGGCACGATGATCAGATGCGCCGAAGAACTGATCGGCCAGAATTCCGTCAGCCCCTGCACGATGGCAAGGATCAGGAGTTGTTCGAAGGGCATGCGGCGTAATCCTTTTGCAGGCGCTCTTGTGCGGCGCTTTCGTCGCAGGCAAGGTGAGCGGGGTTTGCGGCGGCGTCTTGGCGGTTCTCCTACAGCGCCGTATCTTGCTGCGCCAGTGCAAATCCACCCTTGCCAGCTCAGCCAGCCGAAATCTGACGATGTGGACGCTCTATCACTTTCCGCTCTGTCCGTTTTCCCGGTCGCTCCGGCTGGCCCTGGGCGAGTATGCGTGGGAGGTGGAGCTTGCCGAGGAGCGGCCCTGGCAGGTCAGCCGCGCGTTTCTGGAGATTAACCCGTCCGGCCACCTGCCTGTCCTGAAGGGGCCGTCGGACCTGCGGCTGTGCGGCGCTTACGCGATTTCGGAATATCTGGCGGACGCCAGCGGGCGGCCCGGCCCCGGCGGCAAGCGCGAGAACACGCTGTTCCCCGGCAAGGCCGAGGCGCGGGCCGAAGTCCGCCGGCTGGTGGACTGGTTTCACCGCAAGTTCGACGAGGAAGCCGGCCGCTGCATTCTGGAGGAAAAGCTCTACCAGCGTTACCCGGAGGCAAGGCGGACGCCCGATCCGGAAGTGATCCGGCTGGGCCGCGCCAATTTGCGCTATCATCTGAGCTATGTGAGCTATCTGGCGCATACCCGTGACTGGCTGGCGGGCGAGCGCATGAGCTTTGCCGACCTGGCGGGGGCGGCCTATCTATCGGTTATGGATTATCTCGAAGAGGTGCCGTGGGAGAAATATCCGGAGGCGAAGGAATGGTATGCGCGCATCAAGTCGCGCCCGGCCTTCCGCTCGCTGCTTGAGGACCGGCTCACGGTCCTGGCACCGCCCGCGCATTACGCCGATCTGGATTTCTGATGACCACGCTCGCAAAAAACCGGCCCGTGGACGCCAACGCGCTGCGTGAGGAGCTGGAGCGGCGCGCGCGCGAGGCTGGCTTCGACGCGGTGGGCATCACGTCGGCTGATGCGATCCCGCACGCGGCGCCGCGACTGCGCGAATTCCTTGCCAAGGGCCACCACGGCACGATGGGCTGGATGGCCGAGACGGCCGGCCGGCGGCAGTCGCCGCGCGCGCTGTGGCCGGAGGCGCGCAGTGTCATCATGCTGGGGATGAACTACGGCCCGGATCATGACCCGCTGGCCGTGCTCGAAGAGCGCTCGCGCGGGGCGATTTCAGTCTACGCGCAGGGGCGCGACTATCACGATGTCATCAAGGGCCGGCTCAAGCAGCTTGCGGGCTGGCTGCACGGCGCGAGCGGGCACGAGGTCAAGGTCTTCGTTGACACCGCGCCGGTTATGGAAAAGCCGCTCGCCGAAGCCGCCCGGATTGGCTGGCAGGGCAAGCACACGAACCTTGTCTCGCGCGATCTTGGCTCATGGCTGTTCCTCGGTGCGATCTTCACCACCGCCGAGCTGCCCGCTGACGCGCCTGAGACCGATCACTGCGGTTCCTGCCGCGCGTGCCTCGACATCTGCCCGACAGACGCGTTTCCCGCGCCATATCAACTCGATGCCCGGCGCTGCATCTCCTATCTGACAATTGAGCACAAGGGACATATCCCGGCCGAATTCCGCGCGGCCGTCGGCAACCGCATCTATGGCTGCGATGATTGCCTGGCGGTGTGCCCCTGGAACAAGTTCGCGCGAGAAGCGAGCGAGGCGAAATTGCGCGCGCGCGATGGGGCGCGGTCGCCCGCCCTGAGCGAATTGATGGCGCTCGATGACGCGGCCTTTCGCGCCCGGTTTTCCGGCTCGCCGGTCAAGCGCATCGGGCGGGACCGCTTCATCCGCAATGTGTTGATCGCGGCGGGCAATTCGGGCGATCAGAGCCTGCGGCCACAGGTCAGAGCGCTTTTGATGGATGTCTCGCCGCTGGTGCGGGCGATGGCGGTGTGGGCGCTTGCGCGGCTCGGTGCGGCGGATGGCGACAGGACAGACTGGGAGCGGTTGAAGGCTGTGCATTTACCGGGCGAAACGGACGCGCAAGTGCGCGCGGAATGGCAAGCAGGGGGCTAGAATGCCGGTATTGCTGGCGGTTGGATTGGGTTACTCGGCGAAGGCGCTGGCGCGGCGGCTGCATGCGCAGGGCTGGCGAATCATCGGCACAAGCCGCTCTGCCGAGGGCGCACTGGCCATCGACGCGATGGGTTATCAAGGCATCCCCTTCGACGGCACAGCGCCCAGCCCCGCGCTTGCCCGCGCGATCCGCGAAGCGACGCATCTGCTCGTCTCGGCCTCGCCGGAGGCGCAGGGCGATCCGCTGCTTGCCCAGTACGCCGACGACCTGCGCGCGGCGAACCTGCAATGGGCCGGCTATCTCTCCACAATAGGCGTTTATGGCAACCACGACGGCAAATGGGTCGATGAGGAGACGCCGGCCGAGCCGACCTCGCAGCGCGGCAAGGCCCGGGTCGAGGCGGAGCGTGCCTGGGAAGCGTTTGCGGAGGAAACCCGCGTGCCGGTTGGCATCTTCCGTCTGTCCGGCATCTACGGGCCGGGGCGCGGCCCGCTGGAGAAGCTGCGCCGGGGCGAAAGCCGCGCGGTCGTCAAGCCGGGGCAGGTCTTCAATCGCATCCATGTGGAGGACATCGCCACGGCGCTGGAAGCGGCGATCGCGCGGGCTGGAGAGCGCTCTGGCGCGCGCATCTACAACGTTACGGATGACGAGCCCGCGCCGCCCCAGGAGGTTCTGGACTACGCAGCGGACCTGATCGGCGTTCCGCGCCCGCCGCGCGTGCCGTTCGAGGAGGCCGACATGTCGCCGATGGCCCGCAGCTTCTATAGCGACAACAAGCGCACCTCGAACGCGCGCATGAAGGCGGAGCTGGGAATCCAACTCCGCTATCCGACCTATCGCGAAGGCCTGCGCGCGCTCGCCGCCATGGCTTGAGCGGCAGCCGGATTACCGCCAGCGGCGATTGTCGTTATGGGGCATATACTGCTGGCAGGTTGACCGGACGCGGTTGTCATTTCCGACGAGCCGGCAGGTCCGCTCCTTAACGCTCGGATTTCCGCGGATGGCGTCGGCCGAGACTCTCACGCCGTATTCGCGCGCGACCCGGGCCAAGTAGTCGTCCTCGCAATAAGGCGTGTTGATGCGGCCGTATTGGTTGATCTGGAAGTTGCCATCGCAACGGATGGCGGCCGACGCCGGCCCGGCAGCCGGAACGGAAGTCAGGGCGGCGAGGCCGGCAATAATGGCCGCGCCCGTAGCCCGCGTTGGGAAATAACTGGTCGTCACGTTTGCCTCCATGGCTGTGCGTCCCACAACACCATAAGTGTCCACTCTGATGGTTGAACCTATCATGAATCCGGTTCAATTCGGAGAGTGGCATAGGCCGTATCGAGATGATGTGATCGGCATCACGCGCATGAGCCAGCGCAATGCGCGCCACCTAAGCATTGGACAGGGACCGGACCGGCCAAGTATTGTTTGCCCATGAGCGATTTGCGACCCGACACAGATGTTGAAAGCGCGGCGGCGCAGTGGCGGCGCGAAGTAGCCAAAGCTCTGGGCGGAGCGCCGCTTGAGACCCTCAACGTGCAACTCGACACGGGCGCGGAAATCGGTCCGCTGCACACGGTGCTGAGTGCTGGTGATGAGGTGCTGGCCTCGGGGAGCCCGGGCGTTGCGCCGTTCGTGCGCGGCGGGGCAGCTGCCGGGACGCGCGGTTGGCAAGTGCTGCAGTTGGCCGACCGGCGCGATCCGGCCGAAGCGAATGCGCAGGCCCGCGAGGATCTGGCGAACGGCGCGGATGGCCTCTGGCTTCAGCTCCCCGATGGGGTGCCCTATGGCGGCAGCGCGCTGGCCCTGAGTGAGCTTACGCAGCTGGAGCAGGCGCTGGCCGGCATTCCGCTCGACGCGACGCCGATCTACCTGGCCCCGAGCGCGCATGGTCTGCCAGCAGCGTCCCTGCTGATTGCCCTGGCGCGCAGGCAGGGCGTGGCGCTTGGCCGGCTATCCGGCACGCTTGGCCTCGATCCGCTGTCGGTCATGGCCGCACGCGGCGAGTTGCCTGTGCGCAGCGGCAAGGCGCTGGCTGACGCCGTCGACTGCGCGCTGTTCGCGCGGCGCGAAGGGCTGGGCATGACGCCGTTCATTGCCTCTGGGCGGGTTTGGCATCAGGCCGGCGGCTCGGCTGTCGAAGAGCTGGGCTGCACCCTGGCGGCGGCGGTAGCCTATTGGCGGGCGCTGGCCGAAGCGGGTGCGGCGCTCGACGAGGCGGCGCAGATGATCGGCTTGCACTTCACCGCAGACCCGGATGTGTTCCTGTCCATGGCGAAATTCCGCGCGGGACGTGCGCTTTGGGCGCGCGTGACCGAAGCCGCCGGCATCGCCCCGCAGCCCGCGTCGATCACGGCTGAGATGTCATTTCGGACCATGACGAGCCTTGATCCGCATACCAACCTGCTGCGCGCGACGGCAGCGGCCTTCGCGGCGGCGACCGGCGGCGCGCGGGCGATCCTGCTGCTGCCGTTCAGCGCGGCGGCGGGCGTGCCGGATAGCTTAGCGCGGCGGCTGGCCCGCAATGCGCAAGTGATCCTCGCCGAAGAGGCGGCGCTTGGCCACGTCATCGATGCGCCGGGCGGCTCGTGGTATGTCGAAACGCTCACCCATGATCTGGCGGCGCGGGCGTGGTCGGTGTTTCAGGACATCGAGACGGGCGGCGGCTTGCTTTCCGCGCTCAGGAGCGGCGATGCCGCCCGGCGGCTGAAGGGCGTGCGCGAGCGGCGCGCGGATGAGATCGCGCGGCGCGAACGGGCGATCACCGGCGTATCGACCTATCCCCATCTCGATGAAGCGCCCACCCCGTTCGTCACCGAGAGCGAGCGGGCGGCGGCTGAACCCGGCACGCCCCCTGATTTGCCGCCAGCCGGGCAGGGCGAGCGCATGGCCAGGTTGGTCGAAGCCGCCATGAATGGGGCAAGCATGGCCGATCTGGCCGCCGCGCTGCATGAGCCATGCGAGCCGATCCCGCCGCTACCCGATCCGGCTGTGCGGGACGCCGCCGGGTTCGAGGCGCTTCGCGCGGCCTCCGACGAAGCGCTGGAGGTCGCGGTCGTGCGTCCGTCGGTGTTCCTCGCGAATATCGGCGCGCTGGCCGTCTTCACCGAGCGCGCAACCTGGGCGAGGAACTTCTTCGAGGCCGGGGGCATCGAAGCGATCGACAGCCCCGGCTTCGATAGCGCCGAGGCGGTGGCTGAGGCGTTTCGTGAAAGCGGCGCGATGATCGCCTGCCTGTGCGGGCGCGACGCGGATTACGCCAAGCTCGCAGGCGTGGTCTCAGGCTTGCGCGCGCGCGGCGCGGCGGCGGTCTACATCGCTGGCAAGCCGGACACGCTGGAGATGCTGCTGGAGGCGGATGCGCGCGCGATCCAGCGCGTGCTGTTCGAGGGTTGCGACGCGCTCGCCATCCTGCGCGAGGCGCATGAGATCCTGAAGGTCGACGAGGTCATCGATGCGGCGCGCCGCCGTGCGGCCGAAGAAACCGAGGCCGGCTGAGACAACGCTGCGAAGCAGAGAAAGCCATGAGCAAGATCCCCGACTACAGCGCCGTGCCGTGGCAGATGCCCGCGCCGACCGCCGCGCCAGAGGCCAAAGGCGCGGCTTGGGAGACCCCGGAAGGCATTGCGGTCAAACCAGTTTATGACGCGACCGACCTGGCGGGGCTGGACGCGGTGGAGAGCTATCCCGGTCTGCCGCCGTTTTTGCGCGGACCATACCCAACGATGTATACGCAGCGGCCCTGGACCATCCGGCAATATGCGGGCTTTTCGACGGCCGAGGACTCCAACGCGTTTTACCGGCGCAACCTCGCGGCGGGGCAAAAGGGCCTGTCCATCGCCTTCGATCTCGCCACCCATCGCGGCTATGACAGCGACCATCCGCGCGTCAGCGGGGATGTTGGCATGGCCGGCGTGGCGATCGACTCCATCCTCGACATGCGCACGCTGTTCGACGGCATCCCGCTCGACCAGATGAGCGTGTCGATGACCATGAACGGCGCGGTTTTGCCTGTGATGGCGCTTTA